>NZ_JBFTXJ020000001.1:0-330733 GCF_041379945.2 Aneurinibacillus sp. REN35 | reverse complement strand
TTATCTTCTCCGCTTTTAACCGATTCGTAATTTCTGGATGCGGATGGCCATAGCTGTTCTTTCCGACACTGATGATCGCATAGGTTGGCTGTACGGCTTTTATAAACACCGCACTTGTTGACGTCCTTGCGCCATGATGTCCTACTTTTATTACATCTGCCTGTATTGGCTGTTTCGTCGCCACCATGTTCTTTTCCGCCTTGATTTCCGCATCACCCGTAAAAAGGAAGGATGTCGTACCATACGTTAGATGAAGAACCGCACTCCAATCATTCAAATCCGTACTTGCATATTCTTTTACCGGTCCAACAAAAGCTGCCGTCACATCTTGTAGCGGGAGGATGACGCCTGCTTTCGCTGATGTAATTCTCACTCCCTCCGCTTTTACCGCCTGGAGAAAATCCATATACGTCTCTGTCGTATGGGCTACTTTTGGCGCGTACACCGCTTTAACAGGAAAAGCCTTCAGCACATCATCAAGGCCTCCTACATGATCGGAGTCCGGATGTGTACTAATGAGCATCTCAATATCTTCAACACCGTAGCTTTTGAGGGCATTAACGACACGCTTTCCTGCCGCATTTTTGCCGCCGTCAATGAGAATATCCTCTCCCGCTGGAGTTTTGATATAGATGCTATCTCCTTGACCAATATCAAGGTAATGTACCTCCAATTCTCCCGCCGTATGTGACGTGTTTGTTTGGTGTGATGGAGCAACCTCTCCATTCGGAACACAGCCAAGCGGCACCATACATACGAGTATGAGCAGGAGTAAGCCGGGCATCTGTCTGTTCATGTTGTTCCCCCCATCCTTTTCCACCACTCATTATATTACATACGGGTGGAGGGACCATACAGATTGTGCTCAATAATGTATTGATAACAAGCATCGGGAAGCAGGAACTCCGGATCGCCGCCAAAGCTGAATTCTTCACGTATATAGGTCGAGCTAATCTCCATCTGGAGACCTTTGTGAAGCAGATCAAACGTATCCATCTCGTGGTTTCGCAGCATCGGATCTTTGGCGATAATTTCAAGCATATTGAAGCCCTCTCTGGCCATCACAATAAATTTATTTTCCTTGATTAGCTCCTCGCCTTTTGTCCAGGAAGAGATACTCGCCAGATTGTCTGCACCCATGATGAAAAACAACTCATCTTCCGGATGCTTCTTCTTGAAGTGCTCCATCGTATAATACGTGTATTGCTCCCATCCCTCCGCTTGTACTTCCACATCCGACACCTCAAACAAAGGATGGCCCTGTACAGCGAGGTGAAGCATAGCCAGCCGATGCTTCCCGGAGGTTAGCTGCCGGTCTTTGTCCTCTCGTTCATCACTTGAAGGAACGAAGAAAATTTTATCGAGCTTGCGTCTTGTTGCTACTGTTTTTGCCGTCCACAAGTGAGCATAGGTCACCGGATCGAATGCAGAACCGTAGATGCCATAACGAGCCATAGTATCGCTCTCCTTTTTTCACGTTTTTATTGTATTCCTTTTACCCTTGCTTGAATTTTTTCGATCGCATGCATCTTGTTATCCCAACATGCCTGGCTTAAATCAACCGGATATTCCTGAGGATGCATCATACGTGTATATTCTTCCCATAAATACGTGAGATTGTGCTGTGCAAATGCCTTTACTTGATGGATCGTCGGCTTATCATATACAAGCTGACCATCGCGGTAAATATCTGTGTGCAGCTCTCTTGCTTCAAAGTTTGTTACTACCTTGCCGATATGCGGATAATCGGGATGGAACATATGAAGCTTCGGTTCTTTCTGTGGAGATTCATTCTCCAATGCAATGTAATCGCCTTCCGCATGATGATTAATCGAGTTAATGATCCGATACAGCCGCTTCATTCCAGGCGTCGTAATTTTATTTGGATTGGAAGAGATTTTTATCGTATCTATCATATGTCCGTTTTCATCTTCAATGGCCGCCAGCTTATATACAGCACCAAGCGCCGGCTGATCATAGGCTGTGATGACTTTGGTTCCAATTCCCCACGCGTCAATTTTTGCCCCCTGCATTTTCAATGCGGCTATCGTATGCTCATCGAGATCATTGGAAGCGATAATCTTCGTGTTTACAAATCCGGCAGCATCCAGCATGATCCTTGCTTCTTTTGATAGACGGGCAAGATCTCCGCTATCTAGGCGAATGGCCGTAAAATTTATTTTTTCTCCCAGTTCCTTCGCTACTCTAATGGCCGTTGGAATACCGGACTTCAATGTATCATACGTATCTACCAAGAAAGTGCAGTCTTTGTGACGGCGAGCGTATTTATGAAAGGCGATATATTCATCCCTATACGCCTGCACCAGAGCATGGGCATGTGTACCGGAGACAGGAATGCCGAACTTCTTCCCTGCCCGCACATTGCTTGTCGCATCAAATCCGCCTATATAAGCGGCTCTTGTACCCCAGATGGCTGCGTCAAATTCATGGGCGCGCCGTGTCCCGAATTCCATCAGTCGATCTTCTCCGGCCACTTGCTTGATACGGGACGCTTTGGTGGCAATGAGGGTCTGATAGTTTACGATATTGAGCAGCGCAGTCTCAATTAATTGTGCTTCTGCAAGGGGCGCTTCAATACGTAGAATCGGCTCATTATGGAATACAATTTCTCCCTCACGCATTGCCCGAATCGTACCTGTAAAGCGAATCGTTTGTAAGTACGAAAGAAAATCTTCGCCATACCCGGCCTCTTCACGAAGATATGCAAGATCGCTTTCCGTAAAACAAAATGCTTCCATATACTCAATAATTCGTTCAAGTCCCGCAAATACACCATACCCGTTTCCAAATGGCAGCTTTCGAAAGTACAATTCAAACACGGCTTTTCGATTATGCATACCATCCTCCCAATACGTCTCTGTCATATTTATCTGATACAAATCGGTATGCAATGCCAGACTGTCATCAGTGTATCGCTTCTCCATTCGTAATCCCTCCCATGATGAATGTGAATGTCTTCTCTACAGGCTGCAAATCGTTGCACCAAGACAATGCTTCATATGTTGCAGCGCCCAATTATGCCCGACCTGATTAAAGCTTGCGACAGCATCCTCATGAACCGTAATGCGAAATCCCTTATTATAGGCATCTACAGCAGCATGCAAAACACAAATATCCGTACAGACGCCTACAAGATGTATCTCTTGAATCTGTCTTGCGCGCAGTTGAATTTCCAGATTGGTTCCGACAAAAGAGCTGTACCTTGTTTTATCCATATACATCACATTCCCCCTATCCTGATAGGTCGTGTATATATTTTGAAGTCGACCATATAACGCGCGTCCGCTCGTGCCTTCAATATTATGGGGAGGAAACAAAGTCGTCTCAGGATGATAAGGATCATGCGCCTGGTGTTTATCTACCGCAAACACAACATAATCTCCCTGCACAATTGCTTCTTCGGTGATGGTAGCAAGACGATTCTCAATCGCTGCACCCGGTTGGCCAACAGGCAAAGCCCCATCAATAAAATCCCTCGTGTAGTCAATGACAAGCAATGCTCTTTTCATTTTTCACATCTCCTTTTAAATTATCAATTATCAAATTGTTAATTATTAAGTATAAAAAAGGGTGATGGATTTATCTCCACCCTTTACAATATTACCGCCAGATCGACGGCGTTATCCATACATCAACAAAACGATACAACTGTGTTGGCCTCTTCGCCCTGCCTGTCGGTGTAGTAACCTTTGGCTTGTTATGCTCATCAAGCGCTTCTGTGATAAACGGTAATGATGGCGCTTTTCTGAAAAAAGCCGACTTTACGCTAATCACAGGGTCATCAATGACCGCAAGCAATACGGTCCGTAGTTCTTCTAACTTAAACTCCTCAGGCAAAAAATTCTTCGCTACGGTCGTTGTCAGCATATCTGATTTGACAACTTTCACCGCATCCTCAATGATTGCCCGATGATCAAAAGCCAACTGTATATTGCCAACCTCCGCTAAGTCGAACAACGCTACCTCCGCTGCATCATCTGCCGCTCTCCGCCTCGCCAAAGCCTCCTCTGATACAATCGCATAATGTGCATTGGAAATAATCCAGCCGCGCGGATCGCGTCCCCATGCATCATATACACCATAATGCTGGATATGAATATTCTCGACGCCTGTTTCCTCTCTCAGTTCCCGTTTAGCTGCTTCGTATGCCGTCTCCGGCGGTACAATAAAGCCCCCAGGCAGCGCCCATTTGCCACCTTCAATGTTCGGTTCACCTTCGGCATCAAGTGCAGCCCGTTTAATAAGCAATATTTTTACGGTACGCTTCATTTCATCTTTCTCATCAGAAACGATAGTGAATACAGCGATGTCACTCGTATAGCCATCCGGCGTACGATATTGTTTTGGGTCATAATTCGCCAATGCTTCTGCTTCGTCTTTGTATCTAGCCATTAGGATGACTCCTCCTCAACCACTTCAGGCAGTATCCCTGAGTAGAGTGTAAGGCTTCACTCAATCAAATTAAATTAACAATTTGTTATTTGTTAATAATATATGATATACGATGGAACTTTGCAACCCTTTTTATAAAAAAATCGCTATATCTCCTTTTGTTCACCATATCCGCGGCTGTAAGGTATAGAAGAATTGCTGCATTTGCTCAGATGAGACACTTTTTCCGATACGTGCCATCGCAAAATTAGCAGAATGCGCCTGTATATCAGGATCATCCGTATAGACCTCTTCCATCCCTGCTGATACGAGCAACCGCTTTAGCATACGCTTGTATTCATAGACATCTAATGTGCCGTGTTGTAAATCCCAGTGCCAGTAGTATTCAAAAGCAAGAACAATACATTGTTCAATATTTATCTCACTTTGAAAAAGCTTCTGTAGAATAGCAGAGGCAATATGGCGAGAGCGATAGGGAGGGGCTACTTCCAACGCTCCCATCATGCGGACATATGGAAGGGAAGCCCAGCGTTCTTCAGGCTCCGGCAGTAGAAGTGTAGCATATCCTACAATCGTGTCATGATGAACAGCAATACAAATGCGTGTTTGTTCTTGTGAGAGTATTGTTTGCAGACGAGCATGCTGTTCATCCGCCTTGCCAAAGCATGATAAGCCCGCATGCAGAGGATACGGCAATGATTGTTCCATAGATAAAGAAAGCAGCGTAACTCCTTCATTCTTTACCTGCATGCGTACCACCTCTTTCCTTTTCGCACTCAATCGGATACAAATAGTATGGCGGTAAATCATCCACAATGTGGTATTCTCCCAACTGGTGATTCTCCCACAGCACAATAAGAAAAAGTTCATGCGTGCCAAGGACTTGTCCTCTCATTCCGTCAAAGCGTTCCACGCGCATTCCTTCTATAAATAATTCATGCATCTTCATATCCTCCTTTTGTATACAAAAAAGCATCTCTTCCTAAAAGAAAAGATGCTCAAATAAGATCGTTATACGTTCAGACACCCACCGATCTCTTGAACACCTTCCCATCCTCGTGGTTTTACAGTGCTGTTCTTCATGGCAGGTCTCCTGGCTTACGAATCCTTGCTCCTCTCTACCTTCCCATTCCATCGTCATGGAACAGTGGTTTTGCATAAGAGTTGCTCCTCGTTTACAGTGGCGGGACCGCACCGGACTTGCACCGGTTTCCCTATTACGCATGCAAAGTAATGAATTACACACATGCACCATAAAGCAAAACTATGAAATTATAAACAAGCCAACCGATGCGTTACCCGGTGAATGCATCCCTTAGGATGGTTGTTTCTTTGTTCCGCCTATCTCAGCTTGCTGAGCCGGGAGAAACTCTCCCTTTTGATACGTATAGGTGATGTTGTGAGCATCATATGCCGCTTCCCCGCTAACAATCCGATTGATTAGTTGTTTTCCCGTCTCTGCCGTCATATCCTGATACCATATTCCTTCTGGATATTGAATCACGACACAAGCATCCGCACATCTGCCATTGCAGCGTGTACGTGTAGTGTGAATGAGGTCATCTGCAGCCAGATTAGCGATCTGCTCCCGTATCCCCTGCGTCACCTCTTCTCCTCCGCGCTTCATGCAGCTCCCTCCGTTGCATAGTAGAAGATGATGCCTCACCCCATGCAAATTTCGTGTAGCCATGTGTTTCACCTCTTGCAGCTAATATTTTTCATACAAAAAAGGCATCGTTCTCCATAGGAAAAAGATGCCCTTGTTACCGCATTCGCAAAAAGCTTAATGGAGTATCCCATTAACCATACGCAGCGCAGCACATCTCTCATCCTCGTGAGCTTGTTGTGTCATCATCTCAAGGCAGGTCTCCTGGCTTAGAATCATAAAGCCGCTGCTTCCTTCCCGCTTCGCTTACCATGAAGCAGTGGATATAACTTGCAGACAGCTCTCCTCATTACAGTGGCGGGACCGCGCCGGATTCACACCGGCTTCCCTCTTATGCTGCTATGAATCAATCATTGTGATTAGCAGCACCTTGAAATACATATGTACTTGTTACACAAATTATAACAATAGGTATACAAGAAAGCTATGATTTTATCATCTCTATGATCTTATAAGAGAGGAGGCCTATACTTCTTCAAAAGGGACCGCGCCTATATAGCGCAGCTTCACTCCATCGAGCACAGCTTCGACCACTCCACCGTTATACACATAATCATAGAGCAGCACCATCGTATTCGCCTCAAATGGCAGCGTCTCTCCTATACGCGTAAGCAGTGCGGGAAGAATGCTTTCCCAATAGGAATGCCCTTCAAGAAGCTCTGTAAGCGAAGAGGAAAGAGGACGGAACGAAACCTCTACAAAGTCCTCGTCAATATAGGTATCTTCCATGTTATACACCTGTACAAACGCAGGCGCTATCGCATCACCATCTTCATCATATGTGTACTCCATCAAGGTCTGTGCCTTCTCTTCATCCTCCGATCTACCAATCCAGATCGACACGATTGATTTCTCTTCCACTACTCTCTTCCTTTCTCTATCGATTGACCATAACAGGGTCGATCAGCTTGAATCCTATCCATATTTTCATTGTAGCAGCCACACTCTTTCAGCGGTAGACTGCATCATACATGCTGCTCGATCCGAAACATTCGCAATTCGGCATGCAGTTGATGAGATAACCTGCCTGTCTCCGCAACGCTAGCCGCCATCTCCTCCACTGTAGCTAATTGCTGTTCCGCCGCTGCCGATACTTGCTCTGAAGCGCTGGAGGCCTCTTCGATAATCGAAGAGATTTCTTCGAGCGCATGAAACACCTGCTGTGTATGAGCATTGACATGATCAAGAATAATCTGCATGCTTGCAGAGTCCTCCTGCGTGTGCTTTACTCGCTCTACAATCGATACAAGCGCTATCCCACCCCGTTCTATCATTTCCATCTGCTGTTCGAATGCATCTTCGCTTTGCTTTATGATCGTCATTGTCTCCAGCGTCTCTGATTGAATAGACTGAATTAACCCTGTAATCTTGCCGGCGGCTTGATTTGTTTCCTCCGCTAGCTTTCGCACTTCATCTGCTACAACAGCAAATCCGCGACCGTGCTCACCGGCACGCGCGGCTTCGATGGCTGCATTAAGAGCAAGCAGATTGGTTTGTGCAGAGATTTCGGTAATGACTGTAATAATCGTACTGATTTCCTTCGATCGTACGCCAAGGTTTTGCATGGTTTCCGCTGCTTTTTTTACAGTAGACATACTATAGGCCAAGTAATCAATCGCCTCATCCATCGCTCTTTTGCCTTCATCCGAGATTTGGACGGCTGCCCCCGTATTGTCTAGGTTACGATCCGCCTGCGCCTTAGCTTCGTGCACATGGTTTGTCATATTCTGCATCATCTGCAGAATATGCTGGGTCTGTTCTGCCTGACGCACACTGCCTGCGGCGACTTCCTGCATCGTCGTTGCCACCTGATGCGATGCCTGCTCCGTCTGTCCTGTAGCATGCGCTAGTTGTTCCGAGGAAGCCGCTACATGATCCACCGTATGCTGCACCTGCCGAATGAAGTGTGAGAGACGCGTCTCCATAATCTGAAACGAATGAGCAAGCTGCCCCACTTCATCTTTTCTGTTCGCGGATATCGCAAGTTCTGCTTCTACAGTGGATGTCAAATCACCGTTTGCAATTTTTTCCGCTGTTTTGCTAATCAAATGCAGAGGACGTAAACTTCTCTGAACGACATACATAAACAGCAGAATGGAAAACGCTAAAAGCAATAGGCTAGAAAGTATAAAAGTTGGAATATTAGAAGCCAGGATGTCTTGTGTAAGGGAGGCAACGAATGGTGCATGCAGATCGACGCCAAGCACACCGATGATGGCACCGTTTTCATCTTTAATCGGTGCAAAGGCTGAAAAATAATCGCCATACTTCTCATCGTGAATGAGGCCGCTATACGCAGTACGGCCTTGCAGAGCAGGTGCTACATCCTCAAAAGCCGTAGCCGTAACAGCTTCACCAATGGGCGAAGCCGTTTTCGAATGTTTCGGCTGTCCGTCCACCATGATATGCAGCGCATCTCCATCAACTGTAAGTGTATAAACATAGAGAGCACCAAGCTTTTCGCGTACGTCGTTTAGTGTATTGCGAATCGTCCAATATGCTTCATTTTCTTCAGGATGAGCGAGCAGTTTTTTGTACGTATTTATATCTACATAGGCGACCGTATTGGTAGCGGTCTGTGCACTATATGCCGAAATACCTTGTTCTACGGCCCGACTCACACTCCAATAGGAGAAAAAAGCACTGATGCCGACAACCAGAAGAACAAGCAGAGCAGCCGAAAGAGAGATTCGCATTCGTAGGCTCATATTTTCACCATTCCTTTCGTATCATTTCACCCGTGATTAGGTGAACAATTATACCCAATGCAACTTTATTGCCAAATGCTGTATGACAGAAGGTAAGCAGTTTGTTACCTATCACGTATGCAAGGTCGCATAAACGTATGTTTTTACGCATAAAAAAACAACCCAGAACGCAGTCCAGGCTGTTGTGTTCTCTTCTTACTTTTGGATGGAGGAAGATGGGCGAATCTCTTCCTGACGGAGCGCTCTTCTCAGTGTCGGCACAAGCAGTAAACTCAGTATTGCCCCTGCTAGACTGCTGATGAAAAACGGAGGAATAAATGCGAATGCGCCCGCACTTTTTCCAAGAAAAATCGAGGCAAGCGGTACCGATATGAAGGCACCGATGATCCCTGTGCCTACCACCTCACCCACAGCTCCCATAGAGGCTCTGCGCGTCCACCTGTACAAAAAACCTGCAAACAGAGCACCAACCATACTTCCCGGAAACGCAAGTATAGTACCGATGCCCAAAAGATTGCGGAGCAGCGCGATCATAAACGCAATCATTACAGCCGGCCCAGGGCCAAGTGTGACCGCAGCGATCACATTGACCGCATGCTGTACGGGATATGCTTTGGCTACGCCGGCCGGAAACCAAAGAAAGCTTGAGCCGACAATTCCGATGGCGACCAAAAGCGCCATCATCGTAAGACGTCGTGTTGAGTTTGTGTGCATACACATTCCACCTTATGTTATATTGCAGTTCTGGTTGTGCTTATTATAAAACAAAAAACCACCCGAAGCGGGTGGTTTGCAGCCATAACGAAAGCATCCTCACGCCACTTTCCTACGCTGCGATTACGCAGATCAGGTTCAAAGGGTCGAAATATTTCTCTCAGCCATTCGGCTCCCCTAGTGGTTACTTGTATCCAATTGCCTTTATGGTACTCTTAATTCTTATATAATGCAATACGCCTGTTTATTATCCATATATTGAAAAAAACAAATTGCATACGTCCGCATGTTCCCTCAAAACAAAGGGGACGCATGCTGGACGCATCCATCTTTTCTATCCATCGATGGATACCAAAGGTGTGGATGGCTCCAAGAGGAAAAGAGCACCACAACCGGACACAAACAAGGCCTTTCGTCTCCCTTCCCGAGCGGTTGCCCTAGCCAGGCGAAAGAGAACAGCAACAGTCTCCCTTCTTGCATCTGCCCAGATGTTTTGCTGTTCCGACTGGCTCGGCAACAAGCGGCCCTCGATGTTTCTGTGTGGGAGACGAACCGACGTCCGTTTGGGGCAGGGTGTGGTGACGATTTACCCTGAATCATCAACACCCTTGATAATACAATACGCTATAGTTTTTCAATGATCTTATCAACTAACCCGTATTTTTTTGCTTCCTCCGCCAGCATAAAATTATCCCGGTCCGTATCCTTTTCCACCTTTTCATACGGCTGTCCCGTACGATCGGCTAAGATCTTATTGAATATGCTTCGTATTTTAATGATTCGCTCTGCATGAATCATCATATCACTGGCCTGCCCCTTCGTTCCTCCCCAGGGCTGATGGATCATAATTTCCGAATTTGGCAGCGCCAACCGCTTTCCAGGCGCTCCGGCCACGAGCAGAATCGCACCCATGGAAGCCGCCATCCCGACACATATGGTTGATACATCCGGTTTAATAAACTGCATCGTATCATAGATGGCCATACCCGCTGTCGTCGATCCACCGGGACAATTAATATATAGATGAATGTCTTTTTTCGAATCTTCCGCTGTGAGGAAGAGAAGCTGAGCCACAATTGAATTCGCTACCTGATCATCAATCGCGCTGCCCAAAAAGATAATCCGATCCTTAAGCAGCCGCGAATAAATATCATACGATCGCTCTCCGCGACTCGTCTGTTCAATTACCACCGGAATTGTCGTCACATATATCACTCCTTTGCATAGTTATACTGTAAACGACGAACACCAACAAAAAGATACGGCAGGCCCGATGATTTCTTACAAAAATAAAAGCCCAAGGCAGGGAATTGATCTCCCTTGCCTCAGGCCTTTATTTAGGAATATACCATTTATCCAAGCACATTTTGACCGTCGCTCATGTATACATACACTTCTTTAAATTTCCCGTTCTCAAAATAGAAGAAATTGCAGTTTGTAAGAAAGATCTCCTCTCCGCCCTCTGTAGAGATGAGTTCTACATTAAACTGGGCAGAGCAACGGCTATTTCCAACGTCTACAACATGTCGAAAATCTTTGTGCACCATCTTCGGCTGATAGTTTTGAAACAGCTCCACGTACATCGCACGAATCTCGGTATCTCGTCCCTGATGTACAGAATGAGCAGACTGAATGGTAAACACGGCGTCTTCATTGAAGCACTCCAATATTCCTTCCAGATTCCTCGCATCTACATTTGCAAAATATTTGTTTTCCACCATATCGACATAGAATGCATACGTGTCAGTTGTACGAGCGGCATCTTCCATGTGGGTCCTCCTTCATTATAGTGGGTTTCACATTTTGACCGTACCTGTCTTCATCAACATTCCATCCAGACGACGCCCTATCTTCTCCTCCATCCAGCAAGCTGTCTCGATTAGTTTTTCCACCTCCATCCCCGTTTCCTCTCCCATCTCTCTGAACATATTCACCATATCCTCTGTACAAACATTCCCCACTGCCTTCGGAGCAAACGGGCAGCCGCCAAGACCAGCAAGCGAGGAATCAAAAATGCGGACACCTGCCTGATAACCAGCAAACACATTGGCAAGACCTAATCCTCTCGTATTATGAAAATGAAGACCAAGCTCTACATCAGGAAAACGCTTTGTAAAGGCACGCACCCATGCCTGAACCTGCAAGGGATGAGCCATTCCGGTCGTATCCGCTAACGTAATACCTTCACAGCCCGCTTCAAGGAATTGATCGGCAATGGCAAGGACATTCTCAATCGATACCTCACCTTCAAATGGACAGCCAAATGCAGTGCCTAATACCCCGATGCAAGGTTTGCCCGCCGCGCTTGCTTCCCGAATCACAGCACTCAATTCAGCCGCCGACTCAGCAGCGCTGCGGCGTGCGTTGCGCTGGTTAAACGCATCACTTACAGCCATCACAATATGAAGCATATCAATATTCGTGCGACTGGCCCTCTCTAACCCCGAACGGCTCAATACCAATCCGGCATAGACCACGTCACTATACTGCGGAGCATACCGCAGCACTTCTTCTGCGTCCGCCATCTGCGGCACGACCTTCGGATTCACAAACGAAACCGCCTCGATTTTTTGGCAGCCAGCCTCGATTAACCGACCGATCATCTCTACCTTCACTTCCGTAGTAAGAAGCTGCGCTTCATTCTGCAATCCATCGCGCGGTCCAACTTCACAAATATGAATCACAAGCAATCCTCCTTCTCTTCGTCCCCACCTTCTTCAATAATGTGACGCAGTACATGATCGCGACCTCTATAGATATGCTCGGACATCGCTGACTTGGAACGTTCCGGGTCCCTTTGTTCAATCGCTTCAAGAATCGTCTGATGCATACCCTGCGATTGCTCAATTTCTTCTTTGTTATACCAGTAAAACGAACGGAACACCAACGGAAGCACAAACACTTTTGAGAGCAGAAACTCCATATACTCGTTTTTTGAAGCAAGCAACACCCCCTCATGAAATTTATTGTTCAGGCGAACTACTTCCTTGAGATTAATAGGATGATGTTCATCCAACCTCTCAATTGCCTGTCCATACGCTTCATGTATGTGCCACAGCCTCTTGATGTCTTCGGTAGTATGATTGATGGCCGCTTGAGTAGCTGTATATCCTTCAAGCAAGGCACGCAAGTCATAAATTTGGCGGATGCTTTCTCTAGAGAAGGTTTTAACCGAAACACCCCGCTTCAAGGATACGATCAATCCTTCTGTTTCCAACCGCTTGAGCGCTTCGCGAATAGGGGTACGGCTTATGTGCAGTTCCGCCGCCAATGCTTCTTCCGTAAGGCGCTGGCCCGGCGCATAGTCGCCTTCAATAATGGCACTTCGAATAAAATCGTATGCATTCATCTCTCTATCTCCTTTTTCGTTATTGTATACAAACATTTATAAAGTTGCAACTATTCTTATTATTTTTGTCAAAATAGAATTTTTACATCTTGAAATTATACAAAATCAGCTTATTTCTTCTTTTTTTCTGCATTCATCCCCTATTTTTCTCTATTTTTTTCTTATTATCTTTCATTTTTTATATTTTTTATAATTTTTTAAATTTTTTGTTGAATCTTTGTATACAAAGATGTTACGATCCCCCTAACAACAACTTTTCTACTTTGGAGGGATGAAAATGATAGAAGCACAGGAGGGTCTTCCGTTTTCCGGACTAAGAGTACTGGAGCTGGGCACCCTGCTGGCGGGTCCTTTTACTGGCAGATTATTAGCCGACTTCGGTGCCGAAGTCATTAAGATCGAAGCACCTGATCGAGAAGATCCGATGCGTGCATGGGGCAAGCAAAAAGATGGCCAGGGGTTGTGGTGGCCGATCCAATCACGCAACAAGAAATCGGTAACCCTCAATCTTCGAGAAGAGGAAGGACAGCAGATTTTTAGAGACCTCGCCAAAGAAGCAGACATTATCATCGAGAATTTCCGTCCCGGCACAATGGAGAAGTGGAACCTTTCCTATGAACAACTAGCAGATCTTAATCCGCGCCTTATTATGGTTCGTACCTCTGGCTTTGGCCAAACAGGTCCCTATGCCAAGCGTGCCGGCTTTGGCAGCGTAGGAGAAGCGATGGGAGGACTGCGGTATGTCACCGGATTTCCTGATCGTCCTCCGACACGAAGCGGGATTAGCATCGGAGATACATTGGCCGCATTGTTTGCAACGATTGGCTGTCTGACGGCTCTTCATGAACGCAATCGCTCCGGCAAGGGGCAAATTGTTGATACAGCGATTTACGAAGCGGTCTTCGCAGTCATGGAAAGCATTGTCCCTGATTATCTGCTCACCGATTATGTGCGTGAGCGCATGGGCAATGTACTGCCTGGTGTCGTTCCCTCTAACATCTATCTGGCTAAAGACGGTGTATATGTCCTAATCGCCGCCAACGCCGATACCGTGTTTCGCCGCTTGTGCCAGGCCATGGGACAGCCGACGCTGGCCGATGATGCGAAGTATGCAACCCACCATGCCCGTGGCGCAAACATCGATGAATTGGAAGGCCTTATCTCTGACTGGGCTAAGACGATGGATTCAAAGGCATGCTTGCATACGCTCGAAGAGCACGGCGTTCCGTCTGGATTAATCTACAGCGTCAAAGAAATTCTTGCAGATGAACAATATAAAGCGCGCGAGATGATTCTATCCGTGGAACACCCTACACTCGGAGAATTCCCCATGCCCGGCATTGTACCTAAGCTCAGCCGTACTCCGGGTGCTGTGCGAGAGGCTGGGGCAGAACGGATGGGCAAGCATAATGAAGAAGTATATACGAAGCTTTTGCACTACACTTCTGAGCAGCTGCACTCACTGAAGGAGAGAAACATTATTTAGGAGGGACTGCGGTGCACGAAACATTTGCAGGGTTTGGTCATGCTTCAGGCTTTGGAACCCGGCCATGTGTCATTGTAGTAGACTTCATTACAGGCTTTACTGATCCCCGCTGCGAGCTCGGGTCTGATTACACCCGAGAACTTGCAGCTACTCTTCGCTTGCTAGAAGCAGCCAGACAAAACAATGTTCTGGTCGTATTCACCACCGTCGTCTACGAAGCCCATTTGCGTGACGGCGGCCACTTTATCAAAAAAGTCCCTGCATTAAAAGCTCTTACTGAGGGAAGCGCATGGAGTACGATCGATCCTTCACTGAAAAGAGACGAGATGAACGAGCCATTGATTACAAAAAAGTTTGCCAGCTCGTTTTTTGGTACCCACCTTCATTCGCTATTAACATCTGAGGGGGTAGATACGACGCTCATTACCGGGTGTACAACATCAGGGTGCGTTCGTGCCACCGTGGTCGATGCTCTGCAATATGGCTATCGCGTCGTGGTGCCAAAAGAATGCGTCGGCGACCGTTCTCCCTCTGCCCATCAGGCTAACCTATATGACATCCGAACAAAATATGGCGACGTCGTCAACCTGGATACTGCTGTTCAGTATTTGCATACCATCCATTCTTAAAAACGGAGGTTAGAATTTATGTATCGGATTGCGATTGATGTTGGAGGAACATTTACGGACATTGTGCTTCAGAATGAACAAACCGGTGACCTCTATGTAACAAAGGTGCCTTCTACCCCGTCGGATCAATCGATCGGTCTCATGGCAGGAATTGAAAAAATTTGTGCAGAAGCCGACGTGGATACATCGCAAATTCGAACGATCATGCACGGCACTACGGTCGCAACAAATGCGGTATTGGAGGGCAAGGGTGCCAAAGTGGGATTAATTACAACCGCCGGTTTCGAGCAAATTCTGCATGTGGCACGCTCCTGGACACCTGCTCCCATCAGCGCCTGGATCGGATTTATCAAGCCCGAACCGCTGGCTGATTTAGCGTATACACGCGGAGCTGTGGAACGCACGACCGCTGCTGGAGAAATTCTGCAAGAGCTTGACGAAGGAGCCGTGCGCACCCAAATCGAAGAACTGTATGCACAAGGCATCGAAAGCTTAACCATCAGCCTAATCAACTCCTATGCTAATCCTGCGCATGAACAGCGCATTAAAGAGATTGCGCAGCGTATCAATCCCGACATCCCTGTCTCCATCTCCCACGATATTCTACCCGAATTCCGCGAATACGAACGAGCACTCACCACGGTGATGAATGCTTATGTACGGCCTCCTATGCAGCGATACCTGAACAATATTGAACATAAGCTGCAGGAGAAAAGCATGAAAAGCCGGGTCAGTATTGTCCGGTCGGACGGCGGTTTAATGAGCATTCCAGCAGCCGCAGCCCAGCCTGTCCATACCATGCTGTCCGGCCCATCCGGCGGAGTAACCGCTTCGGCAATGATTGGGGTACAGACGGGACACCGCAATGTTATTTCATTTGATATGGGCGGCACTTCCACCGATGTATCGCTAACATATAATGGTACACCGCGCGTCTCACGCGAAACCAAAGTTGGTACCTTTCCCGTAAAAGCGCCGTCACTTGAAGTCGTAACCGTAGGTGCAGGCGGCGGTTCCATCGCCCACGTCCCACCATCCGGTGCACTGCGGGTTGGACCGCAAAGCGCCGGAGCTGAGCCGGGTCCGGCCTGCTACGATTTTGGAGGAGAAGCGCCGACAGTGACCGATGCAAATGTGGTCTTAGGTTATCTGCCGCCTTCACTTATCGGTGGAGAAATGATACTTAACGCCGATGCCTCTATGCAAGCCATCAGCCAGGTAGCAGATAGCCTGGGGCTTGATCCGTATCGGGCCGCTAAAGGTATTTATGATATCGTGAACGAGAATATGTACGGGGCTATACGCGTTGTCTCTGTGGAGAAGGGCTATGATCCGCGTCAGTTCGCTCTTCTCGCTCTTGGCGGAGCCGGTCCGCTGCATGCCAACGCACTCGGGAAGCTATCCGGTTCCTTTCCGATTATGATTCCACCTACGCCCGGTGTATTATCTGCGCTTGGTTTTCTGCAATCCGACGTACGTAATGAGTATTCCAAAACCTTCATTCGAACGTTTAGTGAGTTAGATACCAATACATTAATCGCGCAGCTCGTACGGCTTGGTGATGAAGCGGAAGAGTGGCTCGAACAAGAAGGCGTTCCTGTTGATCAACGCAGCATTATGTATGAGGTCGATGTGCGCTACTTCCGTCAAGGCTACGAAATTCCGATCCGCGTCAATCTGCATGACGTAACCGCTCAAGGTCTTAATGTGCTGCGGGAAACATTCGATGATATTCACGAGAAGACGTATGGCTTTAAGATGGATGTTGAAATGGAAGCGGTTAACCTGCGAGCCGTAGCAGTCGGAAGTGTATCCTCTCCGAATATGCCGCAGAGCGAGCCCGGATCAGAAGATGCTTCACATGCTATTGTCGATGCAGGTCATCGCGCGTACTTTGATGGTGAATTCATACCTACACCGCTCTATAACCGCGCTGCGCTTCTGCCCAACAATAAAATCCACGGCCCTGCTATTGTCATGCAAAAAGACAGCACGACCCTTATTCTTCCTGGATATATAGCAGAAGTGGACCGGCATATGAATCTCTTACTTCGCGAGGAGGTATAATCATGGCGATCAAAACAAAGTTTGATTCGATTACGGTGGATATTATCGAGAATGCCTTGAAAAATATTAAGGAAGAAATGGATGTCACGCTCTTCCGCTCCGCTATGTCTCCTGTCATTCGTGAACAGCACGACTGCTTCCCTATGATTACTGATCCTGAAGGCAAAATGGTAGTAGGGAATTTCGGTTCCCACGTACCCGAGGTAGTAGCACACTTCCCGGAGGGCATTCACGAAGGTGACGTCATTTTCCTCAGCGATCCATATAGCTGCGGCGGCTCAATCTCCCATATTAATGACTGGATGGTAATCGTTCCGATCTTTCATCAGGATGTGTTAGTTGGCTACTCCTCCATGTTTGGTCATGTTATGGATGTAGGCGGACCTATTCCATCAAGCATGCCTGTTACAGCGGACACTATTTTTGCCGAGGGCGTACGCTATCCTCCTGTAAAGCTCTTTGAAGGAGGAACGCTAAACAAAGCCATTATTTCTATTATTAAAGCGAACACCCGCACCCCCGTCGAAAATTACAGTGACCTTATGGGTATCGTTGCCTCCTGCCGAACAGCAGAGAAGCGTGTAAAAGAATTATGTGAACGCTTTGGTGTTGAAGTATATCTTGGGGCGCTTGACTCGCTTCTTGTACGCACACATAAGATGATGGAACACCTCATTTTGAACTTCCTTCCCGAAAAGCCTGTCTCCTTTGAGGATTATATTGATGATGATGGGTTAGGCAACGGTCCATTCAAAATGAAATTAACCATCTGGCGGGAGGGAAATCAAGCTTACTTTGACTGGACAGGTACTGATCCGCAGGCTCCGGGTCCGATCAACTACTACCTAAGCGAGAACATGTTCAGGATGTTCATCGGCGCATTTCTTATCTCCGTCTTTGACCCGGCAATCATGTTTAATGACGGTTTTTACGATCTTTTGCATATTACGACACCGGACAAATGTCTGCTCAAGCCGGAAGCACCAGCCGCACTTGGCTGCCGCACCCACGTACTCAGCCGTCTGTTTGACGTACTAAGCGGCGCTCTTTCCATCAATGCACCGCAAAACAGTCCAGCAGCAGGCTACGGCACGAGCCCTTACTTTATTTATTCGGGACGCGATGACAGCGGTCGTCCGTTCCACCTCATGGAGGTCATGTACGGCGGACTCCCCGGACGCCCTATCGGTGACGGATTGGACGGTCATTCCTGGTGGCCCGCATTCGTCAACATTCCAACCGAATATTTAGAGACATATTATCCGCTCCGTGTCGAATACTACCGGACCGGCATGGACTCAGGAGGAGCGGGACTGCATCGGGGTGGAAACTGTAACGAAAAGCTGTATACATTCCTCTCGTCAGGCATCGTTTCCATCCATGATGACCGGGCAAAAATTCAGCCTTGGGGCATTAATGGCGGGGAGCCCGGCTCTTCTTCCTATAAAGTTTTGCGGAAGAAAAATGGCGGGGAAATACATCTCGAATCCAAAATCGATAACGTACAGGTGGAGAAGGGCGATCAACTACTGTTCGTTACCGGGGGAAGCGGCGGCTGGGGTGATCCGCTGGACCGCACAATAGAAAACGTACGTTTGGATGTGCTGCGCAGCCTCGTCAGCATAGACAAAGCCGCTAATTCCTATGGCGTTATTATTGATGAGAACACGATGGAAATTGACCATACAAAAACGAAAGCGCAGCGGGCAAGCCTTCGTGCCTCTCGCCCTGCTCTGCAGGCGTTTCACTTTGGCAGCCGTAGCATTCAACCCTAGAGAAACATGCTTCTATTACATGAATCGAGGAAACGATTGAACCCAATCGCTTCCTCGATTTTACTATTATAGACCCCTCTCGCTTCCATGTGATGATCATCACATCGCAGCTCTCCAAAAATTTGTATGATAAAGATATGAAACCGTACAAATATAAGGAGGAACCCCCGTGTTTTCAGAAACTACACCCCTACCGTCTGCTTGCCACCCAACAGCATCCCATCCTGTTTCTTTCTGCCCCGCCATTCAACAGTTGCTTGATGAGCATCGCTTGCTGCGGCAGAAAATACGCGATTTGATCGAGGATGCCGGTACACTCTTCAACAGCAAAAAGCCGAAGCAGCACCCTGATACGCTGCGAGCACTGCTTGCGCTCTTCATGGGCGAACAAACCTTCAAGCTGCAGCTTGATATACATGCTGAAAAGGAAGAGCGAGGACTGTTCACTGCGCTGAAGGAAGAGGTCGGAACGGATTTCGGTCCTGTACATGTAATGGAATTTGAGCATGAGGAAGCGAAGCGCCAGCTTGCCCGATTCGAAGAACTGGCTTCTTCTCCCGAATCCGATCCGAAGAAAGCGGCGATCTACCTCATGGATGCCTGTCAGGTGCTGCTGCTTCACTTTAATAAAGAAGAAAATGTGCTGTTTCCTTTTGCGGAGAACACGCTCACAATCGAGCGCAAGCAGCAGTTATTTTGTTCATTTCATGCATAAGTCCAAAAAGCAAGGCACAGCTCACTATGAACTGTACCTTGCTTTTTATTTATTCTCCTTCACTAGGATGGAACTGATAACGTCTTAGACTTATACGTTGATCCTTACTGAACTCAATCCCTTCATTTTGAAGAGACAATGCTTGGATTCGATATGATTCTGGATCTGTAAAACCAATTTCCCCTTTTGCATTTACCACCCGATGCCACGGCAGATTATACTTTGCACTCATAGAGTGAAGAATGCGGACCACCTGCCTAGCCCCCCTCGGACTCCCTGCCTCCTGCGCAATTTGACCGTATGTCATGATTCTCCCATGCGGGATGCTTGCGATAATTTTGATGACTCTCTTTGTGAATTCCTCCATAGCCCACTCTCTTTCAATTGATCGTTACGCCAAACTTTATATCGCGTTTTGCCCATGAAGCTCCTCCATAAACTGTATGAATGCTCGGACTACATTCGTATCAAGAGATTCCTTATGATAGAGCATCCATGTTTTCCGCAGAACAGGCTGTCCTTTTTTAATCATAATATCAATGGTATGTATATCTTCTGCATCTTCAAGCATCAGACGCGGCATAATCGCATACCCCAGTCCATGTCTGACCATTTCCTTGCAGGTTTCCACTTGATCCACTTCCATCACAATTGATGGCGGCTCCGTATAGTTCTCCATCCACCAATGATCCATAATCGTTTTAAATCCATACTCTGTTTTATAATCAATTCGGGGCAGCTGCGGAAGAGCATTCTTATCAATCGGATGTCTCGATGCAATGCACAGCATATCCGTAAATAATAGAAGCTTCTCACCTGACCACTTGTACTCGCCCCGGACAAATCCAACATGCACCTCATGATTTGCAACCAGAGCACCCATCTCACGGCTCCAGCCCGTATTCACTTTAAACTCTACACGGGGATATTGATCTTGAAAAAGCTTTAACAGCCTCGGCAGCTTATACCTTGTAAAATAATTGGATACACCCAGTCGCAGGGTACCTGCCACATCATTTTCCATTGCCCTAACCGCCTCGGCGATTTCGCGCAGCTTCTGCGTCATATCGTTTGCACACCTTGCCAAGTATTCTCCCTGGGGTGTAAAGTGAACCCCTCTTCTGCCTCGCTTCACAATTTGCAGAGCAAACTCTTCTTCTATTTGCCGCAATTGCTTCGTTAACGACGGCTGTGACATGAATAATCGCTGCGCTGCTTTCGTAATATTCTTCTCCTCATATAAAACCTTTAAAATAACCCAATCTCGATCCTCCATATACAAGCCTCCACACCACTACGATATTGCACCTACATTATACTATAGAAACAGCGAAAAGCCTGAAATTCAGCCAAAGTAGCTGCATTTCAGGCTTTTCTATCGAGCTAGTAAAATACCTATACCGCTCTCGCCCAATGACGATGCTGCGTAATCGCCTCAATCAACTTCTCATGGAAGGAACCTGCCTCCTGCCCTGCTCCTATTACTACTCCAGGCTCCTGGGCTGTAGGCTCGATGCCTGCGGCGGCAAGCAGTTCCACCCCTTCATTAGAAGCGCCTATCGCCTTATAATGACCGAAGGCTTCGTCGATGAATTTCACCGCTTCTTTCTGCCCTTTTAATATCTTAACACTTTGCTGTCCCCCAGCTACATACACAGCGTCAAACAAGACAGAATCACTCGTTAGAAACGTGTGGGTTACTTCAAGCTGCTGACCGCTCGTACCCGTGATTGTACCTAAATGATTGCTGATGATCTCTGCGGTTACTCCAACCTTTTGCAGCGCCTCCATAACCTGTGCTACATCCGCATCATTAAAGCCATTCTCAGCCAAAAGAGCAACCTTTCTTGTTTGCGGAACCTTCACCGTATTCTCTTGGCTTAAAGCCGGAGAAGAGGCAGTCACTCCCGTTCCTTGTGCTCCCGCCGGCGCTTTGGCTCCGACACCAATAGCGATTTGCTCTGCCAGATAAGGATCTACATTGCTGAACATGTCTACTACCTGCTGCTGTACATCCTTATTTTTCACTTTTCCTACCTCAAAGCGGAAGGCTTTGATGATGTGCTGCTTTTCTACTTCCGTCATGCTATTCCAGAACAGCGTCGCCTGTGAGTAATGGTCCTTAAAACTCTCACTCCGTTGACGAATTTTCCGACCTTCCACCTTCTCCTGGTAATGGACATAACCGCCCTCTTCTTCTGATGCAGGCTCTGGATAATTTCCCTGCAGCGAATTCTTATGATAGGCGACAGGCCCGCGATTAATCGTCATGCGATGGTAGCCATCATACTGATTATTATGGAACGGACATACAGGTCTATTAATCGGAAGCTCATGATGGTTTGGGCCACCCAGACGAATCAGTTGGGTGTCCGTGTAAGAGAAGAGCCGTCCCTGCAGCAGCGGGTCGTTGGTAAAATCAATTCCCGGTACAACATTCCCCGGATGGAACGCCACCTGCTCCGTCTCCGCAAACACATTATCTTGATTGCGGTTTAACGTCATTTTTCCGATGATTTTAACCGGCACCAATTCTTCTGGCCACAGTTTTGTCGGGTCTAGAATATCAAAGTCAAATTTGAATTCATCCTCTTCTTCAATCATCTGAACACCAAGCTCATATTCCGGATAATTCCCCATTTCAATCGCTTCCCAAAGATCGCGACGATGGAAATCAGGGTCCTTTCCGGCCAATTTTTGTGCCTCATCCCACACAAGAGAATGGACGCCAAGAACTGGTTTCCAGTGGAATTTGACGAACCGCGCTCTGCCCTGCGCATTGACGAGACGGAAAGTATGAACGCCGAATCCCTCCATCATCCGATAGCTTCGCGGGATCGCCCGATCAGACATCGCCCACATAATCATATGAGCGGTCTCTGTATTATTGGCAACGAAGTCCCAGAATGTATCGTGGGCTGTAGATGCTTGCGGCATTTCATTATGCGGCTCTGGCTTAAAGGAGTGTACCAAATCTGGAAACTTAATCGCATCTTGAATGAAGAAGATCGGAATATTGTTTCCCACTAAATCATAGTTGCCTTCTTCCGTGTAGAACTTGGTCGCAAATCCCCTCACATCCCGCACCGTATCACCGGAACCTCGAGAACCTGCCACGGTAGAAAAACGAACGAATACCGGCGTCTTCACAGACGGGTCCTGTAAGAATTTCGCTCGGGTGTACTCCGCCATTGATTCATACACCTCGAAATACCCGTGGGCTCCGTATCCTCTGGCGTGCACCACGCGCTCAGGAATCCGCTCATGGTCAAAATGAGTCATCTTCTCCCGAAAATGGAAGTCCTCCATCAATGTAGGTCCGCGCTCGCCCGCTTTTAGGGAATGTTCCGTATCAGATACACGTACACCTTGATTTGTTGTAAGCTTTTTTCCGTTATTGTCTACGCGGTACTCCTCTAGCTGCTCATCCTTGCTGTGTTCATTAATAGGCTTTGGCTGTTGGTCTTTATTCATGTTTTATTCCTCCGCTCTGTTAAAGGTAGTAGACTCGCATATGTAATTCATACAAACGAAGCGAACTCAGGCTGTACATGTAAAGACATACCACACTGCCGTACCTACCAAACGAACCAGCGGCATCTTTATTCAACCATGTACACAAAAAAGGGCCAAACTCACACTCTTTTGAGTCAGCCCCCTAAAACAAAAGCTTGGATGCATACACAACAACGGTTACGGTTACACTGCTGCACAGCGTAGACAGGAGCACCGCTTGCGCTGCATATTCAGGATGATTGTTATACTCCAGTGCAAACAGCGCACTATTTCTTGATGTAGGAAACGAGCTGGCAATCAGAAGTGCTTGGGCTAATGTGCCATCAAGTCCAAGCGATAAGATAATGAGAAGAGCAACGGTCGGCGATAGCAGCAGCCGTCCAATAAGACTTAACACAAGCGGCAGTGAAAAGTGCTTGATCTTCAGATATGCGCTTTGTGCGCCAAGCGTGATGAGTGCAATCGCAAGGAAAGCATTAGCACTATTCTCAATCGGTTTCCATAAAAATGTCGGCACGGTAATTGCCAATGCATTACACAACAAACCAAGCAGTAACGCATAGAAGATCGGATTCTTTAAGAACTCCCGCAAAGCTTTTGTACCGTTAGCATTAACCGAGACCGAGTTCATGATGCCATATGTATACGTGAGGAGATTTTGAAAAATAACGACCACAACCTGAATAGACAGCCCAAGCGGATTGTTCTGAAAAACAAGCTGGCTGACCGGCAATCCAAAATTCCCGGAGTTGTTCAATACGACACTGTTTTTAAATGCGGCCGAAAGCCCGCGATCAAACCCGGCCATTTTGGCAATGCCAGCACTAAGGATCATCAGGCATAAACTTTGCAGCAGCAAAAAGCCAATGATGCTGCCGATGATGTCGCCTCCCATGTTACTTTGATAAATATTGACAAAGCTTACCGCCGGGAAAAGAAAATATGTCGTAAGCTTCGATAAGGTGTTCATATCAAAGTGAAACTTTCTGTGCAAAAACCCCCCCAGCACAATAAGAGAAAATACCGGCACAATTACATTTACTACGATAGGAAATAAAACATCCATCCCCTTGCCTCCCCACTCTCAAACCATGCTCATCTTCATTTGGCAACTGGTATTGTTGTATATCTTAATCATAGGGTCATTTTTTATTTCGTCCAATACCAATACCGAATCGCCAGCTATACAGAAAAAGAATAAAAGTCTAGCTATCGCATTTCATAGAGGTGTGTATCCCCTGTGCACTCCGCAATTTCCCACACTTTTTCCGTACTTCTCCCATAGTGTTCTTCTAAGATAAGAACAAATAGAACGAAAGGAGAAAGAAAAGTGAGTAAAAAAAGAGCAACCTTAGGGAAACGAGTGTTGTTTAGCGTCCTTCTGATGCTTGCAGCGGTATGGGTGATCCAATTTTTTGGAGGGTCTAACGCTTTTGCATCCAGCCATCACCATGCCATGCAACCCAATTTCTCCCCTCACCAGCCCCATGTGACGCGGGGGCCTCATCACATGAGCCTTTTCCATTACATTGGGTCGCTGTTATCCTTGGTGTTTTGGCTGTCAGTTGGTATTTTCGTATTTTTATGGATTCGCAAAAGACGATCCTCGCGTCCGCTCTATTCTGTGATGACTGATGCAGCACACAATGAGCACATGTATACACAAACGTATTCACCCCCTGATTTTCTAGATGAATGGGAACGAAAGCAAACCAAATTAAAGGAGGAAACATCTCATGGGAATCATGAAAAGAATGAAGGACATCGCTACAGCTGAAATCCATACCCTGCTTGATCGGGCAGAAGACCCAATCCATATGCTCAATCACTATATTCGGGAAATGGAGAAGGAAATTGCTAATGGGCAAAAAGCTCTTACCCAGCAGCTTTTTCTAGAAAGGAGACAGCAGGCTTTCTTGCACGAAGCCGAGGAGACAATAACAAAACGAAGCCGTCAGGCCAAATTGGCCGTCGAGCAGGGAGAAGAGACCATTGCTGCCTTAGCGTTACAGGACAAGCTATTGTACGAACAGAAAGCTGCTGCCTACCGCGAGCAGCATCAAACGATACAAAAGCAAACCCAGCAACTGCGCCAGGTGCTAGATCAGCTTATCCAACGCTACAATGAATATAAGCATAAGCATCTGCTCCTGCTTTCAAGAAGCAATCTAGCACAATCCATTACACAAATGAATCAAGTATATAGCTCATGGAATACGGGACAGGTAGCGACAGGGTTCGCACGGATGGAGGAACGAATCATGCGATTAGAAGCTGAGGCAGACGCCACTACCCAGTTCTTACAGCCTACCCAATCACATCACTCCATCTCTCCCTCTCTGCAAGAAGATATCCAACGGGAATTAAAGCAGTTGAAGGAAACTACGCATACCACCGTATAATAAGCCGTGCCTTCTATATGTGCCATCCTGCATATAGAAGGCTTCTTTTATTCTGCTGTTCCTCCGCAGTTGAAAGCATGATAAGATGTGAGTGAGGTCCCTGATTACGGGAATCTCCATTTTTTTATTTATTAAGGAGGGCGCAACATGGACATGAAAAACAAATTTTGCAAGCGGCTACATCCAGGTAAGGAGGCTATCTACGATGAACCATAGTCTCACCTACTACCCTTTGCGAAAAAGCCTAATTAAACAACTCATTTACATTGAAGAGAACACAACAGAACTTTTGGATTTATATGTCTCCTCTACTATGGTTCACGACAGAGACTTCAACTTCTTCAAGCGGTATGTCGCTGAAGTTGAAGCATTTCTATCGGATGACGAAAAAAGTACCTACCCGGCTCTTTCAAAGGTATTTATCGGCTGCCAGGTTGCTGTATTGTTCAAAGAAGACAATTATATAGAACATTTCACGATTTGCTTTCCAGAACAAAGCGACCCTACGCGCGGCTATATTTCCTTTTTATCTCCGGTTGGACGGCAGCTGCTGCTACATGCGCTAGACGAAGAGATGGTACTCGTCACTCCCGGCGGAGAAACGAACATAACCATTACAAAAATTGAGTTTAAAGATTATCAATAGAATCTGCCCTATACAACCTAAAACAAGCCAGCCCTTTTCCTCGGGCTAGCTTGTTTTCTATAAGTACGATAAAGGGGAGAACCTAGTAGCTAGGAAAACGTATCCAGACTATCATGCTGTAATGTTCTTACGAAAACTCCTGCACTTTCAATGATGATCGATGCATCGCCCCGTCCTTAAATTCCCATAGCCTTCCCTTTGTATTGGAAATATACAGGATATCGTTTTTTTCATCATAGTCAATGCTTGCAATACGTACGGCGCCGATCTGCAGCTTCTGCAGGCCTTGTGAAGCCGTATACTTATATAATTCATCTCGGTTCTCATCCTTCATATGCACATAAAAGAACTCAAGATACGGAGAGAAGAAAACATCCTCTACCTTTTCTTTCTTGCTAGACCATTCATATACGACAACAGGTTCATCATGCGCCATCTGAAGCAGACGCATCTCCTGTCCCTTGCGCTTCTCTACCATATAAAGCAGCGTATTGGACTTTCCGAGCCACTTCATATACGTAATGTTTCCCTCTTCTTCCACCGAGTCAACGGTCCCGTTTTTATCTTGAATCATAATGGTATGTGCGTTATCCTGCATTACGTAAGCAAGCCGCTGCGCATCGGATGTCATGGCAGACTGCACGACTTCTTCCGGAGGCGCAAGCGTTCGCTCCGTCTTCTCCGCAGCCGCCGCCTGCTTCATCTCTAATGAAGGCGGCGCAAGGAATTCATCAACCTGCTGCAGAACACCTACCTGAAGAACGCTGACAAGCATAATGGTACTAATCCAAAACAGCGCTTTACGTGTTTTCTTCATCCCTGCCACTACTTCTTCACTCCGTCTACGACAAAACTGGTAGCTACATAGCGCTCTCCAAGGGGATTAGAGGGTGCTACCAAAAAATCGTCTTGATAATATAATTCTGAACTGTATCCACCATCCAAATTGGCGGCAATCTCTGCTCCATGATCCAACATAATCTTCTCACAATCAAGCAGCGTAGCTCCCACACCGTCACTTCCCCGACCCGATATAGCTAACAGCAGGATGGACCCATCACTTCGCTGCCCGATTGCTGAGCGAGGCGCAATCCCCCACGAGCCGTCTTCCTCCTCAAGAAACGGTTCACCGTTCTTCACCAATTGAGGACCGAAGGAAATCGCATCTTCTATGCCAAGCTCTTGCAGCTTTTCATATTTATATTTTCCTACAACGAGAGCACCTTGCTTTGTAATTCCTACCACCGGCTGACGCGTACTCTGATCGCCGCTGATGTAGCTGCCCCGCGAAACCGTAATTCCCATCGGAATACCACCGGTTCCCTTCCCGGCCACGTCATAAAATCCGCCAGCATTAATGCCGCCGATCGCGTCTGCATCTTTAACCATCTCGCTAACCGTCTGCCCCACATTATTAATGTGCTTCGTTACAACAACATGCACACGCTTGGGATCATGAATCACAAGCAGGCTGCCGTTATATTTCTTTGCTTCAATTGGAATCACTTCAATCCCAGTGTCGCTCACGTCCGAGAAGTTTGCCGATTCCATTAGACCTTCGCTCATCTTATCCATGCCAACCGGCTTGTATTTAGCGAGCACCTTTGCAGGATAAAAATATTCAATATACCATGGATGACGACTGGTCAATACCGCTCCGATTACCGTGCTTCGCACATTCTCAAAAGGTCCGTACAAAACAAGCGCACCTGATGAGAAAACCAGGTACATACACAATAGAAAGCTGATCCCTATCCATTTCCTTTTTTTTCTACGATATTTTTGTTTTCTAGGAAACGAACGTTCTTCCTCTATTTTTACAACTTGCATTCAACCGTATCTCCTTCTGTATTCACTATCTCCCTATCATATATTATCTGTAGAAAAGAAGGTTGACAACATAGAAAAAGAACGAGTAGTTTCCTTAATGTCACTCCTCCTCATTATCTTACGTAGAAAGACGTCTATAAGAGCAGAAATGTTTTTCGCATATAGCAATGCAGTTTTTGAGACAGTAAAGCATTGAATTATCGACTGAATTATTATTAAATAATAAAAAATCAGTATATTGATTTGGAGGAGTCAATCATGAATCACTTCATTGCTGTTGATGCCTATACGAATACAAAAGTAGAAAGAATGAAACTCGAGCAAGAATGGGAACAATTCGTTTACGGAAGCAGCACTCAACCAGCTGTTCGTCCCCTTATGCATGATTCATGGCGGCGCTGTTTAGAACAAAATATTAACCCCCTCCATAACAGAGTACCTGTACGCCTTTCTAAGAAAAGCACGGAAGAGTTCCTAACCTCTACGTCCCTCCATCCTATCCTTAAACCGATTCTTACACATATAAAAGATACGAAAACGGATGCAAACCAATTGGTCACAATCACTAACGATTCTGGTGATATCGTATATTTAGACGGCCCACTCCCGCTGCTTGTAAAAGCTGAGGACATGAACTTCGTCATCGGTTCTTCCTGGGCAGAACATCATGCCGGAACAAACGCGATCGGCACCTCCCTGGTTACCGGCGTTCCGATTCAGGTTTTTGCCGGAGAGCATTTCTGTCAAGAGGTCCAGAAATGGACATGCTCTGCGGCACCAATTCGAGACCCGGCGACGCGAGATATTATGGGTGTAATCAATCTGACCGGCTTATGGAAAACCCAGCATCCTTCGTTGTTATCTGTCGTTATGGGAGCGGTACATACAGTAGAACAAAGCCTATATACGCTGCTAGAATATGAACGTTTCAGACTTGAGGAGCACTTTAACCATATCATTTCTTTAGGTATCGCTTCACCTGTCCTGGTGATGGACCGCGGTGGAAATGTGGTCAAAGCCTCCCCTGTGCTTTATGAGCAAGGCTGGATTACCCCTTATCGCTTTTTACACGGCGCTCCCACTTTTTCTTTTCCTATTCTGACGAGTAGACAATGGAAAGCGGAGTGCAGCCTGCACACATGGCATTTTGAACTTACTCCCTATATGTATGGCGGCGCCCCCATTGGAGCCGTCGTATGGGGAACACCACAGCCTTACGCTCTCTCGCAAAAATGTAAAAACCACCCGGCTAAGACGATGCAAAAATCTCAGCTTGCTGCCTCTACAACTTCTATCGTACAAGCTTCTTCAAAAAGAGAGATGGAGTCAAGCGAATGGCATTGTTCCCTCTTTAAACACAACCCGCACGGCATCCTCTGCCTTGATGCAGAAGGAAATATACTGCAGGCAAATCCTGCTGCCGAGAAGCTATTCGGCTATGCCGCAGAAGAACTTCAGGGTCGATCAGCATATTCCCTCGCCATCCCGGAAGAGCAGACGATAAATAAACAGCACTTCATGCAAGCAGCCGGCGGAAAAATTCAAGAGTACGAGACTCTCATCCTCCATAGACAAGGACATGATATTCATGTAAGCGTGGAGAGCATTCCTATGTGCACAGATCATGGGATCGTTGGAGCATACGGCATTTTCAAAGACATCACCCGCCATAAGCAGCTTGAAGAGGACTTACAATCAACGAAGGAACAATTGGACTTATTTCTGCGTAATACAGTTGATTCCATCGTCGTGCTTGATCTTCAGTTCAATGTCGTAAAAATAAACCGGGCTTTTGAGAGAAAGTTTGGTTGGAATGAACGGGATATTATTGGAGGTCCGCTGCCTACCATTCCTCCTTCACTGTACAATGAGTTTATTGCATTGTTTCAAGAAATTATATCCACAAGACATATGACATCGTATGAGACAGTTCGCCAGAATAAGGATGGCACGCTCATTGATGTGAATGTTTTTGTTTCTCCCATTTCTGATACAAAAGGAAACATCGTAGCCTTTGTCGCCACATTGTGTGATATCACGGAACGCAAACGAATGGAAGAAGCACTGAAAGAAAGAGAAACACAGCTACGTACCTTAATCAATGCGATGCCTGATATCGTTTGTTTTAAGGATGCCGAAGGACGCTGGATTGAAGCGAACGAATTCTGCCTGCGCGTACTACAGATGGACACTCTCTCCTATCAGGGAAAACATGACAACGAATTAGCAGTATTACACAATCAGTATCGCGAGATGTTTCTGCACTGTGCGGAGGTCGATGAACAGGTATGGCAAGGCGGCAGCAAAACGCGCTCAGAGGAAGTCATTTCACAAGGGATAGGGGAACCCAAAGTATTTGACGTTATCAAAGTTCCTCTTTTTCATACGGATGGGCAGCGCAAGGGCATCGTTACGATCGGGCGTGACATTACCGACCTAAAACGAACGGAAGAACTGCTGAGGAAATCAGAAAAGCTCTCCATAGTAGGCAAGCTGGCGGCCGGTGTTGCACATGAAATAAGAAATCCCCTGACCTCGATTAAGGGATTCATCCAATTTATACGAGAAGGACATAGTAAGGACGAGTATTTCTCTATGATTCTCTCAGAATTGGACAGAATTGAGCAGATCGTCAATGAATTTCTGGTGCTTGCCAAGCCTCAGGTCATGAATGTGAAATATCAGTCGCTTTCCTTTTTGCTGCAGCAGGTTATTGATCTACTCAATAGTCAGGCCCTTATGAACAATGTACAGATCCTAACAGATTTCGCTCCTGATCTGCCTATGATTAAATGTGAAGATAACCAATTAAAACAGGTGTTTATTAATGTGTTGAAAAACGCGCTTGAAGCCATGCCTCATGGAGGAGTCATCACTGTTGAACTCACGCAGGAACGCAACGCGCAGCGCGTTCGTATTATAGATCAGGGCAGCGGTATTTCCGAAGACCGGATTCAAAAATTAGGAGAGCCTTTCTATACAACGAAGGAAAAGGGGACAGGACTGGGACTGATGATTAGTTATAAAATTGTACAGGCACATCGAGGAACTATACGGATTATGAGCAGGGAGAAAAAAGGGACAACCGTTGAAATTATGCTGCCCCTTTCCTAGCGCACGCTCTTTTTTTTCATACAAAAAGCGGGGCCCCATGCGCCCCGCTTCACTTCATTATAAAAGCTTCATTACTCTTCAAGGAACTGCACATTCAAATACTTCTCCAGCAGCTTTGTAATCTCGAAAGCTGTATGGGAGGAATCAAAGTTCTCAAAAATATGTTCACAAGCGTCTTTATATCCCATCGCTTCTTCGTAATGCGCAAGATGGCGCTCAATATCTTTCTCTGAATCTCCGCGCTGCTTTTGTCTTTCGACAACTGTCTCACTATCGGCATAGATGAAGAAACGAATCACTTTATCTCCGTATAACTTCTTCACTTTTTCCGTTCCTTCTGCGTTCAACACCATTATGACACCTTGGCTTTCTGCAAATAACGCAGCAAAATCAGTCTCTTTGATGCCATAATGATAACCGTCCTGCACAACACTTTCTAAAAAAGCACCTGCATTCTCCGCCTCAAGAAACTGTTCTTCCGTAACAAAGTGATAGTCCTGCCCCTCTACTTCCATCGGCTTCTTCGGACGAGTCGTATACGAAATGACATGAGGAATGTGCAGACTACGGAAGATCATCTCCGCAATTGTTTTACGACCTGCTCCATCCGGTCCCGTAAATACCAAAAGATACTCTTTTTCTTTTAAATTAAACATCATGTATAACCTCCTTGAGAATAGAATAAGCTCCAAAATTGCAAGTGAGCTTAATATGACAGATCGGCGAGAAGAAAGAACAGGTCATACCAGTTATATTCTCCACTTCTCATAAAATTCCTTTCAATTTCCATCATTCTCATATTAGTTTATACATTTTTTTGGCGCTCCGCTCACGCACAAGCACCTTATACTGCCTGTACATAGTATGGTACAGATACGCATGAACGGAGGTGAAACCATGTTATCTAAAGCGAAGCGACCCGTCATGAGCCGCACCAAAATCGATGTATTGATCCCTGCCATCGAAAAGGATATAAAGGTACTTCCCTATGTTATTGACAGCGTTAGAAAGTATGTGCTGCATCCGATTGGCAGCATTATTATCGTCTCTCCGAACAGCGAACGAATCAAAGCATTATGCAGAGGTAAAGGCTGTCGGTTTGTCGATGAGAATACGGTGCTTCCAATTACCAAAAAGCACATTGTGTACCGCACAAGTTCATGGGATCGTTCCGGTTGGCTGTTTCAGCAGCTCATCAAGCTTAGCGGGGATTCTCTATGCTCCCAGCGCTTCTATCTCGTTATTGACGCTGATACGGTGCTGATTCGTCCACATACATTCCGCTTAAACAATCGAACGATATTTTATTGTAGGAACTGGAGCCGTGCCGAATATTTTGTCACGTACAGAAAGCTGCTTGGAAAGAAAGCGGCACGTCCCACCTCCTTTGTCACCCATTATATGCTCTTTGAAAAAACGAAAGTAGCTGCGCTAAAGCGAGAGATTGAAGCCAAGCATAACATGAGTTGGTATAACGCGATCATCAAAAATATTAATAAGTCGAAGCAAATCACTTTCTCCGAATTCGAAACGTACGGAAATTTCCATTATGCTCGTTTTCGAAGTGAGCTGCTTATACGAAGAGCGCTGAACAAAAGCCTGCCGCGTCATCGTACCAATCCGTCTGACCCTTATATCAAAAAATGGGCCCACACATACCGTTCCATCTCCCTGCATGCACGCAAATGGTATATCAGAAAAAGAAAGGCGTAAATGGTCCTTATTCAATTAATCCGTTCAGGAGGAGTCATCTTGAGAATTGTATTATTGTGCGGGGGCTCTGGAAAACGTCTATGGCCGCTTTCAAATGACATTCGCTCAAAAATTTTTCTTAAATTACTGCCGCATGAGAATGGCACAAGGGAATCCATGATGGAGCGGATATGCAGACAGTTGGATGCGGCAGGTCTTCTTCCGTTCACCTCTATTGTAACGCACCAAAATCAGGTAGAAATCATGAAAAATCAGGTCGGAGAGAACATCCCTATCATTAGCGAACCCTTAAAGAAAGGAACATACGCTGCCGTCGCACTGGCCACCGCTTACTTTCATTCTGTCATGCATATACCGGCGGACGAGACCATTTGTGTAATTCCCGCCGATCTGCTTGTGGATAGCACATTCTTCAAAACAATCGCTTCCCTGCCGGATATCCTCTCTGCTTCCGGCTCTGACCTTGTCCTGCTCGGTACCACACCTACATCCGCTTCCAACCAATTTGGCTATATTGTGCCTACACCTCACAGCGAGGCTGCTTACGCGCCCGTACATCGTTTTGTCGAAAAGCCGAACACGCGACACGCTCGCCGCCTTATTAAACAAGGGGCATTGTGGAATTGCGGAGTATTTGCTTTTCGACAGTCCTTCATGCTTGCACATCTACAGCATAAAGAACTGCCCGTGAATTACGAAGAATGGTTACCGCTCTATGAACATCTGTCTGAGCAGGGATTTGACTATGAGGTCGTAGAAAAAGCACGCTGTGCGGCAGTCGTTCCTTATACTGGAATGTGGCAGGATCTTGGAAGTTGGGAAGCTTTCACAAACCATCTGGGTACAGCAGTAATCGGGCCGGGCGAAATAACAAAGGACTCGGTACATACCCATATCGTAAATGAGCTGTCACAACCGATTACAGTACTCGATGTCTCAAATGTGATTGTGGCAGCAAGCCTTGATGGTATTCTTGTAGCAAGCAAAAAAAACGCCAGCCGCATCAAGCAGCTAATTCCTGGAGTGCCAACACGCCCTCTCTATGAAGAAAAACGCTGGGGGAGCTATCATGTATTGGATTACTCTGTCACAGATACCGGTCTTGAAACATTGACCAAGAAGATTACACTGTTGCCCGGTAAGAATATAAGCTACCAACTGCATCATAAACGAAGCGAAGTGTGGACAATTACTTCCGGCTCTGGTGAATTCATCTTAGAAGATCAATGCTTCGCTGTGAAAACAGGTGATGTCATTCGCATTCCCCGTGGCGCTAAGCATGGCGTCAAAGCCCTGACAACGCTTGAGTGTATTGAAGTACAGATCGGAACAAAGCTGACGGAGGAAGACATCACACGAATCGCTATGTCTTGGGAAAAAGCTCTGCAATACTGCACAAGGCAGGACCCCTCAATCTAAAAGAAGACACAACAAAATAAATTATAGTTACTTCACTAAAGTTAGAAAAGGATGTTATAATGAATCTACCTTATTATATCCTTATGAAATGTGGTGAACATATGAAAACCAATGTATATCCACCAAGTCAGCAGGCGTTCGGCGCATTTGACGGCGGAAAAATAACCGAGCAAAAACCAATCGGCTTCCCTGGAGAAGGTTCAGCCGTACAACGTGTCGGTCCCTTATTCTACTGGTCATGGTTTCACGCTCCGAAAGAAGGATTCATTCCGGCTCATCCCCATCAGGGGTTTGAAATCCTTACCTATGTCGTACACGGAAAAGCCGAGCATAGTGATTCGCTCGGCACCAAAAGCGTAGTAGGTATAGGCGGAGTCCAGGTCATGCAGACCGGTTCTGGTGTATATCACGAGGAACGAATGATCGGCCCCGATGCAGAGGGCTTCCAGATCTGGTTCGAGCCGCATCTAAAGGAAGCATTCAAACAGTCACCTACGTATCACCAAATGGAACACGAGGATTTTCCGGCGCATTCCGAGCATGGCGTACACACCAAAACCGTCATTGGTCAAGGTTCGCCCGTGTCACTGACGACAGATGCAAAGATGTGGGATGTGCATATATCCGCAGGACAGGTGCATCGTCCCCCTCTCTCTTCAGGCTATACCTTGGCCGCCTTAACAATCAAGGGATCTGGGATCTGGTATGAAGAAGGACAGAATGCTGCACCCACTGCTTTTACAGAAAAAGACTTTACCGTCCTGCAGGCCGAATCTAATACGAAAGTGGTCGTGGCAGCGGACGCTATGCAGGATGTACGTCTTATCCTTGTCGAAGTTCCGATTGACCCAGGTTATCCACTCTATCCCGCACGCTGAGCAGCGGTGGGATCACGCTGTACTTATCGAGCCGCCGCCAGCGCTTCTTCTCTGACCATCTAACTCAGTGAATCAATTGAAATGTTTCGGCAATCGCGTTGCTTAAACGGGACATCTCGTGAAACTCTTTATACTCCACGCTATCGGGCCGGTCGGCATACTGGTTTTCGCTGGCCCATAGCATGGCGTATACATACCCTCCCTTTTCTCCAACCTTCTTATAAAGACTGTCTTCATACCCTCCTTTTTTCCAAGCTTCTGTTTTAATCTTTTCAATACTCAATAAGAACCGCTCAGCTACTGCATTATTTTTGGGCTTGTAATTGACGATCAGCTTCCCGTCTTTTTCTACAGCATGGTACTTCAGATCCCAAGATTTCGGGAGGGAAAATGCATAGGGGGCCGCACGATATGTAAATGTGTCTACCATTTTTGGCGGAATGGACGGATAAGGTGTGCGAGCACTTATCACCGCGTCCGCTCCTATCATAACATGATCAATATACCAGTTTTCTCCCACTTGCTTCACCATAATCACTGCGCTTTCTTTACCATAATGGCCCGTGGATGTCGCAAGGTCAAAGGTGATGGTATATTCATAAAGGTCGTCCCTTAGTTTCTGCTCCTTCGTAAACTGATAGCTTACAATCCATGGGCTTGAACCACCTGTGACCCACTTCTCTTCTTTAAAATACGGTGCTGCTTTTTCCTTTAATTCCTTGGTAAACAACGCGTATTGGAACGCTCCGTTCCGGATAGAGAGAGCTTTGCTCCACTTCTCGGACGCTTCTTTTGCCGTTTGCGGAAGCACCGCCGCTTCCAATAAAGAAACCTGCAATTCAAGCGCGGACACTTCTTTGGATGACACTGGGGCAGCTTGAGAACCCTGGATGGCGGTGACTGCCTTTGCAGGCTCGACTGCAAGTGCAGCACCCGTCACTGTCGATAGAAGCACAACCATTCCTGCGAGCATAGCGTTTTGTTTTTTCATAAGAATTCCTCTCTTCTTTCAAATTTATTTCCACTATACTGTCGTTTTTCTAAAAAGTGGTTAATGATTCGTTACATATCGTTACAGAAAAGTTTCAACGGTGGATTGAAAACTCTCTGTTTTTCACATACTGAAGAGAAACAGACTCCGAGGTGACTTCCATGCGATTTCTTCATGCCCTAACCGAGTGGAGGGCTACACGATATGAAAAAAATATGGAAAAGATGAAGGCACAAGGTAAATGCCCCGCTTGTCGCGGAAACGGATTACATCCACTTCCCATCCATGAGTTCGCCTACGTCAGCCTCTATGATTGTCCCGGGTGCAGCGGAAGCGGATTGTATTCGGATTGGGCCGCGATGAACGGACAGACCGATTAATTTATTTAGAACCCATAAAGCAAACAAAGCCATTCCGCTAATTGGAATGGCTTTGTCTTTTAGCTCGAATATTAATCTGTCGCAGTCCGTAGATAGGCCATGTAATATATCCCTGCAACGAATAGCGCACCACCGACCGCATTTCCCAAAAAAACCGGAATAAAGTTTCCGATATAGTCCAGCCATTTGAAGTGACCTGCAAAAATAGCAGCCGGAATCACAAACATATTGGCTACGCTATGCTGAAAGCCGATGGCGACAAACGCCATAATCGGAAACCAGATGGCAACAATCTTACTTACGACATCTTCTGCGGCATATGCCAGCCATACTGCGAGACAGACCAACCAATTTGCCCCGATCCCCGAGATGAAGGCCTGCACAAAGCTTTCATCAAGCTTAGACGATGCGATCGCTACTGTTTTATGTAGATAAGGACCTATTTCTGTCAACCCTACTACATGTCCGAATAAATAGGCGACAAAAATCGAGCCGACAAAATTACTGACAGTAATCAATGCCCAATTGCGGGCAAGCTGTGTGGTTCTAATCTTCCCGGAGAATCTTGCCATCGCAACCGTCATCATATTGCCGGTTAGCAGCTCTCCACCGGCAATCACGACAAAAATTAGACCCACCGGGAACACTGCGCCTCCTAAAAACGCGGAATAAGAACCCCAAACTTCTTTTGGCAAATCAGCGGTAACACGAATATCGAGCAGAAAACCAAATGCAATAAACGCACCTGCCAAAAAGCCCAGCAGCAGCACAGGACCTATAGGCAGGTTCGCTTTTTTGATCCCAGTTTCTACCGTAATTTCTGCAATTCTCTGTGGTGTATGATAGGCCATTGCTTCGCTCCTTTTGCTCGCTTGTTGAATGCACATACTTATCCTTCCCTATTTCTTCTGAATCAAAAAGAAAGGATACACATTTTATGCTGATACAAACGGCAATCAGAATCGCTTATGCTCCTTTTTCAGTGAGCGGCTCTATCGCTTCTTTCTGTGCATATGAACGAGATAGCGGTAGAATAAAGAGCAGACCAACGGCAAACAGCAGTGCTGCAACCTGGAACAAAACCGTAAGTGAAAGCATCTCCTTCAACATACCGGCTATACTCATCGTGACGACCATGGAACCGACAAACAGCGGGCTTAAAATGCCATTTACCCTGCCGATAAAGTCGCCTTCCGTATGCTGCAGAATCAATGTATTGATTCCAATCTGAATGCACGGCAGAGCCATGCCACAGATAAACTGCGCGGCAAGCGTAAGCCATAGCTGAGTAGAGAAGCCAGATAAACTAATGCCGACGACATCTATGAACATCCCTAGCATCAAAAGCTTCTGCGGAGCCACTGATTTAGCGAATATCATCACAAGTGCGCCGCTCAAAAACATACCAATCCCATTGATTGTTAACAGCCACTGAAGAAACTCTTTATCCAAGCCAAGCCGCTCGGTCACAAGAAAGATACTGAGCGGCTGAATCAGACCAAGACCGAGACCTGCTGCCATAAAGCATAAACCAAGCAGCGTCAGTACTTTTTTCGATAACACATACCGAATGCCGCTTGCCATATCCTGACGCAACGTGTCCTTAGGTTTCTCTGTATCCGGCAGATGGTCGGGAGGCAAGAATAGAAGCACACCGGCTGAAAGCAGGAACGCGATACCCATGATAGCGATTGCTATGTTAATACCGAATGTTTGGAACACAAACGTTCCAAGCATAGGACCGAGAATCATAAATATCGTAAACATTGTCTGATACATGGACATCCCCGCCTGCATCTGTTCGGCAGGTACATGCATTTTAAAGAGCTTCATCCCTGACGGTTGTGAGAATTGTGAGAGAATGGCTGAAACCAGCGTAGCAAAAAACACAGCTTTCCATGTGCCGAATACAAGCGTTAGCAGCACGACAAATACAGACACGGCGCTTAGAATATCACACCAGATCATCGTACGCTTCGGACGCCAGCGATCAGCAAATGTGCCGCCGATAAAGGAGAAAATAAAAATGGGCGCAAACTCAGCTACCGAAATCATAGAGATGGCGATAGGATCGCCTCCTGTGCGTTCCATAACATAGAGTAGAATTGCAAAATTGCGCACCCAGATTCCCACTTGCAAGAACAAACCGGAAAGCAAGATAATCTGTACAAATCGATTTCGAAATAAATTAGACATAAAAAACCTCCTGATCCACTTTTCTGGACAGGAGGCTGTCAATTCGTCACAAAAAGACACAGAACGAAGACATCAGAAGCTTCGCGCTGCTACGATACCGAACTTTTTGTATATGAAAAGGGTAGACCAATCCTATTCCAGAAAATTATGTTGTTTCATTTACATATGTTTTCTTAGAGATAGGATTAGTTGTTCATCGTCGCCCCGGTCACCCTTCCATTTAATGTTAGACTGATCATACATGATTGCTGCATAGAATTCAAGTGCGAAATACAAATTATAGTATAATTGTCTCCGGGTAGATGCCGATCTGCACCGTAACAGAGAAACGGCTCATCCCCATCGTCATTCTTCCTTGATCCATCGGCGTTAGCTTTGCCATATGAACAAAGCTTGGCACCTGCTCATCTGGATAAATGGCGACATTGTTCTTTACAAGCTGGATTCGATCCCAATCTGTAAGCTCGTTGATAGGTGAATCCGCTTCGGCTGTCATCATCTCAACCGCCTCCCTAACAAGCGGGATTTGCCCCTCCTTTACAACCTGATATGGATTGGAGAAGATCGTCGTGCCAAATATACCGGCTTCGCGAAAGCGCTGCAGTGTTCGTCTTGCAGCCTGTTCAGCTCCATTACCGAAGTTCCCCGGAACAATGCAATAATCAGCTTTGATATCTTCTATCTTCTCAACTCCAGCCATAAGACAATATACATCGGAGCAGATAACAAAAAATACGTGGAACTGCTCTCCGTCAATTTCTACGGTAACCCGATTTAAGTATTCATAATCCCCCACATTCATCTGCGGAAAATTAGGCTGGTACTGTACACGTTCAAATGATTGAGGTGTAATCTTTGCTTGCGGTGTATGCACCTTCCCTTCTTTTGTCACAACCGTTAATGTATTATAATTTACTCCTGATGCTGCATGCGGCAAATCAACCGGGACAAGATTCAATGTTGTAATTACGCTAATTTGCCTTGTCTGACATACATCGACCAGCATCTCCAATGCTTTGGCTGCATTTGCTTCTGTATATGCTACATACTCGGGCAGTACAACGATTGAATTCTGTTCTGCCTCTCGCAATTGTTGGCTTACATGATCAAATACCTTTTGTTCGCTTGCCATTGGATAACTTAGAATTTTCCATCGATTCTGCATAAAAGATCTCCCCCGGTTTTCATTTTCAAACTGACTGAGCGTTCGCTAGCTTATTATATATATTCTCTCCTTTAATTCTAACTCCTGCTTTTTCTATTTACTTCTCTAAAAAGACCCTACTGCCTGTAGCTCTGCTTTTATTGGCGGCTTCGATAAAGCGGACGATCTGGAGTGTCTCTTCGATTTCTACAGCCGGAATACCGGTATTAAAAAATGGAAGGACATGCTCTAGTAGGCCTGCATAATACGGCTTCGCATCCGCCTGGATATCCACAAACTCCGCTCCATCCTGTTTATGGATTACAGCGCCGAACGCATTGTTCCACGTCCGATAGCCACGAATGGTCCCGATACGACCATCCTTCCATACGCCAATCACAGCTTCACTGTCATCGGTTGCAGCCGCTGTTACATATAAACATTCTGGTCCTAGAACGGTGAATAACATCTCCACCGAATGAATACCGTACCAGAACAATCCTGGCTGTGTCGCTTGAAGCGGCATCGGTCCGAAACAATAAGCACCCGTTACGTCCGCATTCGTCTCTCTCTTACGAATTATTTCTAGACTTGAGGAGAACCGCAGCGAAGAGCAGCTCATTAACGGGACGTTGTATTCTTCTGCAATCTCGGCAATCCGTTGAGCTGATGCAAAGTCAACGGCCAACGGCTTATCAATGAATACCGGTTTTTGGTATGGGGCGATGCGTTGGAATTGTGCAAGATGCGCTCTTCCATCCACGCTTGTCAAAAGAATGGCATCACATTGCTCAGCTACAGATTCAAGGGAAGAAGCCATCCTGATTCCATATGTTCGATGCAGCGTATGCGTAATGGAATCAATACGAGAGCTGCTCAGCTCAAAATCCGGGGAACCTCCAGGAAATCCTACTGTAATCCGTCCACCCGGAACATGGTAAGGGTGTCTGGGATCATTGAGAATCGAAGTGAACGCTTCACAATGAGAGGTATCAAGTCCAATCATACCAATGCACAGTGGCTTCTCCATTCTATAATCTCTCCTTATCAATTCGGCTTCACCAGCAGAAGAGACGGCTCTATTCTTCAGAGCCGCCTCCTTTATACTATCTGCCCTGCTCTTCCCGAAGTATCGTTTTCAGTACTTTTCCGCTTGCGTTGCGCGGCAGTGCATTGAGGAACTCAACTTGCACAGGTACTTTGTATTTAGCCAGCCTCTTCTCGCAGAAGTGAATAACTTCCTCCTCTGTTATTGTATTCCCTTCTTTAACAACAACGCAGGCTTTTGGCACCTCTCCATACACTTCATGCGGTATACCGATGACGGCAGCCTCCAACACGGTCGGGATTTCAAACAATACCTCTTCGACCTCGATTGGATAAATATTCTCACCACCGCGAATAATCATATCTTTTTTTCGATCCACTATATATAAGAACCCGTCTTCATCAATACGGCCTAGATCCCCGCTCATCAGCCATCCATTTCGCATTGCAAATGCAGTCGCCTCCGGATTTCTCAAGTATCCTTTCATAACATGAGGGCCTTTGACAGCAATTTCCCCCACCTCTCCGACAGGCAGCTCGAATCCTTCATCATCTACAATACATATCTCACATCCCGGCAGCGGCTGGCCTACAGAGCCGACTTTATCAAGCGCATGTGGATCCTTCAGCGTGGTAGCCCCTGGTGCATTCTCCGTCTGTCCGTATAGGTTCTGGACTTTGGCCTGCGGAAATATTTGCTTAACCTTCTTAATCAATTCATACGGCATTGGAGCTGCGCCGTAAGTGAGCATACGAAGATGCGGCGCCTGCAGCGTATGCAAATCAGGCTGATTAAGCAGCAGCGTATACATAGCCGGTACACCAAAAAATATCGTGATATCATACCGCTCAATTGCTTCCATGGTCTGCCGTGGACTAAAGCCATGCTCAATTACGAGCGTACCCCCTGCCTGTATCGTCGGCAGCATGAATACATGAGCGGCAGCGCAGTGGAACAGTGGTGCGACGATAAGAACCCGCTCCGTACTTTCTAATTCCATTGCTTTGGCCCACATTTTCGCAATCGCTTCACAATTATTATGAGAGAGCAGTACGCCTTTGGGCTTTCCTGTCGTACCGGATGTATAGAAAATGACAGCCGTATCTTCACCGCGGCATGGTTCATCCGACATCTCACTAGCCTCCGCAATCGCTTGCTGTATGCTCATCCCACGGTGCGCCTCATCTCCCCCTACATGGATAAAATGTTTAATGAGGGGAGTGAGAGGTGCGATCTCTTCTATCGTTCTACTAAACTCCTGACCATATATAAGCAGCTTCGCCTCTGAATGGTTGAGAATGTACTCGATTTCCCGTGGCGCGAGCCGAGTATTAATAGGCAGCACGCTCACGCCAGCTGCCTGGCAGGCAAAGTAACACGTAATAAACAGGTCGGAATTGCCCAACAGTACAGCGACAACATCCCCCTGCTTCAAGCCTTTACTGCGAAAATAACTCCCTAACCGCCGGGCTTTCTCTACCAACTGTCGGTAGCTCGTTTCTTTTCCTTCATAGATCGTAACCGCTTTCTCAGGTTGGTGCTCTATGTGTTGAAGCAGCACATCAAATGTCGCCATGTCCAGTCTCCTCTCTTTACTCTCTTCTTCCTAGAGGTGTACGTACTGCTTCCACGATGACTACTTCTCGCACACTGTCTCCTCCTTATGTAGCATTACATCCTCTTTTTCTATATTATCTTAATTTTTAATTTTTTCACATACCTAGTTAGCGTTTTTATCCGCCTCAGGTCGTAGACAAAAATCATTCGCAGGTGCATTTTATAAACGGCTGCCGTTTACTATGATAAAACCAACAGATTATATGAAAGAGGAACAAAAGATGAAAAAACTTTTTGGCATATATCTGCAGCTTGCAACGCTACAGTATGATAGCTCTTCAGGAGACTTACAAGTTGAACAGGTAAAAGCTGAAACAGCCGCAATTAGCGTCAGCTCAGGCGAGGCCGCTCTAGACATTCCTGAAGATGCCGACTTCACACTCAATGGCCAGGCATCAAGTGGAGACATTCGCTGTGATCTTCCGCTAAAAAAAGCGTGCAGCATAGTGACGATACACCATACTGCACGCTTCCCCTTTTTCTATAGACGCCGTGTACCTAAATAGCGATTTTCCCAATATGAATTGTTCATATCAGCCACAACTACACCACTGCTTGTCGTAGCGCTGATAAACTTATTTCCCCCTACATAGATTCCTACATGTGAAGGACCCGGTGCATAGGTGGTAAAGAACACAAGGTCACCTATACGCGGAGATGAAACTTTTGTTCCTAGATTATACATCTGACTCGATGTACGGGGAAGTGTGATGCCATGCGCCCGATAAACATATTGAACATAGCCTGAGCAATCGAATCCTGACGATGACGTCCCGCCCCATCTGTAGGGAACACCGGTAAACCGATATGCTGTATCAACAATACTGCGTCCGTCCCGGCTTACTGGTTTCGTTGAAGATTGGATGGTACCCACTTTTGTTGGGGACGCCTTGACTGCCTTTGAACTGAATAAGGCGGCTCTTGTTTTCGCTCCTACCACTCCGTCTGCGGATAAGCGGGCTGCTCGCTGGAACTTCTTAACCGCGGATTGCGTGCCTCCCTTATAAATTCCATCAATATTTCCAGAATAATAGCCTAGCTGTTTTAAGCGGGATTGAACTGATGATACGGCCGAACCCCGTGCTCCGTACCGCAGTGTAGCCATGCTTTTGCTTTTACTTGATGCAGAACCATACAATGCTGCCTGCGTTTTTGGACCGGCAATGCCATCTGCCTGCAGATGAGCTGCCCGTTGGAATTTCCGTACTGAATCTCTTGTTACGCTGCCATAATATCCCGTAATATTTTTGTATGTAAAATATCCTTTATTCTTCAATGATTTTTGTAATGTAGTTACTTCTGCTCCCTTATCTCCGAGGGACAGTGTCGACGCTTCCGCAATCCCCTGCAGCGATATAACCAAGGTGCTCGCTAATAATAGCGTCTTAGCTGCCATCTTCTGCACAACCTCACAACCTTCCATGTTTTATGTAACATAGAATATTGTAGTTGATCCTGTGGAAGAGTCCATATTAGGAAGACATGTTCGTACTTTAGTGCAAGAAATTTGAGTCAGATGTCGCGTCACAAGTTGGACACCAGCAGAGCACTCTACGAAAAAAGCATGTGACAGTCGTGACCCTCGACACGTACCCTGTCATCGTTCTTCCCGGTCGACCTTCACAGAATTGTATGCAGGCGATGCGACCACTCCAAACAAAAAAAGGCTGTCCGGGAAGTCATATTGCAACCGAAACCTTGATAAAAGGAAAAGCCAAGCATGCTGTTACATCAACATACTTGGCTTTTTATTTGGTGCGCATTTTACGCGTAAAGGGACTTTTTAGACAGCCCCTTTATTTCCTTATATTTTTTTCGCTAACGCATCAATCGTTTCAGGAGAAGTAAGCTTGTCATAGAATGTTGTATATTCGTCCCGTTCTTCACTACCACGTAATGCCATAGCAACACGCGGATGCTCATTCAACACTCCGGAGATCATATACGGAATGATATAGCCCCATTCCCATTTTTCACGCATAGCAATCATATGCTTCTCGATAATTCCAAGCACCGGCTTTAATTCATATCGAGCACTTTTCATTTGACTGACGAGAAGTTCTGTCGGGCAATTTCCTGCTGCCCGACCCATACCATAGACGGATGCATCTAAGAATGTGGCGCCATTTTCTATTCCAACAAGCGTATTGGCAAATGCCAATTGCCTATTGTTATGCATATGAATACCGATCTGCTTATTCGGAAGAAGCGTGCGGAACTTTTGTACAAGGTACTCTGTATTCTTCGGGTCAAGGCTGCCGTATGAGTCGACAACATAGACCACATCAACCGCACTCCGGTTTATTTCTTCGAACGCTTCAAGCAATTCCTGCTCATGGACGTGTGATAATGCCATGATGTTCAGCGAGGTTTCATATCCCATGTCATGGAATTTCTGTACAAGGTCTAACCCCTTATTTACATCCTTACTATAGCAAGCCACCCGAATCATATCCAGCACGCTCTGCTCACGCGGCAGAATGTCATTCTCATCCACACGGCCAATATCACAAAGCGCGGACATTTTGGTCGCTGTTTTTTGCGGGAAAATCTCTTGCAGGAAACGATCTTCTAAAAAACGCCATGGATTCGGCTCCGTAGCATTCAATAGCTTGGGTGAGTTTTTATAGCCTACTTCCATGTATTCTACACCGGCTGCGCTTAATCCATCATACATGTCACGAACAAAATCCACACTAAAATCCCAGTTGTTGACCAGTCCCCCGTCACGAATGGTACAATCTACAATCCTGCGTTTCTCTGCTCTCATAATCTCCCCTCCACTTTCGAACTGTTATGCGTTTGTGCTTTTATGTGTTAAATTATATTATGTATTTATACTACAGCAAAACCTGCATGTCAACAACATACTGGCATCTCGTAACCGCATACAAAAAGACGGCTTGGGGGCCGTCTTTTTACGTATTGTATAAAAGGAATCTTATGAAGGAATGGATTTACTTTGCGTTGACTGTTCATTCACATGATGTTCGTATTCCTTCTCCCAGAAATCCGCATCGGCAATACCAAGCTTTACCGGATCAAATACCGGATCTTTTCCTGCTTTTTTCTGCGCTTCATAATCCTTCAGCACTTTCAGCGCTGGCTTGGTGAGCAATAGAATAGCAATAAGATTGAGCCACGCCATACTGCCCACACCGATATCACCCAATGTCCAGGCGAGTCCGGCTGTCTTTACACTGCCGTAGAACACCATACCCAAAATAACAAACTTCAGTAAATACTCTGACCACACACGCCTTACTTTCTGATTAATATAGGCCAAATTCGTCTCCGCCATATAGTAGTAGGCCATAATCGTAGTAAATGCAAAGAAAAAGAGGGCAATCGCTACAAAAGGAGCGCCAAAGCCTGGGAACACCGTCTCAACAGCTTGCTGCGTATAAACAGGACCTGGTTCAATATCCCCTAAATTATTAACAATAGGAGCTACACCATCCGGCTTTACGTTGTACATGCCTGTAATAAGAATCATAAAGGCTGTAGCCGAGCAGACGAAAAGCGTATCAACGTAAACAGAAAATGCCTGCACCAACCCTTGCTTCGCAGGATGGGAAACCTCTGCTGCTGCAGCCGCATGCGGAGCTGTTCCTTGTCCGGCTTCGTTCGAGTAAATTCCGCGTTTTACTCCCCATGCAATCGCAGCTCCAAGAATACCGCCAAAAGCGGCATCCGCTCCAAAAGCACTGGAAAAAATAAGGGAAAGTATCGCAGGAACTTGTGAAATGTTAAGCGCCATAATGATTAAGGCGACCAGGATATATCCGATTGCCATAAATGGTACGACAACTTGTGCTACCGCAGCGATCCGTTTTACACCGCCAAAAATAATCGCAGCAAGAAACACAACCAGAATCGCTCCTGTAATTGTCGGGCTGATGCCGAATGCAGTCTCAACTCCCGCAGCGATACTGTTCGCCTGTACGCCCGGCAGCAGCATGCCTGTAGCAATAACCGTTACAATCGCAAACAATACAGCATACCACTTGATCTTTAAACCTTTTTCAATGTAGTAGGCAGGGCCACCACGGAATTGTCCGTCCTGCTTTGTCTTATACACCTGCCCAAGCGTCGCCTCGACAAAAGCGGAGCCTGATCCCAAAAAAGCAATCAACCACATCCAGAATACAGAGCCCGGTCCTCCGTAAGCAATGGCTGTAGCTACCCCGGCAATATTTCCTGTTCCTACCCGTCCGGCTAATGCGAGAGACAATGCCTGAAAGGATGAAACCCCACTTGCAGAGCTTTTGCCTTCAAACATGAGCTTAATCATGTCCTTGAAGTGACGTACTTGAAGAAAACGTGTGGCGATGGAGTAAAACAAACCGGTACCTAAACAAAGATAAATAAGTCCTTGACTCCAAATAATGCCGTTTAGCCAGTTAACGAAAGCCTCCAATAGATTGTCCCCCTTATAGTATTTAAAAACGTGTGTGGATATTATTATAAATCATTGTTTTTATTTTATGAATATTTATTTTCTGTTTATTTGAATTATATTTTTTCCATATTAAAGAAATCATATCTACTTCTTACTTTTTTCTACTTGAAAAGAAAAAAAAGGTGCGATACAATGTTCAACATAAAACTATTTTGGTTTTATTAGTTTCGCTTGTCTTGTAAACCAAGGGAGAATTATACGAATGAAAAATCGAATTATGGCTGCTTTTATTGAAGAGATTCAACATAATGGTATGAAATTCACAATGGATGATTTAGCAAAACGACTTGGAATTAGCAAACGAACACTTTATGAGCATTTTTCAGCAAAAGTAGATATTCTCGATGCGATTATTGAACAAACATTCGCTGACATGAACGAGATGACTGAGCGCATCATTCAAAATGAGAGCTATTCTCTTATCGAGAAGATTCGCAGGGTTATTACCGTTCTGCCAAATTATTGGGAATTCTATGATCTTAGAATTTTAGATCAAATGAAACGCTATTATCCAAAGCAGTGGGAGAAGGTTGATTCCTTGTTGAAGGATGATTGGGCCATGCTGCGCACACTCATTGAGCAGGGAATCGAAGAGGGCGAAATCGTCGATATGAATGTATCTCTCATTATGAAGCTGATTATCGATGCGACAAACTCTACACTTGATCAGCGATTTTATCTAGATAATCAAATCACTGTATCAGAAGCCCTTTCATCCATTGTAGACCTGCTATTGTATGGACTTATTCCAGAGAATAAAAGATAACTCCTTCCTTTTATTTTTCTTTTTTCTGTGAGAAAACTAAAAAAACAAAACGAGTTTCTATGGTTATATTTTATTCAGGATCGAGGTGCTATCATGTTTTTGCGTTATCAAATGAGTAAAAACCAACTGATCGGCTTGTGTCTGGTTATCTCTATTCTCTTTATTGATATGCTGCTATATAGTCTGATCATTCCTGTCACGCCCTTTCTTATGTCTAAGCTGCAGCCATCCTCCACGCTAATGGGAATTTTATTCAGCAGCTATGCGATCGCACTATTGGTCGCCACGCCATTCTTAGGCCCGCTGTCTGACCGGGTCGGGCGAAAACTGCCGCTTGTCATCGGCTTAGCCGGAGTGGCACTGTCAACAGTGCTGTTTGCTTACGCGGAGACGATGTGGATGCTCATTGCTGCCCGTTTCGTACAGGGAATTGCTGCTGCAGCAACATGGACAGCGGCACTCGCCCTGCTTGCCGATCTGTTTCCATCTACGATGCGCGGAACCGTTATGGGCATGGCATTAACAGGCATATCGATGGGATCGTTATTAGGAGCGCCTCTTGGCGGCTGGCTGCTTGACTTAGGCGGATATATGGCGCCGTTCCTATTCGCTGCCGCACTTACTGTACTCTGCATTATAGCAGTGGCCCTCCTGCTTTCGGAACCCGTTCGGCTGCAGGAGAAAAGCAGCGGCACATTCAGTCTTCTCCGCAACCGCTCCGTCTTGTTCATTGCCGGAATCGTTTTGCTGGCTGAATCCGTGCTCACGCTGCTAGAGCCGATTCTTCCCGTATTCCTGACAGAGCAATTACAGGCTACGCCAACAACAATCGGGCTACTGTTTGCTGTTATGACATTGGCTTATGGAGCAGTCGCTCCCTTATCTGGAGCATTATCAGACCGTTATAACCCGAAATATTTGATGTTGATCGGCATTGGATGCCTGGCCGCTTCTACTCCCTTAATCGCCCTCTCTCATACGATGTGGCAGCAAACCGGAGCGATGATTCTAGTGGGAGCAAGTGTCGGATTTACGCTATCACCCACTTTATCTACGCTTGGCTCTATTGTTGATACAGGGGAAAATAACGGAGCATACGGCGCTGCCTATGCGCTGTTCAATATGTTTCATGCCGTCGGTATGATTATCGGACCCGTACTTGGCGGTGTACTCACGGATTGGCTGGATATTCCAATGGCAATCATCACCACAAGCGCCATGATTCTTATCTGCGGTGCCATGCTATTTACATTATTGAAAGCGGAACAGCATAAAAAGCAGTACAGAAAGGCCTAGATGCCTCTTAGCTAAAGAATCTAACACCAGCAGAAGGGACTGAGATAGTAAAACCAGCCATCCTGAAAATATAGGACGGCTGGTTTTTACTGTGTATTTGATTTAACTTATAGCAAGTAATGTCTCGCCTAGTGTTTTCCTTTTCATTTAATATAAAATAAAAGATGTTATATTTTATTAGAAAGAGGGCATCAGGCTTTGTGGTATAAGCTGTGATTATTTTCTTCTTTTATCTTGTCCATTTTTCTAGTCTGGTTTTTTTGGCCCAATTACAACCAGAATGAATTTCCTTTATTCACCGATATAGCTACTACACTTTTATTTATACCAGCATATTTTATTTTGATCATAGGTGTGTTTTCCCACCTCATAAATCTATTTATATCTAAAAAAATTTTAAAAGTACTTTTTGTTTTAACAACTGCTACAGTTTCTTTCTTTTCCTCGTTATCACTATTAGATTTTTCCTCAAACCTTAATTTTATAATGACTACAGTTGGGCTTGTAATGGGTGTTATGCACTTTGTTTTATCAACGGCCTTCTTTATAAATCACAAAAACACTTCACTATCCTAAACTTATAATAAGCATGTTTTACAAAATGCTCGTACACCTTTACTGTTTTAACACAGATCGAAGTTGAACGAAGGATTTATCTTTTACTAAGCCATACATGCTTTGCAAATATCAATATAATAATAGAATATAGAAGCGTAATCCACGGTATTAGCAACCCCGATGTTCATGAAGCAATAACCGCACGGCAAAAACAAAGGTGCCAATCCAGAAAAGAAGCAGCATGATTCCAAATAGAGTAACGTCCCTGCTCATACAATCCTCCCGCTTCGTTTACATAGTCCTGATCTTGTCTGTGCTATATTTTACTAAATCGTACCTAATTTTGTATATTTTATTGTAAAATAGACCATATGCTTATTCCATGCTTTATACCTACTATTTTAATAACTCAGGACGTGATTATATAAATGCTAGAAAACGAAAAAAAAGAACAGTCACGACGCCAGCAAATTTTTGCCCGTCTCACCTTCCTTCTTATGCTCGTGTTTTCCGTATTTGCGGTTATGATCTTTAGACTTGCCTACATTCAGGTGGTCAAAGGGGACGAATACATCCAGCAAGCCTCTGCCAAGTCGGATAAAAAAGTACCCATTCCTGCCCTGCGTGGAAGTATCTATGACAAAAACGGCAATCTTCTCGTCTATAGCCGCGCTTCGTTTGCGGCAGTATTCCAAGAAGAGAACGGCATGACCAAAGACGAGCTGGTTTCTCTCGCCCATCGGATGTCTACGATCCTAAAAGGTACAACCAAAGAAGACTTATTAAAAAAAATGGATGCCGAATATCAATATAAAAACGGACAAATTGTTGAGGTTCCCAGGCAGACGTCAAAGTTTCTTGAAAAAGATCTAAAATACGATTTGTCAAAAGAAGAGATCGCCTACTTAGCGGAACATCGAACCGAACTGCGTGGAATATCGGTTGTAACGAAACCCATACGAAAATATGACCTAAAACAAGTCGCGGTACAAGCAGTCGGATACGTTCGTCCATTTAACGTTGCAGATAACCAGAATATAGAATTCTATCGGCAGCGCAAAGCCAGCTATCTACCCAATCAGATGGTCGGCTTCGATGGAGTGGAGCGAAGCTATGAAGACGAGCTTCGTGGTGAAAATGGATATCGAACCTATCAAGTAAATTCAAAGCAATCCATCTTAAAGCAAATGGAGGAAGTCGCTCCAAAAAGCGGAAAGAACCTCTATCTAACGATTGACCAACGCGTTCAATTAGAAGCAACAGAGTTTATTAAGGGCTTTCTGCCAAAGCTCCGGGCGACAGGCCGCAATGCATCGTACGCTAAAACGGCCTATGCGGTTGCTATAGAGGTAAAAACTGGAAAAGTAGTGGCTATGATTAGCTATCCGGAATATGACCCTAATATTTGGACGTCCAATCCGGATCAGGGAACGTATGAAGCCAATCAATATTCCTTTACAAACGGTACGATCCGAAGCGCTCCCTATGATGTTCGTCCGAAGAAAGGAACCGCAGCCCAGCTCGAAAGCTATAAGCACCCCGCCTCCATCGTGCCTGCTGGCTCCGTCATAAAACCAGCTACCGTGCTTATGGGGTTATCAGAACAAATTGCTCCATATTACTGGTCCGACCCAGGAGCATACCAATACGGTGGGGCCGGAGATGTGATTCGTAATGACAGCGGACATAATTATGGCTCATTAACACCGCAGAAGGCAATCGAGAAATCATCGAATACGTATATGGCCTATATCGGTCATACGCTGGCCAAGAAATACAAGAAAAACGCTACCCCTATTTTCCAGAAATATATGCATGCATTCGGTCTGGGCATAAAAACAGGAATCGATCTGCCTAATGAATCACCAGGCGGTGAAGATTTTCTTGTTATGAACAAACGGTACGGGCCTGTTGCAGCTATGGTTCAGGCTTCCTTTGGTCAGCAGGGTCGCTATACAGCCATGCAGCTTGCACAGTATATGGCAACCATGGCCAATCGCGGTGTGCGAATGAAACCGCAAATTGTTGACCGCATTACCGATAACAATGGAAAAGTTGTTCGATCGTTCAAGCCGGAAATCTTAAGCGTATTACAAGAGCCCGATTCGTACTGGAATACAGTTCATGACGGAATGGCTCGAGTTACCGGACCAACCGGAACAGCACGCAGTGCGTTTGCTGGTTTTCCTTATCGTGTAGCCGCAAAAACAGGTACCTCCCAGCAGGATATTTATGTACCGGATTCAGTCGATTTCTCTAAAAAAGTGAACTGGCGTAAATACAAAGAAATCAACAATGGCGTGTTTGTTTCATTTGCGCCGGCAAACAATCCGAAGCTTGCGGTAGCGGTAATCGTACCACAGGGCGGATACGGCGGCCCTTCTGCCGGGATCATTGCCCGATCGATTTATGATATCTACGATAAATATGTTGGATTAGGGCCGACGGATAAACCGTATGATCCAGAAACAGCCATACCTACTAAATCATAAATACAGCCAGCAGCCGTTTTTTTATAGAACGGCTGTTTTCTTTGTTTTACAATCTTTTGTTTTACCTGTTTTCTTTGTTTTATATGTTTTCCTTACTCTTTAAACCTTGATATCTCTGGGTTCAAAGAGTCTAAGTATCACAATTCCGGCGTGAGCTATCACAGAAGCGGAGTAAAGAATCACAACTTCGGCGTAAGCTATCACAAAAGCGGAGTAGAAAAGATCACAACTCCGGCGTGAGATATCACAAAAACGGAGTAAAGTATCACAGTTCCGGCGTAAACGATCACAAAAACGGAGTGGAAGGTATCACAATTCCGGCGTAAACGATCACAAAAACGGAGTGAAGTATCACAATTCCGGCGTAAACGATCACAAAAACGGAGTGAAGTATCACGATTCCGGCGTAAACGATCACAAAAACGGAGTAACCATCACAGCTTTATTTTTTCGTGATTTTAAAAAAGGGAAACGGTATAATAATTGATAGATTAGGCAGGAGGCTTCCGTTCATGGCACATCTATCAAAAGCAAACGACAGATTAGTCGTAACAAAGTCAAACGAACTCATCGAAGCTTCTTACCGGCTCACTACGAATGAACAGCGCATCATTCTTATGCTTGCAGCCAAAGTACAGCCCGATGACGAAGAATTCAAGCGGTACCGCATTGAAGTGGCTGAATTCGTAGAGCTATTGGGTCTTAAACGGACCGGCGCCCATAACGATATCCAGGATATCCTCAAAAACTTGATGAAAAAATCGTTTGGCATAAAAAAGGAAAAATCTATTCTCTACATGCCGTGGCTGGCATCGGCAGAGTATTTCATCGGGCAAGGGTATATGGAGCTTGAATTCTCGCCTAAGCTCAAGCCGTACCTGCTCCAGCTCAAGGAACGCTTTACTACCTATCGTCTGCATGATGTCATGCAGCTACGAAGCGTCTATTCGATTCGAATTTATGAGCTGCTTAAGCAATATGCACAAATCGGCACCCGAACATTCGACGTAGAAGATTTGAAATTTACTTTAGGTATTGAACGAAATGAATACGAGAAATACGGTCATTTTAAAAGCCGTGTGCTCAAGGTAGCTCAAAAGGAATTAGATGAAAAAACAGATATTTTCTTTGATATGGAAGAAATAAAGGCCGGACGAAAGGTCGCAAAGATCTGCTTTATTATTCATAAGAAAAAAACACATAAGCAGGAAGAGTCGACGATGCTGAAGAATGAACTGGGATTAATCGCCCGCTTGCGCGAGTTTGGACTGACGGATATTCAGATCGATCGCGCGATTAAAACATATGAGGAATCATACATAATAGAAAATCTGCAAATCGTCGAGCAAGACTATAAAGCCGGTAAAGTAAAAAATGTGGTAGGGTATACATATAAAGCGTTAGAACAGGATTACCGCCGGGGAAAGAGCAGCACAGAAAATCAGCCTAAGCGAAAGGATATTGTGCAACAACCATACTATAAAGGCGTTCCACAGCATATCATCGATCAGCTCGAGCGCCAGAAATTACAAGAAACGGATAAAGAGCTCGAACAGGAAGAGACCATCGAAGAGCAGCGCGAACGCATCCACCATTTATTGGTTGCGCTTGGTGAGAAGAACGAATAAGCCGTTCTGGAGAAAATCCAGACGGCTTTTTCATATCCTATCTACTGGTCGGCTTCGATCGTTAGGGGAATAGGCTCTACCTTATTTTTGTGCAGTGATACACGGTACCATTCATAAATTGGGTCCCCCTTGGCAAAATTACCATCCCACATAAAGTATATCCACTCGTTTTTATCATCAACAACCGCTGCACCCGCATGCCTGCCCAAATGAGTGAGCTGTCGAATCTGTCCGCTCTTTCTATCCTGAATATAGAGTTCATATTGGAAGTTTCCATCCGCTCCTGTATTTGCAATCGAGTTAAAAACCATCCAGCGGCCATCCTTTGAAAAAGCCGCATCGTATACATCTTCTGTAATTCCTGGCAATGTGATGGCCTTTCTATCATTGGGATTGGAAAGCGGAATACGAAACACTTTGTTTTTTACAGTAAATGTATCCTCTGGCTTCGTTACATGCTGATCATCTCCTCTGGTCACATACAATTCCTTACCGTCAGGAGAGATGCTGAGTGCCTCAAGCATATAATCCTTCATGTTGGTGAGACGCTTCGGCTCTCCTCCTGCAAGTGAAAGTGAATATACATCGAAGTCATGCGCATCCTTTCGTGCAATTGGTGAATAATTGGTGAAAGTATCTGCGCAAAGATAGTATATGGATTGACCATCCGGGGCAAAAACCACTTCTGTAATCAATGCGTCGACAGCATATAACTGCCGGTTTCCACTTCCGTCCGCATTCATACTATACAACGCACTCTTCTGCTGCTCCCGATCCTTTGGCGTAGAGATATAGATGATTCTCTCTCCATCAGGGGAGAATACCGGGTGATGCAGGACTTCTTCCCCCTCTGCTTTCATAAGACGCGTGACATTTTTCCCTGCGGTATCTGATGTATAGATTCCGATTCTACCGTTGGACGAGTATGCAAAGACAGCCTGTGTACCTCGCAAGTCAAAATCTTGCAGCAGTCCTGTTTGTTCATTTGCCCTTGTTTTTCCTCCCATACCAAGTCCAATTCCCCATAGAAGGGTCAGTCCAACCAATACTGCTGCCACAATCGATAGCGCTTTTACTTTTCTCGGCATACAAGCATTCCTCTCTTTTCTATAAGTAAGCCCTCATAACATCTTTGTTGCTATCATATAAATCACGCCGCATGTCAAAAGAAGAGAAAGACTCCCAAATAGATAGCTTAGCCCTGCATATCTGATTCGCATACGATATTGCGCCCAATACGAGAAAGCCCAGAAAGCAATCATGCCAAGTGGGATAAGAACGAATGGACTCACACCGCCAAACAGAAGTCCGCCATAAGCCATCAGCAACGACAAACCGCATACGGGAATGCCACTCATCAGATTAAATAGGTGGATGGCAATTCGTTTTTTTCGCTCCCGCTTACTTTCCAACCCACTCTCCCATCCTTTTAATGCAATCAGAAAGATCATGACCAGCGCACCTATCCCAAGGAAGCTGCCCAACACATACAGCGGCTTTGCATACCAAGTCTCCGCTTGCTCCAATACAGCAAAACCGAAGAGTACACACACGATCATTCCTGCAAATGCACTTCCCATCCATACTTTTCTATTCGCCGCATAAGCGGGATACATCGCTGCAAGAATCAGTCCAGTGCCTATTAAAGCGCTCAGTGTAACCCAGATTACATGTGCCTGACCGTATGAAAATAATGCATGCAGATAACCTGATGTGCCATATAGGAGCATGCCCGCTCCCATCCCTGTCAGCAGTTGATTTCGATAAGGAAAGAGCGTCTGCTGAAGTCCTTCTCCAATCTCCTCTTCCACACCAAAATCAGCCACAGCCTTCCGAATCGCTTCCTCTTCCGCGTATCCCTGCTCCTGATACGCATCTCTTGCCGCCTCCAAGTGTGAGCGTATTTCTTCTCGCATATCGTCTCTCTCTTCCCTGCTGCAATCAATGCGATCAAGGATCTTTTCAATATAGTTGTCAAATACTTTCATGGCAAATTCCCTGCACATTTGAAAATTAATTGATGAACAGATTGCCAATCATCTAATTTCCGCGCCAGCTCCTTTCGGCCGTCTTCGGTCAAACGGTAATATTTGCGACGGTTCCCTCCCCCACTCTCCTGCCAGTAAGATTCGATCCATTCCTTTTTTTCCATTCGTTTCAGTGCCGGGTAAAGTGTACCCTCGCTCATGTTGTACAAATCTCCGCTTGTTTCCTTCAATGTCTTTACCATCTCATAGCCATACATTTCCTGCTGGGCCAGCAGCGATAACAGCAGAATGTCAATGCTGCCCTTCATAATCTCCTTATCCAACCTTGATCACCTTCTCTTATATCTTCTCACCATCATTGTAATACGATGTATATAGTAATACAAGGTATAAAGGAATAAAAATCCACCTTGCTTTTATGCAAAGGTGGATTGCAATACGGTCATGCGCTTTTATTTTCTCATTGATTCTGGCAATGATGTCATATCAATATCCCAAACGATTGGCATGAAATAAAGAACCATCAATGTAACGATTACAATACAGAATAGATTCATCCAAACACCGGAACGCATCATATCCCACAACTTGATCTTGCCCGTAGCAAATGTAATGGTATTCGGTGTAGCGGCTGTCGGAAGAATGAAGGCACATGATGTCGCAACCCCTGCTGCGAATAATAAGCTGTATGGATGTACTTCCAATGCGACGGCCAATGAAGCCATAACGGGAAGAAGCATAATCGATGTGGCAACATTTGATGTAAACTCGGATAGTACAATAACAAGCACTATCACTGCAACAATTACAATCGCAAAATTCATGCCGTCCAATATGGTCATCTGCTGACCGATCCATTTGGATAATCCTGTGCTCTGAAAAGCATCTCCGATGGAAGATCCGCCTCCAAACAACAATAGAATGCCCCACGGTATTTTTTTTGCATCTTCCCACACCAATAAACGTGCTGATTGTCCGCTTTTAGCCGGTAATAAAAAGAGAAGAAGGCCAGCCATAATAGCAATTATTGTATCGTTTAACGTCGGGAACCACTTGGTTAACAAGAATGTCCGTGTCACCCAGCAAAAAGCGGTAAATAAAAATACAGCAAGAATTAACTTCTCTTCAAAGCTTGGCTTGCCTAACAGCTTTTTCTCCTTCTCCATTACCGCCTTACCGGAGGGGAGATGCTTCACTTCCTGCGGAAATGCCACTTTAACCAAAAACAGCCAAGCAACGCTCAAGATAACAACAACCAGTGGAATAGCAAACATCATCCAAGTAAAAAATGAAAGATCGATACCATACAAGTTTTTGATCGTAGAGGCTAGAACCATATTTGCCGGTGTTCCGATGAGCGTTCCCAATCCTCCGATAGAGGCCGCATACATAACCCCTAACATCGTAGCCTTTACGAAATTGTTCATCTTCTCTTGATCCTGCCGCATTGATTCCTTCGCCTGAGACGTAACCGCAAGAGCGATCGGAACCATCATCATCGCTGTTGCCGTATTGGATATCCACATGGACAGAAACCCTGTTGCTGCAATGAAGCCCAATACGAGCCTCTCTGTATTGGTTCCCATCATTAAAATGATACTTAATGCAATTCTTCGATGCAGATTCCATTTTTCGATTGCAATCGCAATCATAAAACCGCCAATAAATAAAAAGATAATACTGTCGGCATACGGCGTCATAACCGCATCACCCTCGACAGCTCCTGTTAACGGAAAGAGAATAATCGGCAGCAGCGATGCGACAGGAATCGGCACAGCCTCTGTTACCCACCATGTCGCAATCCATACTGTGCTTGCCAGTACAGCTACGGCTTCCTTAGACATCCCGTCGGGAGATACAAACAATAAAATCACTAAAAATAAGAGCGGGCCAAGAAGTAATCCAATCTTTTGCGCCGGGCTCGATTTAGGAGCCCGGTTCGGTTCCTTATGCTGTATGATATTTTCCTGCTTTTTCTTCACCTGCGTATTTGCTGTAGAGTGTGAGGAAAAGAACAAGATGTTTTTTGCTTGCTGATGCATCTCCCACATTCTTCCCCACATTAAACGTAACGTTTTGTCCATATATAGTCTCCTTTCACCATCATGCTGCCGTATAACATCCCCAACATTCCTATTTTTATTATTTTTCTAACATTTCAAACTTGCAAAACTTATGCCAACTTCTTTGTACGGTAAAACTGCAATCGTTTTCAATTTAAAGTCGACTCTTATAAAGATATAGCGGCAGAAAATGCCGCATATAAAGAAAGCATTTTGCCGGATCGGCATTTTTTGCCGCCTCTGTAGGGGATGTAGTGAGAAGTCCCGCTGATCGGCCCTATCACATGGTGAAAAGAATTGTTCTCTCGCATCTTTAACACAATAAACACAATGTTAATATTATTAAATAGAATTCTTTTTACATTTGGTATGTATCTATAAAGGAGAGCAGAGTATGGAAGTAACAGGAACGTATAATTTTTACCTTGTAGTATTATCTGTATTCATCGCGATCTCGGCTTCCTATGCTGCGCTTGGCCTGGTCGGTAGAGTTGCCTTTTCTGTTGGAGCTATACGAAAAGTCTGGTTGTTCGGTGGTGCTGTCGTGATCGGTTTGGGAATTTGGTCCATGCATTTTATCGCTATGCTGGCCTTTATGCTTCCTATTTCCGTTGCCTATGATTTACCGATCATGCTGCTTTCTGTCTTGGTTGCGATTTTTGCATCTTTTGTGGCACTGCTTGTCGCTAGTCGTACTACGATGACACCTATTCATCTGCTGGTTGGCGGTATATGTATGGCAGGTGCGATTGTTGCCATGCATTATATCGGTATGATAGCAATGAAAATGGCCGCTACCATGCAATACGACGTAATGCTTGTCGTCCTCTCTATCATTATCGCATTCGGCGCTTCTATCGCAGCGCTTAAACTTGCCTTTCAGCTAAAAAGTTCCCGGTCTTCCAAACTTGTTTTGATTAAAATTTCAAGTGCGATGATTATGGGAATTGCTATATCAGGTATGCATTATGTAGGAATGGCTGCCACTCACTTTCACAAAGAAGGGGTACGATATGAAGAGACTGCTTCTCCCTTCTCACTTAACACATCCCTTCTTGCCGTCAGTATCGGTATCGCAATTCTTATTATTCAGAGCTTTGTATTATTCAGCACGTTCTATCAAAAGAGAGTAGAAGAGAAAATTCATTACATGGCTTTTTATGATGAGCTGACTGCATTGCCTAATCGCAGGTTCTTTGAGCGTCATCTCACAGCCTCCATTGAAGAGGCAAAGGAAAATGGGACACTGCTAGCTGTTATGTTTTTTGATCTGGATCGCTTTAAGATTATTAATGATACACTCGGTCATACATTCGGGGATGCACTGCTTCATGAAGTTGCTGCTCGTTACTCGGCATGCATGGGAGCCGATCATATGGTAGCACGGATGGGTGGTGATGAGTTTACCCTACTCATGCGAAATCTTAGCGGACAGGAAGAAGCGGAAGAAATGGCTATGCAAATCATGCAGGCGCTGCAGCAGCCTATTACATTAAAAGGACACGAGGTTTTTGTTTCTACTAGTATCGGCATCGCTCTTTATCCAAGGGATGGGGAAGATGCGGATACGTTGATGCGGCATGCGGATATTGCGATGTACTGGGCCAAAGGAAAAGGAAAATCAACCTATAATCTCTATACCACTTCACTTGTGGACAACGAATTGAACAAAATACAGTTAGAACAAGATTTACGTAAAGCCATTGAACTCGATCAATTCATCGTCCATTACCAGCCGAAAGTCGATATTGCTACAAGGGAGATTATTGGAATGGAAGCACTAACCCGTTGGGAGCATCCGACCCTTGGATTGATTCCGCCCAACCAGTTCATTCCACTTGCTGAAGAAACAGGGCTAATTGTCCGGATTGGAGAAAAGATTTTCAAAATCGCCTGCAAACAGACAAAAATATGGCAAGAGGCACTGTTTCCCTCTTTACAGATTGCGGTCAATGTATCGACTCGCCAGTTTCATGAGGAGAACTTTGTCGATATGGTAGCAGCTATCCTTAAAGAATACGACCTCGATCCTCACTATGTGGAGCTAGAAGTGACAGAAACGACCACAATGAACAACGTGGATCGGGCAGAGATTACATTGCAGAGGCTAAAAACGCTTGGCGTGAAGATCGGAATTGATGACTTCGGCACCGGATACAGCTCGCTTGGCTATTTAAAAACATTTCCCATTCATACCTTAAAAGTTGATCAGTCCTTCGTACGGGACTTAGCCGATAACTCTCACAATGAAGCGATCGTTGCTTCGATCATTTCATTGGCCAAGCATATGAATTTAACGATTGTGGCGGAAGGAGTCGAAACAGAAGAACAATTTACCTTTTTGGAAGAACATGGCTGCAACTAGGTTCAGGGCTATCTCTTTAGTAAACCGGTTCCACCTGCAGTATTTGAAGAAATGCTTCAGGCCCGCACCTGCTACGCATAATCATATTAAGATGCCGCATCCTCCAACACTTCTGTTGGAGGATGTGTGCTATAAGCACAACATAAGCTAAGAGATGTGCTAAACTGGTATAAAACGGGGTGGAAATATGGGGAAATATAAAATTTATTTTATATTATTTTGTATTATGATCATGTGGGGATTTAATGTGACAGCAACGAAAATTCTGGTTACGAACTTCATGCCGGTAACCATGACAGCCTTTCGTATCTTCACAGCAGGTATTACTGTATTCCTCATTCTTTTCTTGTTTAAGCAAGTTCGCTTGTTGACACGGGTAGAATTTCGGTATGTTTTTTTCGGCGCCCTTTTAAATGTAGTGGTTCATCATTATTTTTTATCGGTCGGACTTACTCATACGTCAGCTTCTAATGGCGGATTAATCTTAGGTCTCGGACCGCTTCTCACTTCCATCCTGGCCGTGCTGTTTCTTGGAACGTCCCTCTCCATTCTCCGCGTGATCGGAGTTCTGTTAGGGTTTGCCGGTGTTTCATTTATTGTGCTCCGGGGTGGAGGCATCAGCAGTATTTCTATTGGTGATCTCGATATTTTTATCTCCATTCTCGCCCAGACAGCAAGCTTCGTGCTGATCAAAAAAGCGTCACGCACGCTCGATCCCCGCTTAATGACCGGGTATATGCTTGTGATCGGCGCAGCTCTTTTACTGCTTCTCGGTGTATTTCTTGAGCCGGGTGGAGTGCAAAGTATGATGGAGGCATCCGCTGGCTTGTGGCTTATCTTCTTCGCATCCGCTATCGTGGCAACAGCATTAGGTCACATGATCTATAACTATGCGATCGGTAGAGTAGGAGCCGCCGAATCCGCGATTTTTATGAACTTAAGTCCATTTTTCTCGCTCGTTGGAGCCGCCCTATTTCTCGGCGAGAAAATAGGCACGGCACAAGTCCTCGGTTTTCTTTTTATTTTGTGCGGTGTACTGCTCGGCTCCGGCGCATTTGAAGAATGGTTATCGATGAGTAAGCAAAAGCGCGAGTTGCCACTATCAAAATAACAACGCATGTTTTGTTAGAAAAAAGGCTAGTACGTTCTCATACGTGGTAAGGAAGAATATTTCCGTCTCAGCTCAAAAAGGAGGTTGCATATGCAGTCAATCAACTTGTTTTCGCCTGAGTTTAAAGAACATGCCTATCCAATGTATGCGACATTACGAGAAACAGATCCCGTCTATCCGCTCTCAATGCCCGACGGTCAGACTGCCTGGCTGATTCTTCGTTATGATGATAGTCTTGCGGTACTGCGGGATGTACGATTCGGCAAAGACCCTACCCGCGTATTTGATGTCGATAATCCCCGTCCGCTTACGTATGAAGGATTTGAATTGATCTCAAAAATGATGCTGAACGCAGACCCACCGGATCATACCAGGCTTCGCGCGCTTGTACAGGGTGTATTCACGCCCCGAATGATTGATGGACTACAGGGGAGAATCGAAGAAATCACGGAGGAATTACTAGATGAGGCTACAGGCAAAGAGGAGATGGACCTGATTAGCGAATTTGCTTTTCCTCTTCCCATCATCGTCATCTCCGAAATGCTGGGCATTCCGGTTGAAGATCGGGACCGTTTTCGCCGTTGGTCTCATGCTTTGATCTCTGCTGCAAACGATCCGGAACACCTGCGGCGGATCATTCCTCAGTTTACAGAATTCACCTCATATCTCCGCGATTTATTCGAAGAACGACGGGCCAATCCGAAGGAAGATCTAATCAGCGGCCTTGTGCATGCAGAAGCTGAAGGTGACAAGCTTTCAGAGCAGGAATTGTATTCTATGGTTATTCTATTGATTATTGCAGGTCACGAAACAACAGTAAATCTCATCGGCAACGGGATGTATGCACTGCTTGAGCATCCGGATCAGTTCGAGAAGTTAAAAGCCAATCCACAGCTGATGGAGTCAGCCATCGAGGAAATGCTGCGGTATTATAGTCCGATTGAAGTTACCACAAACCGCTGGGCGCTTGAGGACGTATCACTGCGAGGCAAAACCATTGCCAAAGGAGATATGGTACTGATTATCATCGCGTCTGCCAATCGCGATCCTGCACAATTCGAAAACCCTGACCAATTCGATATCACCCGTAAAGAAAATCGGCACCTTGCTTTTGGTCTTGGTATTCACTTCTGCCTCGGTGCTCCACTGGCTCGGCTTGAAGGTCGTATTGCCTTTTCTGCATTATTGCGCCGCCTGCCAAACAGTAAACCCGCGGTTCCTCTTGATACACTTTCCTGGCAGCCAGGTCTGCTGCTGCGAGGTCTTACTACGCTGCCTGTTCGTCTATAGAATTAGAAAAGCCTTTAAGCCATAACGGCCTAAAGGCTTTTCTAGCTTTACATCATCCAGGCAATTAAGCCTACAATTAAAAAGTAAAGAGAGTTTGGCAGCGCAAGCAGCATAACCTTTACCGGATCGACCTTTTGATTAATGATGCCTCCGATTAATCCGCACACAACGAATGCCGTCAACCCAACAGGCGGCATGTTCTGTCCGGCTGCTGCAATGTGTGAGGCACCTAGCGCAACCTTTATCGGATCGACACCAAGATGAGTAAGTGCTGGACCGAGAAACGTAATAATGATCGTCTGTGCCGCTGTCTGAGAGCCTGTCAGCATCCCTACTAAAACAGTAGCTACCGCCCCGCCCACGCTAACAGCGGAGCCTGGGAGTTGTTCGGCAAACGCCTTGACTGTATCAATCATTCCGGCTTGATAGAAGACGCCGATCATAAACCCCGCACATAGCTGGATTTGCGCGGTCTGGCTCACTTTTTCCAGGCCATTCTTGATGACCGCCTTTCCCTCTTTACGTACGTTGGAGAAGAGAAAGCTGACCAGTGTTGCAATAATAATAGATAAAACAATCGGAAATACAATTCCTTTTACAATGGGGATGGCATTTAATTTCTCTGTAAGCGCAGCAAATACGCCCCATTCCTTAAAAATGTCATATCCGAATGCGGAATTCGCAAGCACGATACCAATTAATACGGCAAGCGGCACAAATACATACCTTTGGGATTTCGTTGTATCGCCTGCCAAATGATTGGAAGGGATGTCCTGTGCTACTGCCAGCTCCTTAGCAGATATACTGTCTTCTGCTATACGCCTCCCTCTTACAAAGCGTGCGGTCTCTGCAATAGCAAAGATAATTCCGCCTCCAACGGTTAAGTATGCAATGGATACAACCGGTCCCGGATCAATGCCTACCAGGGAAGCGGATAAAAATACGCCCTGACTGATCGGGGGCATAAGAGAACCGAGCGAGGCTCCCAGCAGAATGATCATTCCGATCTGCTCCGGCTTTAGCTTGAGTTCATGCAGAGAGTGGATCACCAAGAAGCCGATTACCGTTGCGGCAGCGATGGCATCCCCAAGCAGGGAACCGGCTAAGACAAGTGTAAGAATGATCGCCGCGATCAGGCCGAGGGGGGAGTTGCCGAATATTCTTCGCAGACCATTTAACGTAGCGTCTACCGTTCCCAGGCGGGATTGTGTTTCCGCATAAATACTCCCGAATACAGAAAGCATGATGACCCAGGCAAGCTTATCAATACCGGTAATGGCGGCAGACACCAGTTCCATGAAGTTAAGCCCGCCAAATAGAGCAGCACTGCCACCTGCAGCAAGCAGTCCTATCTTAATGTTTCCCCCGATTTTTGGAATGGCAGGAACAAGTACAATAACAAACAGCAGCAAAATAGGGACCAGCACCGAAATCATATAAACAGCCGCCTCCTTTTTTATCGTTGGTTACAGCGAACGGGTAAGAGGACGATCCTGAAACCTTTCAAGCCCAAGACTTTCCGCCAAAGCTAGATACGGCCCTCTTTTTTCAGCTATATTGGCAACGATCATGCCGGTAATCGGCGACAGTGCGATCCCATCTCCTTCATGACCTGCCGCGATAATAAACCCTTTCAATTCCGGCGCTTCTCCGATAATTGGTAAGCCATCTCCTGTAAATGGCCTAAAGCCTACCATTGTACGAATGATTCGCGTATTGCATAGAAAAGGAATGATGCGGCATGCGTGCGATGCAATCTTTCGCAGCGTTTCCGGTGGTACATGCCGATCAAATCCAGTAAATTCCCTACTGCCTCCAAGCAGGAAATTGCCTGACTTTGTTTGACCAAAAGAGAGGCCGATCCCGCATCTATCCTCCTGCTGCTTCGCAGGCTCTGCACCTGCCATATGCTTTGCTGTAATGTACTGTGCGCATAGCATATTGCCTTTAAGCATCGGAGGCATCCGCTCGGTAATAAGAATCATCCCACGGCGAGGTATAATCGGGATCTCTACACCGGCCAGCCGTCCGATTGTTGGAGCGTATGGGCCTGCGGCATTGATGATAAGCTCTGTGGCAATGGCTCCCCGGCTTGTCATCACACCTGTTACTCTATTCTTCTCCTTCATGATCCCCATCACTTCTGTATGTGTCATAATGACGGCTCCGGCTCTTTTTGCGGCGCTGGCAAAACCGTGTGTAACAAGCAATGGATTTACATCTGCATCTTCACCACTCCAAGTAGCACCCACCACATGCGGTGAGAGTGTCGGCTGCATCGCATGCGTTTCCGCTTGACTCAATAGATCGACTCGGATGCCGGAATGCTGCTGCTTTTCCACAAATCCCTTCATAATCTCTAGCTGCTCTTCCGTCTCAATCACAATCATGCCGCCGGTTCTTTCATACTCAAGCGACGTGTCCAGCTCTTCTTCCAATGACTGATAGAGAGCGGCGCTTGCCTTGGCCAGCTCCAGATGCAGGCCGACTTTTTTTGATTGCAGGAAGATGGCTTTATCACAGGCGCCGGATGTTCCCGATGCCAGTATGCCCTTTTCGATGAGTACGACACTTCTTCCCTGCCGTGCCAGACGAAAAGCGATGGATGTACCAATGATCCCTCCGCCGATGACGACAGCATCAGCTATTTGCATCTAATCCCCCCTTTTTCTGATATTCTCTAAGCTTGTTATACAGCGTTGCAAGCGAAATCCCTAAGGAACGAGCGGCTCTTTTCTTTCCTTCGACTGTGGTGCCAAATCGCTTCAGCGCCTTCTCGATAATGCTTCGTTCTATGATGCGTAGCGGCGGAATTTCCCCGGCCTCTTCCTGCACAGCATCTATACTCAGATCATGCGAGCGCTCTGCATCGGTGCATGAAATCTGATGGATATGGCGCAGTACAAGGGAGTCCGCAAGCCTCCCCGCTCCATTTTCATTGATAATTCGTTCAAGAAATCCTTCTAATTCTCGTACATTTCCACGCCAATGATGTTCCGCAAGTAATGCAACCGCCTTATTGGAGATCCATGCTGTACGTCCTGTGCGGCGGCTGATTTTTTGCATCAGATTGTCTACAAGCAAAGGAATGTCCTCTAATCGATGGCGCAGCGGCGGCACTTCAATGCGTACGATATTAAGGCGATAATATAAATCCTCCCGAAACGTTCCCTCTTTGATCAATTGCAGCAAGTTACGGTTGGTAGCAGCAATAATGCGTACATCCACATCCAAGGGATGAAGCCCTCCAATGCGCTCAATCTGTTTGGATTGCAATACGCGCAGCAGTTTGGCTTGAAGATATGGACTCATATCCCCAATCTCATCAAGAAAAAGCGTGCCACCGCTTGCAATCTCTACTTTTCCTATCTTAGCTTGTACAGCGCCGGTAAACGCTCCTTTTTCATAGCCAAACAACTCGCTTTCAAGCAGTGTCTCTGGAATCGCCGCACAGTTCACTGCAACAAACGGCGCCCTGCTTCGTCTGCTCTCTTGGTGTATGGCATGGGCAAACAGCTCCTTGCCTGTACCGCTCTCTCCTGTCAAAAGCACCGTAGAATTCGTGTCTGCGGCCTTCTTGGCCAGCTCGACCGCCTGCCGAACCGCTTCGCTCTCCCCGATAATATCTGCAAACGAATAGTACGCACCGTGTGCATGCTGCAGCCGCTCGTGAAGCTGATGAATCTTCTGGGCCTGTTCCTGCAACTGCTGGCTAAGCGCCATAATCTGCGTCATATCCTGAAACGTTACGACAGCCCCTGTCATCTCCCCGTCTACATAGATAGGAGCCGCATTCGAGATGACTTCCACGCCGGAGTCGAGCACCTTATTCTTCCAATTCAGCACAGGCTGCTTCGTCTGCAAAGCTAAGGAAAGGGACCCATCCGGCGAAACTTCAAAAATATTTTTGCCGATTCGCTCTGCTGGTTGAATACCTGTAATCGTCGTGAATGCAGGATTAACATATTGTACGGTTCCTTCTTGATTGACAAGTTGAATACCTTCGTGCGCATACGTCAAAATCGTCTGCAGCTCCTGATTGATTCGGTGATGCTGTGAGAGCTGCCAATCTTTTGCAATCAGGTGTTCAAGCAGCCAAAATGATGAAGAATCAAGCAGGGTTATACCTTCCATTCGCATCTTCTGTATCAGTGGATACATGTCTTCAGATGCTTCTCCAAGTACTAAAAAGTCGCAGGACTTCCTCTGTATCGCCTGCTCTAATTCTGATGGTTTCTCAGGCAATATAGGAATTGTATGTCTGATGCTTTCTTCTATACCATGACAGGGCTGATTACCATACCAAATGCCTGCAATGCTAAGCTGCTGTTTTTGCTGCATGCTCCATACTTTTTCAAATAACGAAAGCTGTGGCGCTAATAAGATCAATTGTGGTATATGGTGGATTGTCACGTACAATATCCTCCTTATATAAAAAGAATGATTATTCGGATAATAGTACGTATAGTTCGACATGTTTTGCAAAAAATCCTTGTCTGCTACTCGGTTTATGTCATAGAAGAATGCAGGAACATTTCGTTCCATGCGGCTTCCATCGCTTCTCTTCCCTTTAGAATATTGGGCATGAACTGAATATCCGCTCTTTCACGCGTAATGTTGACATTATGTTGGGCCTCCATAAGCTTTGCCTCTTTTTTCTGTCCAAGTAAGCCAAGTTTAGCCGCAATCGCTGTTCCTGCCAGCTCACCTTGGGCCATAGCTACGTTGGCTCCTTCAATCCCCGTAATGTTCCCAGCTACAAATACATTTTCTCGATCCGTCTCAAGAAGAGGACTATGAAGCGGTACATGCCCGCCAAGCTCTGGGATATGGGTAAAGGTGCAGCCTATAGAAGACGCCAACTCGCCAAGCGGTGCCAATCCTCCTGATATACAGACACAATCGACAGCAACCTCATGCCTGCTGTTTTCAATGATCTCTCCCTTTGAAGTCACATCCGCAAGAACAACTGACTCTACTGCCTGACGGCCACGAATCTCAAGCGCTGCTTTACGAAGCATAAGTGGAATCTCCCATACTCGCATGCCCTTTGCAGGATAGAGCGCGGCACCCAGACGATGCATCACCGGTGTGCTTGCAGCCCGCCCCGCCAAGCGCAGCAATGTCGTAGGAGCCAGGTCAGCCATGCCAGCAAGCAATGAAATTTGGGAAACAGGGTTTGCTTTTTCCCCACTAAAAATTCCAGAAGGCGGAAGAACAAGACCCACCACTTCTGCACCAGCCATTTTTAGCTGTCTTGCAATTGTCATGGATAGCACGTCGATCCCGACAATTAGCACCTTCTTCCCTGGAAGTACCCTGTGTATATTCGTCATCACTTGCGCTGCCCCTACAGCCATAACCCCAGGAAGCGTCCAGCCCGGCATCGGTATCGGACGTTCCAAAGCTCCGGTAGCCAATAAAATATAGGGGGCTCGAAGCTCCTCTTGGTAATTAAGCAGAACATGAAATCCTGGAGAGATGCCCCATACCTCCCGTTCTTGAATAATTCGGCCACCCGCCGATTCCACCTCCTCCCGGAGACGATTGGCAATCTCACCGCCTTTCCACCAGCCATGACCCGGTGATTCGTGAAGCTGTCCCGGAAGCTTTCCGCCCGCATACGGATTCTCATCCACCACAACAACCTGGGCACCGTAGGCAGCCGTCCTTGCTGCTGCGCTTAATCCCGCTGCTCCCGCACCAACTACTACCAGATCAGCATCCATCTCTCTCTCCTCCCTGTGAAGAGATCACCATGCCGTCAGTCACCGGAGTGATACAAGCACGGATGCTTCGTATACCGTTTACTTCTACTCGACATTCATAGCAATGACCAATGCCGCAGTAGATCCCGCGAGGTTCCCCCTTACTCTCTGTATAGCGCAGTGTTCGCACACCATTGGCAAGCAGAGCCGCTGCAATCGACTCACCTGCAAAAGCATGATACGTGCTTCCATCAAATAAAATTTCGACTTCCTTCTGCTCAGTCAGTGAGCCAAGCACAGGATGATGCCATACTCTCATCTCCCTCCTCCTCTCTCTGTACATCGGCCACTAAGCTCGCCAAGCAATAAAGGACGTACAGGAACATTATGTTTACTTGCGAGCGGCGGAACATCAAGCGCCCCACTCTGTGCAAGAAGCCGTTCGATAAGCAGACCGCATGTTCGTCCCTGACAGATCCCCATTCCCGCTCTTGTACACAGTTTCACTTCTTTGGATGTGGAAGCCCCGGTATTTTCGATGCATTGTTGAATGGTATGCAGCATAACCTCCTCGCATCTGCAAATAATCATCGTGTCCATCGCCTCTCACCCCTTTCCTTATCGATAATACAAGCAAATTTCATGCCGAATGAAATAGATGGACAGCCGCTGCAATTAACGTTTCTTTATCTATTCTATTTTTTAGAATTACGGTCTTGTTTCCATCGAATAAACAACTAATCTTTTTGTTCTACATGATCATAATGCTTGCAGAAGTACTTCAATTCTATTTTTTATAAATTTATAAAAAGTAGAATCTCGAAAAGCCATATTTCAGTCGAAACCTTGATAAAAGGAAAAGCCAAGAATGCTGTTACATCAACATTCTTGGCTTTTAATTTTGTGTGCATTTTACTCGTAAAAGGACTTTTTAGACAGCCCTTTTATGCTCACTGCTCTATTTTTTATTTACATCCAATGTCTTTACCGCTGCCCTAATTTCCGGTGTGAGGTCATCAAGCCGGGTAACGTCGTCAGTATGATTAGTAATACGTTCCAAATCTTTCGCAACGGAATCACTCAGCTTAACATCGCCAGAGTCGACCCTTTTTTTAAGCTCTACAATCTTACTGTTTAATTCGTCTCTATTCATATGTGTGATCTCCTCTCCTTAGCAGCAGACGAATATATTCTACTGCCCTTTCTTTTCAAGACCACTAATCCATACTTTTCAAACCTTTTTCTTTGTTACATTTACAGCGCCAAGATAAGAAATAATATATGTATACAATATAAAGACGTAGCCCTGTGCTCTTCATAAAACAGAGAACACAGGGCTACGTCGGTAGTTCCTCGCTATTCAATTTACAAGTTCCTTTCTTTTTTAGTTTAAGTACCGGTACACCCCTAACGCTATTTGGAAGTTTCACCGCTTCCTCCTACCGTTATTCGCCTGCTGTGTACGTCGCCTTCACTACTTACCCGGAGCAAGCATCCATTGAATTTTACCCTCTGCAATCATAGACATCACATCCATTCTGTATGTCGTTGGTTTAAGAAGGTTTTTCTTAATGTTCTTTTATTATACCGAAAATTCTAAATAGATAAAACCTTAAAATAAGCCACTATCCGCAATTATACCTGCCTAGCTCACATCTCCTTCGCCTCCCCTTCTTTTTTAAAGAATTTCATAGGATAGACCTATATCAAAAAGCCGTCTATCAGCAGACGGCTTTTTGCATAATCTATCGTTTCCTCTACGCTTGCAGTTGTATGCTTAGGAAGAAAACGCCCCATAATGAACAAACTCTCCAATTGGCTTTCTGTATCCTCTTGGCCGTGGATGATTCGTTTTTTCCTTGCCAATTGTAATCATCATCACAGGAATGAACCGTTCTGGAATGTGCAGTACTTGTTTAATCTTCTGTACATCAAAGCCAATCATCGGGCATGTATCCCAGCCTTTGCTTTTTGCGATCAGCATAAACTGCATGGCAGAAAGAGATGCATTGCGGATGGCTTCTTCTTTTTGAAATTCTTTGTTCTCATATGCTGTATAAATGGAATCGACCAATTGCTTATATCCCTGCTCATCCATCATGCCAAGCCGTACCATGCCTTCATAAATTCGAGCAGCATCAGTGTACGCCTGTGTATCACCTAGTACAACGATAGCTGCAGATGCGGTTTCTACTTTGTGCTGACGGTATGCAGCCTCTTTTACTTCCAGTTTACGTTCGTTATCATCCACAACTACATAATGGGTGTGCTGCAGGTTATATGCTGACGGAGCGAGCTTTGCCAGCGCAAACATCTCTTCTAACTCTTCCCTTGATATTTGTATGGTAGGATCAAAATTATTTGCCGATCTTCTCGCCTTCACCACTTCTTCGAGCAGTTGTCCTGTCATCGTGTGATTTTCCATGGTTTATCCCTCCTGCGTATGTAAATATCAAAACAAACAAAAAATAACCTAATTACTTTTAATAAGATATTATGCAATGCAAAATAACATGTCAACATTTTTTCCATGATTTTCTTTATGGTTGATTTCTCTATCATAGTATTGGAAGATTATAAAGAACGAATGATACAATCGAAGCTGGGAGGAAATCATGGGGAAGAAAAATACACGCCAGCAAGTCAAAAAGCAACAGCAGCAAAAGGAAACAGTACAGAAAAAGAAAATGCAACGTCTCATGGGCTACACACTTGCCATCATTCTACTGGTCTGTATCGCCCTTATCGCGTATGGTGCATTATCAGGTTCACAGACGGCAGAACCTGTAGATGCCAAGGAATTCCGCTATGAAACACAGCCTGCCTTGGGCGCAAAGGATGCTCCGGTTAAAATCGTAGAATTTGCTGACTTCAAATGTCCGGCTTGTCAGCATTTCAAGCAAACGATTCTGCCGCAATTGCAAAAAGATTTCATTGATAGCGGAATCGCTCAATTTCACTTTATTAATTACCCAATCGTTAGCCCTGAAGCGGATTCACGCACAGCGGCAATGGCGGGGGAAGCGGTATACAGTCAGAATCCGCAAGCTTTCTGGCCTTTCTATCAAGCCGTCTATGCCAAGCAGGGTGACGAACGTGATACATGGGCGACCGCAGATGCTTTGGTGCAGATCGCGAAAGAGGCTCATGTTGATGTTGATTATACTAAGTTGAAAACAGACATTGAGAGTGAAGCATTTGCCAAAGCGGTACAAGATGATGAAGCGATCGTCAGAAAGCTTGGAATTGGTGGTACGCCAACCCTTTATATTAATGGGCAGGCACTTCCTGTTGACGCTACATTCGATTATGCTGCCATTAAAGATATTATCTTGAAAGCGAAAGAGAGTACCGGCAAATGATACGCACCCGGACGCTTCACTTCTTGCAAGCATATCGTCTCTATCTGGCCTGGGTCATCTCGATGATTGCACTATGTGGAAGTTTATATTTTAGTGAAGTCATGCGGTTTGAGCCGTGCAAGCTGTGCTGGTTTCAGCGTATTTTCATGTATCCGCTTGCTATTCTGCTCGGCATGGGCGCCTATCGGGATGATCAGGGGATCGTCATGTATGCCCGGGTACTGAGCATAATTGGAATGTGCATTTCACTGTTTCATTATTTGCAACAAAAGGTGCCGGGAATGCAAAATGTACTTCCATGCACAACAGGTGTACCATGCAGCGGCCAATATATCAATTGGCTTGGATTTATTACCATCCCGCTCCTTGCCTTTATCAGCTTTTCTCTTATCACGCTGCTGCTGACGATTCGAGAAGAAACGTGAGCCACTTTATAAGCAAGAACGCTCCTGCTTAACCCAGGAGCGTTCTTCGTTGTTTATTCTTCTTTTAGACTTTTCCACCTGACACTTTCCTGCTTTTCTTCATTTACAAGCAACTGAAAAACATCCGGCCTCGCATAATGTCCAACCGCATCGAAATCAAAACGGCTGTAAGGAATCAAGCCCATATCCAAATCAGCAAACAGGATATCCTCACGCCCCGATACCGGCTCTACAATATATTCCCCAAGCGGCCCTACAACAGCACTGCCGCCCGGACTGATCTCATGCGGCATGGACTCCAACTCATGATAGCCCGCCAAGTCTGTTGGATACATATCTTTGGTAACATATTGGTTGCAGGAGAGGACAAAGCAGCGACCCTCCACTGCAATATGGCGAATGGTAGCCTGCCATGTATCCCTGAAATCAGCCGTAGGAGCCAGATAAATCTGTACGCCTTTAGCATACATAGCCGCACGGGCTAACGGCATATAATTCTCCCAGCAGATGAGTGTTCCGATTTTGCCGAATGGTGTATCAAATACAGGCAGGGTACTGCCATCGCCTTCTCCCCATATTAACCGCTCTGACCCTGTCGGTTTTAGCTTACGGTGCTTTCCTAACAGGGTGCCATCAGGTCCGAAGAATAATGCCGTACAATACAGTGTGCCCCCGCTATTCTCCGTATCCCGCTCAATTACACCGACCACTACATACACACCGGCTTTGCGCGCAGCCTCGCCCACACGCTCCGTTACTTCACCAGGCACCGGAACGGCATTTTCCCAATAACGGAGAAAGTCAGCTCGCCCTTCCGGAGAACGACTGCCTACACGTGCTCCAAATGTTAAGCCGCGAGGGTACGCAGGAATAAATGCTTCTGGAAATAAAACAAGCTTAGCTCCCTGCCGAGCTGCCTTTTCAATCAAATCAACCGTTTTCTCAGTCGTTGCTTCCCGGTCCATCACTACAGGCGCCGCCTGCACAACAGCGACCCGAACATGAGTATGTTCCTTCTTCATAAACCCCGCTCCTTCCTGATTACATTTCAACTAAAAATTCAGAAATTACAAAATACAACGTTCTATTTATTTATAACCCTTTCGTATGCCTCTATCAAGTACGGTATAGAAAACGGGCAAATGCGCAGCACGAATACCATAAAAAAATAGATGACAATCCCAAAAGCGAGATCATCATCTATTTTTTGGCGTTCTATTAAAATGTATATTTTTCTTCAAGTTCCTTCACTTTGGCAAGGCCAAGCAGTTCGTTAATTTCATCAAACAGCATCATCTCATGCTGATAGCCGTGACTTGTGCCATCCTCTTTTAGTGTATGCAGAATCCTGAGCGCTTGTTTCATATAGAAGCGTGTAATCGTATTTGGATAAATCACGAGTTGATAGCCCATCTCTTGCAGACGATCGGCCGGAATAATTGGAGTTTTCCCGCCTTCTACCATATTAGCCATCAACGGAATCTCAAATTGTCCCGCAACATCACGCAGTTCTTCTTCAGATTGAGGCGCTTCTACAAATAATATATCCGCGCCTGCCTCTTGGTAACGATGTGCTCGCTCTAGCGCCTCGGTCATTCCGGATACACCGCGCGCATCCGTCCGTGCAATGATAAGAAAATCCTCGTCAGTACGCGCATCCACCGCCGCTTTAATTTTAGCTACCATCTCTTCGGTAGATACAAGCGACTTCTTCTGCATATGTCCGCATTTCTTTGGAAATGTCTGATCTTCCATCTGAATAGCAGACACGCCTGCACGCTCATACAGTTGAATCGTTCGCCGTACATTCAACGCGTTGCCAAAGCCCGTATCACCATCGGCTATAACCGGGATCTGTACCGCATCTGCAAGGCGAGCTGCCTGCTGAGCCATCTCTGTCTGTGTAAGCAAACCGATATCCGGGGATGCCAACTGACTGTAGGAAACACCGGCTCCCGACATATAGACGGCAGGAAAGCCTGCACATTCTACCAGTTTTGCTGTTAATGCATCATAAGCGCCGGGAGCAATCACGATGCTTTCTTTTTGTAATGCCTGCTTCAATGCTGGATTTGCCATGCTGCTCTCTCCTTACCTATTTGTAGATTGATTGCGGAATGTATCTTCAAGATACGGCACGAGGCCGCCTTTTTGCAGAATCGTAATAATATGCTCCGGAAATGCTTCAGCCTGTACAGTAACTCCCTGTGTCTCATTCGTTACCGTACCGCTTTCAAGTTCAATCTCTACCATGTCGCCTTCTTCGACAGGGAATTCACCATCGTACTCCAATACCGGAAGACCGAGATTGATTGCATTGCGGTAGAAAATACGAGCGGAAAACTTGCAGACAATTGCACCTATACCCGCATGCTTGAGTGCGTCCGGTGCTGATTCCCTGCTGGAGCCGCAGCCAAAGTTCTTGCCAGCGATGATAATATCACCTGGCTGAACCTTGGAAGCAAATGACGGATCGATCCCTTCCATTACATGGGCCGCCAACTCCTGGCTCGTTAGCTTTAAATACTGGCCCGGCGCGATAACATCCGTATTAATATCATCGCCAAATATCCATACGCGCCCCCTAACCTTCATGGACACTCTCCCCTTTCTGCATGCGAATCCGGTCGAGAACTGTACGCGGATCACTGATGTATCCGGTCACTGCGGAAGCTGCGACCGTATATGGTGAAGCAAGAAATACTTCCGCATCCCTTGCGCCCATGCGCCCCTGGAAATTCCGATTTGTTGTCGAGATGCACCGCTCCTTCGATGCTAACACGCCCAATCCAAGCCCTGCACAAGCACCGCAAGCAGATGGAAGCAGAGTAGCGCCTGCCGCCAGCAGTGTTGCCAAGATACCATCCTGCATAGCTCGTTCCATTACACGTGTGGATGATGGAGCTACCATAAGCCGTACATTCGGTGCCACGCGTTGTCCCTTCAGCACATCGGCTGCCGCTTTCAAATCTGTATACTTCGCTCCCGTACACGCCCCGATATACGCCTGGTTAATGGGCAGCCTCTCTGCCTCGATCTCTCGCGCCAAGCTTACATTCTCCGGTGCATGCGGACGCGCTACCAATGGCTCAAGGGCGCTAGCATCAAATGTGTGATGTTCCATATATGCAGCATCCTCATCCGAGTATACGGGTTCATACCCTGTTACATGACGTTCATCCAGATAATCAAATACAATATCATTCGGTGCAATCACGCCCGCCTTTGCACCAAGCTCGATAGCCATGTTGGATAGAACAAGCCGCTCATCCATGTTCAGTGCATCTACCGCCTCACCTGCATACTCCACCGCTCGATACGTGGCTCCGTCTCCGCCGAGACGTCCAATGGCTGCAAGCATCATGTCTTTGGCCATCGTATACGGAGCAAGCTGCCCTGCCCATTCAATCAGAATTGTCTCCGGCACCTTAATCCATGTCTGTCCCGTAGCCATTACACCGAGCATGTCAGTAGATCCCAAGGCAATCGCAAAGGCCCCTACAGCCCCGGCTGTAGTCGAATGGGAGTCCCCCCCGACATACATCATCCCCGGCTTAATATATCCTCTCTCCACAGGTACGATATGACAGATCCCTTCTCCTTCATGGTAACGTGAAATCCCTTGCTCCTTTACCCATTCCCGCGTTAGCTTTAAGATCTCGGCCTCCGCCGGTCCGCTCGCCGGCACGAAGTGATCCCCAATGACGACAACGTGGTCTGGATTCCATACCTTCCGTCCAAGCCGCGCTAAGTTTTTATGGATACGGCGTGGACCGCCCGAGTCATGCATCATGGCCAAATCAATGTTGACATTTACGATTTGGTTCGGACGGACATCAGGTGTACCGCTTGCACGTTCGATGACTTTCTGTACCAATGTCTTTCCCATCCTACCATTCCTCCTGTTGATCTGACGATTGTAAGTTTCACGATACGGAACTAGTTCCGAAAATCAAACAAAAAATTTATACCTATAAGGCATCTGGTACACACAAAGCAAATAATGGGGTGATGTCTACTTCCTGTTCCATATTCTCAACGAATGCGATAAGCTCATCTTGTCTAGCAGGTGATAGAATGCCTGCTGTCAACGCGCGAAACTTCGCAATGAGTGCTTCTGGAGTGAACGCTTTGCCCGGTCCGCCTTCTGCAATGTCACAGCGCGCTTCATATACCCGGCCATCTGTACAGGTTATCGTCACAACGGCTGGCATAATGGAAGGATATTCCTTTTCTAGTTCACTATCATTTCGCACCGTTACTTTTCTAGCAAACGCTCGGACTTCCTCATTCCCAAGCCATCGGTCCGCAAATACCGTATGATCGGCTATGCCGGACCATAATCGTACAGCTAGCGCGTACGGAATGGAGAACTTCGCCGCCAACACATTATGCGGAGCTTGATTAGAAAGGGTGGCTGCACGGCTGTAGGTGCGTACCTCTACCTGTTCAATTTCCTCTTGGTTAAGGGAATGCTCTGCTAAAAGAGAAGCAAAAGCATCGAGCGGTGCATGGGCATACCGGCAAAATGCATACGGTTTGAAATAATTACGTTCAATCTCCCAACCCTCTCCCATACCAGCAAGCATGGCTTCTCGATCAAACGCACTGCCGAGCACAGACCCGAAGATGTAGTCTAGTGATTGCGTTGGCGCCAGGTATCCGCTGCGCACAAGCTGCAGGCTGCGGATGCCGGATTCACTGGCCTGACCGGCATATACATTGCGGATTAAAGCCCCCTCAAGCGCTGCGTTCCACATTGTTGGCATGGCAAACGATGCGCTCAGCTTCACACCTTCCACCCATTCCTCTTCTTCTGCCCCGGCTAAAAGCAGAATGGCAGAGGCGGCTCCCATCACTCCCCATGTCCCATGGGCATGCGCGTCGGGGTGAAGCGTTACCGCCCGACCAAAACGCGAACACGCTTCATATCCGGTAATTAAAGAGAGGAGAAAATGCTGTCCTGTGCAGGCATCCATGCTCTGTGCATATGTCAACAGCGTCGGAATGACATGAGCAGCAGGGTGTCCTTTGCTCCATTGGTTGCCCTCATCCATCTCCGTTGCTACCGAACCGCAGCCGTTTATAAATGCAGCCTCGTATAACCCGGCCGTCCATTCGGTACCAAGAATACGGTATACCCCTGGCGAGATACTTGATGCCATCTGCGCAAGACGCTGCACCTCCTCCTCTCGGTTGCCAAACAACTGGGCCGCTAATGAATCCAGCAGTGTATATTTTGCTGCACGTACAGCGGATGGCTCTATATCTTCCCATCGGGCCTGATTTACAAATGCGCCTAACACTTCCATCTTCTATCTCTCCATTCTTTATACGGAAGTAGGGAGCAAAAGCGTTGTAATCTCCCTCATACTCTTTATCTCTTCTAGTCCCTGGACACGACGCACGATTTCCTTTGCTCTCACATCTCCCAGCACAGGAGAGGTAAGCGCGAGAAACTTCGCTATCAGCTGCTGATCTGTCAATGGTCTACCCGGGTCACCTGTAACGATGTGTACTTCTTCACTCCATCGCTCTCCATCTATCGTCGTAAGCATGATGCGAGTGGCACGAATATCCGGCAGCAAGCGGGTAAGCTCTTCTGCTTCCGTTACGGATACCCGATCGGCTAATGCCTGAAGTCTCGCATCCTGCATATTTTCATCACGAAATTGCTCTTGCTCTACTCCGCCCAGACCAAGCAGAATGGCAAGTGAAAATGGAATCGAAAACTTCGCTGCTAGCCCATTTGGCGGACGCAAATCACGGAGCGCGGACGCTGACTTATATGTTTCCACTTGAATCTGCATGACATCTTCTGGCTGCAGCGGACGACCAGCAGCATTCTCAAAGCGCTTCTGGATTGTAAGCATACAATCAATTGCGCCATGAACGAAGCGGCAGCAGGCATATAGTTTCATATAATTATGTTCCAAAAGAAGACGGTTGCCATACTCGCTGCCCAGACGCTTGATATCCAATGCAGAGCCGAGCATGGTTTCATACAAGGAAGCGACTACAGCAGGATGGCTCTCCATTCCTGCTTGTGCCATACGGGCGGCCAGCGCGCCGATGACATTGCTTGCACCGATATATCCATTGCGTACCGTCGCCCCGAGAAAGGCGGAGGTCCATGCAGAACCAAGCGGCATGGATGCGCCAAGCAGCAGCGCCTGTGTCAGCTTCTCTACACCTAAATCATTTAATTTGGCTACGGCCGCCGCACTACCGATTGTCCCCCAATTGCCATGAGGGTGTACCGTCGGATGCAGTGTAACAGCGCTGCCAAATCGAGCTGTGATTTCATAAGAAGCGGCAAAAGCAGTCATAAACGTCCTGCCATCACACTTTTTTTCTTCCGCTTCAGCCAGCAGAGCGGGAAAGAAGTGGGCTGCAGGATGTCCTTTTGCCGCTGCATGCCCTTCATCCATCTCTGTTGCTACCATTGTACTGCCATTCAGTGCCACAGCCATGTCCCGCTGACTGCTTCTGCCAATTCCTGCGACCGTATATATCCCATCCTGTGCATCCAGGACATCGGCACCTTGCAGAAGCTGACTTCCTGCCACCATGCAGCCGAACGAATCCAGTACAATCCGTTTTACCGCCTGCCTGGCTTCGTTTGAGAGATGATCATAAGAAAAGTCGGATAGGAATGCGCCAGCAGTTTGATATGCATTCATCTAGCGCCTCCTTCCCCGGATATAGCAGCAGCTCCGACGGTAAGCGGAACACGATAATATCCCATTCTCTCAGATATAAGACGTGCCGCATGTATCGTCTCAGCAATCATCGGTCCGCTGTTGTTTTCTGTCAGACGCTGTATTGGCCCTGCCAGTGTTAAGCCTGCTATTGCAGCTCCGGTATAGTCAAAAATCGGCGCCGCAATCGCAAAGCTTCCTTTCATCCGCTCCTCACGTGTTACGCAGACGCCCTCTTTCTTAATCCGCATCAATTCTTCCGCTAGTTTTGCTTTAGCGTCACCGACAAGGGGAAGACGATCAAGGAGGCGAATACGCTCTGCTTCAGATACATGGGCAAACAATACCTTTCCAGAGGCGCCTTGATGAATCTCATGCTGCTCTCCGATCCGCACAAAGTTACGGACGGTGTGTGGACTATCGACCTTCTCGATGCACACGCGCTGGCCTCCCTCAAGAATATTGAGCTCAATCGTCTCATCGGTCTTCTCCATTAGCTCGCGCATAACAGAAAGAGCGATCTCACGCAGATTAAAAGCATTTTGGACAATACTGCCCAAGGTGAAAAATTTAAATCCCAGCTCATACTTTTGTGTTGTGTCATTTTGCTGTATATACTTCCGCTTCTCAAGCGTGTGCAAAAGTCGAAACACCGTACTCTTTGGCAGCCCTGTCTTCCTCTGAATAGATGTTAGTGTCAGTACCGGCTCATCTAGCGAAAAACTCTCCAGAATATCCAGTGTCTTCTCTAACGATTTTACGGACTCTCCCATCGTCTCTCTCCTCCTGCTACATGCCGAGATAAGCCGCCTTCAGTTCATCGTTATTTAACAGCTCATCCGCCGCCCCGCTCATAACGATTCTTCCATTTTCAATGACATAGCCGCGATCAGATAATTCCATAGCGGCATATGCGTTCTGTTCTACCAGCAGCACGGTTACGTCATGATCCTTGATCTTCTTAATAATTTCAAACACTTGTTTTGTCAGTAGAGGAGACAGCCCAATGGATGGCTCATCAAGAATCAATAGCTTAGGGCATGACATCAGTCCACGGGCAATAGCAACCATCTGTTGCTGTCCGCCGCTCATGCTGCCGACAAGTTGCCCTTTTCGCTCCAGTAAAATCGGAAACAACTCATATACCCATTCGAGATTTTCTTGGAACTTTTTGCGCGCTTCCTTCGTGAAAGCACCCAACTCCAGGTTCTCTAAGACATTCATCTCCGTAAAAAGTTTGCGTCCTTCCGGTACCTGGATCAGACCACGCTCTACAATCTGATGCGGCTGCAGGTGGTCAATCCGCTCCCCTTCAAAAGTAATGGTACCGCCTGAGAGCTGGTGAAGACCGGAGATCGCTTGCAATAAAGTCGTCTTACCTGCGCCATTCGTGCCAAGAACCGAGACCAGTTCTCCTTTTTGCACATGAAAGTCAATGCCGCGCAGTACTTGTAGATTTCCGTATCCGGCCTGAACATTCGATACTTCAAGCATCATAGCGCCCCTCCTAGGTAAGCTTCGATAACAAAGGCATCCTTGGTGACTTCCTCCGGCTTTCCTTCGGCAATCTTCTCACCATGATGCATGACGAGGACACGATCGGACAGCGCCATTACCGCCGCCATCAAATGTTCGATAAAGAAAATGGACGTGCCGCCATCTCGGATTTTACGGATCAATCCGATTACCTCTTCCACTTCTGTCGGGTTTAATCCAGACATCACTTCATCTAAAAAGAGCAGGGCAGGCTGGGATGCCAGCGCACGCGCCATCTCTACTTTTTTCTGTTCAACAAACGTCAAGTCTTTCATCCGGATGTCCTTTTTCTTCTCCAATCCGACAAAGGCCAGCTTCTCGAGTGCAAGCGCCTGAGCTTCCTCACGCTTGCGTACCCGGTTAAATGCGCCAACCATCGTATTCTCTAGCAAAGTAAGGTTTCCGAATGGCTGTACGATTTGGAAGGTACGAGCCACTCCTTCTTTGCAGATGAACTCCGGTTTCTTGCCCCTGATTTCCTTTCCGTTCAGCCATACTTCGCCTTCTTCCGGCACATGATAGCCGCAGATGGAGCTGAACAGCGTAGTCTTACCGGCTCCGTTCGGTCCGATCAGTCCAAGAATCTCTCCACGCTCCAATGTCAGACTTACATTTGAGACCGCCACAAGCCCTTTAAAACGTTTTGTTACATTTTTTACCTGAAGTAAGCTCATCTATAGTTCCCCCTCTCATCTGCCGCCCAGTCGGCTAGGCGATGTTTTTCACACCAGGCTTTTGCGAAGGCTCCTGCTTAAGCGCCTGCCGCTTCTTATTTCTCCGGTTCTGATACCAGCCGACCAGCCCTTCCGGTAGATACAGGATAATCAGTAGCATAATAATTCCGTATGCGATAAGATTCGCCCCAGCAAAGTTTCCTAAATACATCGTCGTAAGCTCGCCCAGTGGAATGATCAGGAATGCACCGACAATCGGACCGAATACGGTTCCTACCCCGCCAATAATCGCCGGGAGGAGAATGCTGACGGACATATCAGAAGAAAATACCATCGGCGGCTCGATAAACATAATGTACTGTGCATAAAAAGTACCTCCGACCGCCGTAAGCGCCGAGCTGATCGCTACAGCAATCATTTTGTTGCGGTACGTATTCACGCCAAGCGATTGAGCGGCGTCTTCGTTTTCCCTAATGGCGATCAGGCTATATCCCAGACGCGAGCGGCTAATCATATATACAAGCATCGTAATCAATGCAACCATGAGCAAGGCGATATAGTAGTAACCAAAGCGATACTCGAACTGAAACCATTTTGGTTCCATATTTAACGGGATAAGAAAGCCCATTGTCTTGTTTAACAGCTCCGTATTCTGCACTACAATACGCAGAATCTCTGCGAATGCCAGCGTAGCAAGCGCAAAATAGGCTCCCTTTAGCTTGTAGCGAAACGATAGAAATCCGATGAACAAGCCGATCAGCATGGCCACTGCGGCGCCGATAAACAAGCCGACCCAGGGTGTGACCTGATATTTTACAAATAGCATCGTCGACATGTAAGCACCTGTGCCGAAGAAAGCAGCATGTCCAAAAGAGAACTGCCCGGAGTATCCGCTCATAATGTTCCACGCCTGGCTTAAAAAGGCAAAAAACAGAATGAGAATGAGTACATGCAGCGAGTCATCGGATACGAAGAGCGGAACAAGCGCCATGATAACAAGCAGAGCAAGCGACCCAAGAAGCCCTTTGTATTTCATCGTGCAGCACCTCCAAATAAGCCTGTCGGACGGAACAGAAGAATAAAGATAAAGAGCACATACGCCACAAGTTCCTTCCAATCCCCTGTGAACAGTACGCCTCCAAGCGCTTCGGCCACTCCAATAATCAATCCGGCTGCCAGCGCACCACCGAAGTTACCCAATCCTCCGAGCACAACTACAACAAATGCTTTGAGGACAAACACACTGCCCGCATGCGGACTTGTATAGAAGAATGGTGTAATCAGCGATCCCGCTATTGCTGCCAGTGCGGCACCAAGACCAAAGGTGACATAGTTAACCGTTTTCACTTTAATACCGACAAGTGATGCTCCGTGCTTGCTAATTGCGGATGCACGAATAGCCTTGCCGAAATATGTCTTGTGTAAGAACCAATACAGACAAACCGTGAGTGCAATCGTAAAGGCAAAAGCAATCAGACGCGGCTTATTGATGATAATATCGCCTAACATCAGCGAACTTTCCAGCCATGGAACCTTTACGCTGCGAAAATCCGGACTGAATGCGACCATTGCCACATTCTCAATGACCAACATCAAACCGAATGTGATAAGCAATTGATTGTGTTCCGGCGCGTCCATCGCTTTCTCCATTACACCGCGCTGCACCGCCATCCCGAGCAGGAACAGCGTCAGTGCACTCAGAGGCAGAGAAAGGTAGGGATTTAATCCCAATAGAGCAAAACACCAGTATGATACATACATTCCAAGCATTAAGAATGCGCCTTGGGCAAAATTGATAATCTTCATTACACCAAAGATTAAGGTAAGACCGATACCGATCAGTCCGTAGATTCCGCCCATTAACAATCCATCAATGATGGATTGAACAAACAAGTTTCCATCCATGTCATGCCCTCCTTCTTATACAGGATGGCGGACCCGATCAAGCGGCCCGCCGCCAATTCGTATTCTTACTTGCCCTGTACAGGCAGATGCAGGTTTGCCTCCTTGTATGTTTCCGGATACACAATAAGTGATTTTCCATCAACAATCTGGTTGAGCGTAGCCTGTGCGTTGATATTCTGGCCCGTTTTGTCGAACATGATGGCATCTTGCGGCAGAATGTGGTTTTTGTCCTGCATTTTAGCGATTTCATCCCGAATCTTTGTCTTATCGGTTGTGCCAGCCCGCTCGATCGCCTCGATGAGAATGCGAGCTGATTCATACGAATACGCTGCGTTCGGTCCGAGATTTTTATTGTATTTCTCTTTAAACTTTTTCTTCAGAGCCTGCGCTCGTTCTTCCTTAGAATTAATCGTATAGTTGACATCCATCATATATTGGTTGACACCCGTCTCCTCAGCGATGAAGTTTGCGTTGCTGAGCGCGCCGTTAGCCACACCAATAACCGCTTTTGGCTTCACGCCGGACTGCTTCATTCCCTGGAACAATAAATTCCCATCATTTAAATAGGTAGTAACGATGACCACATCCGGCTTTAATGAGGCGATTTTTCGTACGTCCGAAGTTAAATCAGATGTTTTGGCTGAGTGCGGCATATCAGCTAGTATTTTCAATCCTGCCTTGTCTGCATTTTTTCGGATGTGATTGGCGATACTCGTTCCGAATACGGAATCCTCGTGAACCAATACCGCTGTTTTTAATCCAGCGTTTTCTTTCTCATTTAACTGTTTAAAATATTTCAAAAAGTTCTCCGACATCATCGTTGCATTCGGCTGAATCCGAAACGTATACGCAAACCCGCGTTCCGTCACTTCGTCCGCTGTCGCAATCGTGATGAGGAATGGAGTCTTTCTCCGCTCCGCCTCCTGGCTGGCTGCCATCGCTACCCCACTCGTATACGTACCGAGCACGCCAAGTGCTCCTTTGCGGATGAGACGTTGTGTCTCCGTAATCCCCTTCTCTGGCTTTCCTTCGTGATCGCTATCAAGAAGCGTTACTTTGGCGCCGCCGAGCGACTTAATGCCGCCCGCTTCATTTTTTTCATCAACTGCCATCTTAATGGCATCGCGCATTTCCTGTCCTTCAATCGCCAGCGCACCGCTGAGCGGGTGAAGCTGTCCAATCTTTACTTCATTAACTTTGCCGCTTGCGCCGACTGTTTTTGCTTCCTCGCTCGAACAGCCGGCCAGTCCCATGGCTCCCAGTGCAGTAATCAGTACGATACTGAGAAGACGCTTCATGGCCCTCCTCCTTTTATACAAAACGTTTAATGTACTTACCTCGTCCTACTTCCGCAACCGGCTGTCCGTCTTCAACAATGATATCCCCCCGGCTGATCGTATACACAGGCCAACCGCTTGCCTTCATGCCATCATAGACAGAATAGTCCGCAGAGGAATAAAAACGGCTGTGGTGAATCGTCTCTTCCTTCCCGATATCCACAATGGCAAAGTCCGCATCCGCTCCGACCTCAATTCTTCCCTTCTCCGGCAAATTAAATGACTCAGCCACTTGGTAGGAAGTAATATCAGCAATGCGCTCCAGCGGCAGTCCACGCTTTAGATGCCCCTCCGTAATCATGATGGGCAATAATGCGCCAACACCTGGGAATCCGAACAATGCGTCCCATACCCCATCGCCTTTCGCATATTTTTTGGCGAGTGAATTCGGTACATGATCGGTACCGATGGCGTTGATGACACCGGAAGCAATTCCTTCCCAGAGACGTTCACGGTCCCAATCCGTATGAATCGGCGGCCCAACCTTCGCATTCAATGTTGGTGATTCCTCGGTTAAGGTTAAGTAATGAATACACGTTTCTACTTTTGTGCCTTTTTGGGTTAGCCAAGGAACTTTATCCAGTACATCCACGCTCGCTCCTGAGCTTAAGTGCACGATAAAGACGTTTCCTTCTGCAATGCTGTTCAAATACAATGTACTCAGCATCGATTCGGCTTCCGCATAGCCCGGACTTGTCTTCGACCATGTGCGAAGCGTATCCTCGACCGATTGCTCCTTCAACTGTGCGGTTAGGTAGCGATTGATGTCCATGTTTTCAGAATGAATACAAAGCAGCATCTTCGGTGAGATTTGTTTGAACTGTGTAAGCAAGCGCATTAAATCCGCTGAAGATAGATCAATACCGTTTGTTACATTAAATACTTGGTTCAGCTTACGCTCATAATTGCGGAAGAATTTAAAGGATGTCATCTTGTACTGGTCTACATAGGCTTCAAGCTCATCAATGTGCTGTTCTGTTAAAATCCCTAAACTGTATGCAAAATCAATATAGCTATTCTCCTCTCCTGTCTCGATGAGAGAAGGCATTAATTCATGGTAGCTTTGCGGTTGACGGTAAAAGTTTACGAGCGTGGTAACACCGCCAATGGCATTTTGCTTTGTATCTCTAAAATCTTCTTCCAATGAATTGTAGATACCTAGATGTTCATGGGCATCGACTACGCCAGGGAAGATATGCATTCCCTGTGCATCAATTGTTTTTGCAGCGTCTTCCTGTGTACCCGGTTCAAATATCGCGGCGATCTTGCCGTTTTTCACGCCAATCTCTGCTCGTTTTACTCCGACACCGGGGAAAACGACTTCTCCGTTTTTAATGAATAGATCGAATCTCATGATTCCACCTCCGATAGATTTGTTTCTCCGATCTGCTGGAAGTACGCTTCTACATCTTGGGCATACGGTACATCACAATATTTCATCCATAAATCAAGCAACGCTGCTTTATGTGAAAGCGTAATCCGGTCATATACCGCATCCTCTACAACTCCCACATTGAAATTATGTGTTACCGCGTCTACGGCTGTTGCTCGTACACACCCGCTTGATGACCCACCGACCAGAATGAGCGTATCAATCCCCATTTTAATGAGGTAACTTATGAACGGTGTACCAAAAAAAGCACTCGCATAGCTCTTGTCAACAATCAGATCTGCCACATCAGGAGCCAGTTCTGGAACGATATCTGCTTCCGGTCTTCCATCAATATATTTGGTATTATCACGGGACGCTTTGATAGCGAAAGAGTCAAATTGAATGGTCTTCTTCTGTACGTTACGAGTGTAAATAACAGGAATACCGTTTGCTTTTGCAGCTGAGCGAAGCTGCTGAATTACGCGAAGCGCTTTCCATGCTTCCGCGCCGCCACCGCTTGGCCATTCATCCAACTGTGCTTCAATCGGCAGATCTACGCCGACATAATTAGGCTGCGCATCAATAATGACGAGTGCCGGGTTTTTTCCGAATCCGCGCGGTTTACCATATCCGCCTTTCTCGATGACCAGCCGGTCCACTTCTGTTAATGCGTCTTCCCATGCTCGTTTCATAATATGATTCCCCCTGCCTTCATGTTTTCAGATAGTTGTGCAGCAGCATGGTCCCCAGCGATTTTGCCGAAACCAAGTGCCGCGAGCAATCCATTGCCTGACATGTATCCTTTAGGATGTCTGCCCGATACGCCAGCCGCAGCGCCCCCCACCGCATATAGATTCGGGATGGGATTGCCGTCTTTTTTCAGCACCTGGGCATGGCGGTTAATCTTCAATCCGCCCTGCGTATGGAACAGCGCTGGCACAACCTTGAGTCCATATAATGGAGCTTCTAGCTTTTTGGGCAGGTGTGTGCGACCGAACGCATCCACACCAGAAGCAACAGCTTGGTTAAACGCCAGCACCTCCTCTTCAAATACGTGAGGATTCATTCCCAGCTTTTGAGCAAGTTCGGCTGGCGTCTCTGCTTTCTTAAACGCATTCATCTCATCTAACCGCCGAAAATCTTCGATACCGCCTAACTGATTATAAATAGCAGCATCAAAAATGTAATTGGCATATCCTTCCGGCTGCTTCATGACTTCAAGGGCAAATTCAGAATATCCCTGCGCCTCATTTCCGAAACGCCGCCCTTCTTTGTTTGTGAGAAATCCTCCACTCATAACACCGCCCCACGTCATTAAAATACCGTGAGAGGGTGCCACAGAAGAGTGTCCCTGGAATCCGCTCATACAGGACAATGCGGCACCAAGTTCTTCTCCCCACATGATCGCATCACCCGTGTTCGCTTCATAGCCGAAATACAGCGCCTCTGCAATCTCAGGAATGTATTTCTTAACCAACTCCATGTTCCCGCCAAAACCATTGGAAGCAAGGATTACTTTTTTAGCCCGCACATACTGGGCGCCCTGTGGTGTATCCGCTTCCACACCGATGATCGCGCCCCGCTCATCCGTATACAGGCGTACGACCGGAGAACGAAGCATCAGGTATGCATTCTCCTGCTTTTGCAGGGCTCGCTTCAGCATCTTCACGAGATCTTCACCAGCCCGCGACGGTGGGGCATGCATCCGCAGGCGGCTATGTCCCGGATAACGAAATTCGGTAACTACGCTTAAATCAAACGCAAGCTCTTCTGTCATCCAATCGATGAGCGGACCTGACGCTTCACAAAGTGCTCGTGTTACTTCCAGATCACTTTCTTTATTATTCTTACGCAGAATGTCATGCATCATCGTCTCAGCCGAATCGTCAATTCCAAGCTCACGCTGCTGCGCCGTGCCTGCCGCTGGAATCATGCCTGCGCTGGCAGCCGTATTACCCAGCACGAATTCTGTCTTCTCAAAAATAATAACCTCGGCTCCCGTTCGGCTGGCAGCGAGTGCCGCTGTTAATCCGCCACCACCGGCTCCTATAACGACAACATCAGCTTCAATATCCCATTCAGGATGCTGTGCCATTGTCACGCCCCCTTTTATATCATTTCGTTTTTTCTCCAATCGAGCCGCGGTAGCTCAAACAAGTCACCTGCCTGCACATACCATTTGCCTCCCATGCGTCCGACTGCTTCCAACCGCTCCATCTGAATGCGGTCTTCCTTAATGAGGTGATCTGCCGCATGAATAGCTACGACTTCTCCAATCACCAAGGCATGTGGGGAAGATCCGATCTCAAGAATGTCATGCAGCCGACACTCCATATGAACAGGTGACTGCTGAATACGCGGAGGCTTGACGCACACAGAAGGTACCGTATCAAGCCCGGCTAACTTCAGCTCATCTTCGTCTGGCTGATAATCTTTTGATGTCTCGTTCATCGCTACTACATTGTGGGCGGTGACAAGATTAATCACAAATTCCTTGGTGTCTTCAATATTAAGCAGCGTATCCTTCTTCTTGCCGTCTCTTCGCTCGATAGCGAATAAGACTAATGGAGGTTCAATGGATACACCGGTAAAATAGCTGAATGGAGCCGCATTTCCTACACCACAAGCACTCATGGTTGTTACCCAGGCGATGGGACGCGGCACAATACAGCTTGTCAGCATACGGTACTTGTCTTTGGCTGATAACGTTGCCAAATTCCAATACATAGTCCATCCCTCATTTCGTTCCGTATTATGGAACGCGTTCTATATTTGAATACATTGTAACACTATACCTTTTCCGATTTCAATAATAATTTAGAAAATTTATTATCTTCGATTTGTATTGCGCTTACATCACTTGAAAAATGACATAAAAAAAAAGACCTGGTAGTAACCAGATCTAAAAGGCAGACGGCGTCGCAATATATCCTAACTTCTCAGATATATTACGGCTTGCTTCGAGTACTGTAGTAATCAAAAACCGCTCATGCTCTTCATTGAGACGCTGAACCGGACCTGCAATGCTAAGCGTGCCTAATAGCTGTGCGCTATGGTCGAAGATAGGAGCTGAGACCGCGAAGCTCCCCTGAATACGATCGCCCCGTGTAATGCCATATCCATGTTGCCGAATTTCATGCAGCTCCTGTTCAAGTCGACCGCGGTCATCGATGTATTCTGCCTCTGCATCCATAATCCGCATCTGCTCACGTTCATTAAGAAACGCTAGCATCGTCTTGCCGGTCGCCCCTCGGCACAGTGAATTCCGCTCACCGATCCGAACAAAATTCCGTACCCGCTCTGGGCTATCCACCCGCTCAATACATATCCGTTTCGTATCATCAAACGTATTAAGTGTAACCGTTTCGTTCGTTGTGACCGCTAATTCACGCATAACAGATAACGCAATTTTACGGAGATCAAACTGTTCTTGAACGATGGCGCCAAGCCGGAAAAACATATGGCCCAATCGATATTTCTGCGATTCTTTATCTTGTTCAATATAATGTCTTTTTTCAAGCGTTGCCAACAAACGAAAAATTGTGCTCTTCGGATATCCGGTTTTTCGTTGGATGTCGCTGATGGATAGCTCCATCTGGTCAAAGGAAAAGCACTCGACGACAGACAGAACCTTTTCAATGGATTTTACCGTATCGCTCATGAAACACCTCACTACGGGATGGGATAGCATCCCATGATTACCACACATTGTACCATAAATCGCTTGCTTTACGGAAAGCTTGTACCATTCTAGAAGGCGATTCCGTCTTTTACCGTTTGTAAAATTGCTTGATCAATTACTTCTTCGATAGATAGGGCAGGATGCGCCTGACGAATGCGCTGCGCATGCCGTACCGTCACCTCAATTACTTTTTCTCTTACCTTCCGTCCCGCAAACTCTTCAAATGCCCGCCTTACCTGGCGTGCTAACTCCTTATCTTCGATCATATCTATCCTCCCAGCATATTTCGCTCTCATTTACACTATTCACAATGTATAAATATACTCATTCATTTATATACGTAAATCATGATTCAAAATAATTTTATTTTTATTAAAATTTAACAAAAAAAGAAGTAAAGGAGGACATCTATGTTAACTCAAATTGCGAATGCATTTTCTCGCGGCGTACGCCGCTATCTCCCGGACTCACTCGTTATCGCTGTATTGATGACGCTTTTCGTACTCGTCATCGCGCTTATGATGAATGCTTCCTCCCCCATGAAAATCTTTGCTTCCTGGGGAGACGGGTTCTGGAAATATCTTGCCTTTACGATGCAGATGGTGCTTGTACTTATGACTGGTATGGTGCTTGCCGCCGTTCCTTTCATCAAAAAAGGGCTGGAGTCGATGGCAGACTGGGCCAAGACACCGCGTCAAGCGTACATCTTGACATTTCTAATTTCTGCGGCCGCTTACTATATTAACTGGGGATTGGCTGTTGTCGTTGGAGCGATTTTCGCCAGAGAAGTGGGAAAAAGAAACACAAAAGCACACTTTCCGCTTTTGGTGGCAGCCGCTTATGCACCAACGGCCCTATATTCTGCTGGACTATCAAGCTCGATTGGTCTAACAATAGCGACACCAGATCACTTTATGGAAAAAGTAATGGGTGTCGTTCCAACCTCAGAGACGATTTTCAGCCTGCCCACCATCAGTATCCTGCTTGTTCTGGTTATAACGATGCCGATCATCATCGCCTTCATGGCTCCAAAAGACCATATTGTAAGCTATCGTCCACATCGTCCTGACGAAAAAGCGAGAGATGAATCCGCAGCCGCGCTTATGGAATCAAAAACGCCCGCCGAAAGGCTAGAGCATACACCGTGGCTGGGTATACTCATGGGAAGCATAGGTCTTATTTATGTTATCTATACACTTTTGCAAGGTACAGATATTAATCTCGATCTTATTAATATTACCTTTTTAAGTGCCGGATTATTTTTCCATCGTTCCCTAGCACAGTTTGCCCGCGCGTTTCATGATGCGGCCACCTCCATTTCGCCGATCATTCTCCAGTTCCCGTTTTATGCTGGAATCATTGCTGTGCTCGGAAGCTCCGGCATGGGTCAGGCTATTATTGATTGGATGACAGCCATCGCGTCAAAAGATACTTTTGTTGTATTCACGTATTGGGCAGCCGGTATCGTGAACATATTGGCACCATCCGGAGGCGGACAATGGGCACTGCAGGGTCCGATTCAAGTCCCTGCTGGCATGCAGCTTGGGGTCGATCCAGGAGATATTGCTATGGCCGTCGCTTGGGGAGATGCTTGGACGAACCTCATTCAGCCGTTCTGGACGCTCCCCATTCTAAGTGTCGTCGGCCTTGGAATTCGGGACATTATGGGCTATTGCATCGTCTTAGGCATATGGGTCGGCGTTGTGACAACAGCTCTGATGTTCTTCCTTTACTAGAACAGCCTCATGGCGTTCCCTTACCTCGTTATATGGAGGGGGGAACGCCTAGTTCATATATTGAATTTTCGGCTTGATTTCTAATACTTTCGTTGTGTAGGAAAAGTCGCCATAGCAGTACGGATAGCGAAAATTCTCACGATCACCGCCGCAATTATAAACATGCGGCTCTTTCTTTACCTGAATCGATGAGAACTGTTTTGCTAGATTCTCATTATGTTTTTTTCCATTGGCTGCTACAAAGTCAATATATCCTCTTCCCATGTTATATGCCTGAATGATTGTTGGAAAATCAACTTTTCTTTTTTGACCATATCGTAAAACCTGCTGAAAATGCTTGACTCCCTGTCGAATGCTCCGTTTCGGATCGTCAATCGTTCCTGGAGGCAGTCCCGCCGATTCCGATGCCTGCATCGGATCGCCGCCTTCTCCCCTGCTTTCCTGATACATCAGTGCGACCATTACTTCCGTGTACTCTTCTAAATTATATTTTTCAAGCTCGCTGCGAAGCATAGGCTCATAGCGCTTCACCTTCTCATACCGATCATACGGTTGCGAAGGCGGCCTCGCTTCATCACCCTCTCTATTCATGAACACCGACGCTAGGATCAGTAACGTCAAGCCCATGATAACGAGGCCTGTGCCTATAAATAGAATCCCTATCCATTTTTTAATTCGCCGCATTATTCTCACCTGCTATGTATATCATCTGTTCTATGTATCATAGTAGGTTTTGCGTAAACCAGCAAAGGGGCAGGAGATGGATCGTATCTCCGTCTTAGGGATGATTGACTTTTGAAAACATAATTCAAGCATTTTTTTGCTGGGAAATCAATGTTTTTACATGCCATTTTGAGGGTAATTGAAGCGAAACTATACTTGCAAGCCCCAATAAAATCGCCGCCATTCCAAAGGAAATGATATGCGTACCAAATGACTCATATCCCCATCCGGCAAGAAACGAGCCCACGGCTCCGCCGATTTGGTGAATGAAATAGCCCCATCCATATAACACACCTACCCAGCGCACCCCATATACATCACCAAGAATAGCGGAAGAAAGCGCTGTGCTTCCCGCCCAGACAAGTCCCCCAATCATGGAAACGATGTACAACTGCCCGGGCGTCATAATTAGTACGAGAGAGAGAAAGCCCAGCCCGCGAACAGCATAGATTAGCGCCAGCATATGTTTGCGGGATAAATGATCCGATAGCTCCCCAAGCAATACTGTACTCAACATCGCAACCACCCCGATTAACCCGATGCCAAATGAGGCGGTCGCATTGGAAAATCCGTGATCGGTCAGCATCGGAACTCCATGTGATCCCAGCAAATTCATACTGAATCCGCAGACAAAAAGCCCGAAGGAAATCTGCCAAAACGTTCGCGTGCTAAGCGCTTGCGTCCATGTCTGTATCGGTGTTATCAAAGCCTCTTGGCTCTTCCGTGCTTTCACGCTTTGATCCGGGAGTTGGTCTGTTCCCTCAGGTGCATCGTCGCGAATAACATAGAGCACGGCCGGCACGAGAAGCAGCACAAAAACAGCGGCAAGCAGCAGCAGGGTACTGCGCCAGCCGATCATATGAATCGAATATGAGAATACGGGCGTCATAATGGCGATCCCGCCCATTGAACCCGTAGACAAATAGAAGAGCGCCTTCCCTCTCTGGCGGGTAAACCACCGGCTCACAAGCGGCGTCATCGCCACCGGACTGGTAAACGAAAGACCGACGGAGAGCAAAATGCCATAAGCCAGAGTAAAAGCTAGCACATTGCGCGTAAAAACCGTCCAAACAATCGAAAACAGCACAATGGCAATGCCAGCGAGCAGAACAAAGCGGGTACCATGACGGTCGACCAGCTTTCCTGCCAGCGGCATGCCCAGTCCATAGGCGAGCATGCTGATGGCTACGACGAAGGAAAGAGAAGTCCGGCTCATCTCCATATCATCCAGGATCGGCTTGAAAAACGGCCCGATGCCCATGCGCGTTCCGACGGTGAGCAGTGTAATCATAGAACAGATGAGCACAATGTTCCAGCCAAAATAAAATTTTCCTATTCCCCCTTGTTTCATCCTATTCCTTCTCTCGTTGTAAAAATATTCATATTTTATCGTAGCACGCGAAGGAAACGAATGGAAATACATTATTTTTATCGAAAGCATAACCAATGATTATCCTCCAAAAGCAGCACGCATACCGAACCACCTATTTTTGTAAGAGAGTGAAAAGGAATCATTTTCATTCTCCCTTTTCTTTTTACAATGAAGACAATGACATTTATGCCAAGGAGGATTATATGCGCCACCCATGTCCTGTCCCGCATCGTTTCATTGTTCCCCTCCTTCTTGTGTGCCTGCTCTTACTCACACCGCAGCAGAGCCTGGCCACTTCGGACGCCACTGCTTCTGCACCGGACATTTCGTCTCGCCCTTTTCTTTCTCTGCGTGAGATGGCTCCCTTTTTTGCGGAAGCCGAAAAAAAAGGCATTACGCGAATGGAGACTTCCGTTTTTCTCTATGATGCCGTGCATCTGCTAGAGGGCATAGACAAGCCCGGAGCGATTTCCGCCTTCGAGCGCAAGCAGGCCCGTATCCTGGACAAACTATTTGGCCGTAAGGAAATAGCGGGAGAACTGCAGGCGTTTGCTGAGGATGCCGTCCGGTTGACAAAGGAAAAGCTAGTCGCTGCCGCGCTTTCTGGCCAGCCGCTTCCGGTAGAAAAAGCGCTGCAGGAAGCGCTTACAGAAACGGCAGGCAAACCACAGCATAAGCAGCTCATCGCCGATCTGAAGCAGAGCGGAATCACACCCGCTGCGCTTACCACCCTCCTAAAGCAGTGGGAAGCAGTACTTGATCCTGAACATACATGGCGAGCACGGCTGCAGCAGGCAGTAGAGCGTCTCGTACAGGAAGCGCTCAAAACATCCGCCGCAAATGCAATCGTGAAAGCGTCTTCTGACCGGGCCAGCGATGTGTATGTGACCTTTGCCCGCCCGTTCAACTTCGAGACTTTTCGCAGCGCCTGGCTGGATAAAGACGTTGTGCTACAGGTGACCATGCGGGGCGTCAGCGTACCCGTACGGCATATCGCCCAGGAAAATCCGCGTGTGCTGCGCATTGGCTTTAGTCAGGAGCAACCCTTAGAGGAAACGGCGCTGATCAGTGTAGCGCTGCATGACCTCCGTAAAAAGCCGACATTTGCAGACAGTGCTTCCTCTTTTGTCTTAACCGATAAAAAGCTGCCTGCGCTGCTGAATACGCGGCAGACAGAAAGCGGCGCGCTTGAGCTTGAATTCGATGAACCGATCTATACAGGCATACGCAACAGCGGGTACGAGCTGTGGAAGCTAAACGGACACGAGGTTCATGGCCAACTGAATGGGAAAAAGCCCCAGACTGCAGACAGCCGCCTCTCTGGAGACTTTCGCCGCTTTGCTGTGCTTGAGCTGAGTCATTGGATGCGTCCACATTATCAGCCGCCGGGCAAGAAGAATGTCCTACAGGGGTCGGGCATTGCTGACTATTCGGGCCATCGAAGCGGAAAACGCCTGCACAATGTCGTGATAGACTTTGTCTCTCCGCCCGCCATCGAACCGATCCCGACCGTTTCAGCCCAATCTCCGGAACAGTTCATGCTGCGCTTCCCGTCTAAAACGGTATCCATGTACGGCCACGACCCTTTGCTTGGTCCTGAGGACATTCGTTTGGAACGGCAGAGCGGTTGGGATGAGGCGGGAAACCCGCGATGGACAACCGCAGGAATACGGCCGTATGAAGACTGGGCGCTTGAATATGATGGAAACGCCGCCTATTATCTGCAACTGCGACGCGATTGGTCGCACATTTTACAAACAGAGGAGGGAAACCCTTCATACAGTACAGCAGGCTATAACCGCGTTCGGATTACGCTTTTAAAAGGACGGGCGAAGGATGCGGGAAGCGGCACCGTCAACCAAAGCGATCATACATACGAGATTGTGCTGCCTGCTGATGCGCTGCCGCCAAAAATCCAGACGGTTACTCCTTCTTACGCTTCCGTCCCAGGGCAGGAGACATTGAACGTTACATTCAATGAACCCGTGCAGATTTCGAACGCCACCCGGCATCTCACGCCGGCGCGCGAAACAGGAGCTGTGCCTAAGCCTGTATTCGAGCTCGTCTCACTGCAAAGCAAAGCACGCATCGCTCTGTCTCCGATCGGCTATTTAACAACCAAAGATGATAAAACGTACATTTTCCCCATTCCGCAAGAAGCGGCAAAAGAGGCGGGAAAATGGCAGTTGGCTGTGCAAAACCTTTCTGATGATGTGGGCAATACGGCATCGGCTCTTACACATCCAGTCAACATACGCTCACTGCGGCTTCTGCCGCATAAGCCGCTGGAGACTCCGGCGCTTGTCTTTGGCGCGGCAGTGGATCATACCATTGCCAAAGAAGCACCTGAGGCGGAGGATGTTGTCGTGCTCCAATTCAATACCATTCTCTCGGCCGATGCCCGCAAGACGGGGAATTATTTCATTGCCGGTCAGCCTCTTTCGTCCAAAGCCAAAGTGCTGCTGCGCTCCACTCGATTTGACAGCACGAATGACGGAAGCATCTCAGACGAGGACCGGGTGGGTACACGCGTTACCTTTCTCCTGCCGAAAGACACGTTCAGCACGCAAAACAGTGCTGCCGAATCGGTACAGGGAGTCAGCTTTAATGTGCAGGTAAAAACTGAAACAGGTGAAGCCATCAACAAATGGGGAAAGCTTCCTTATGTACGTTCAGGTACGCCGGACACGATCATCGACGAGGTGGCCGCGCGCTATGCCAGGAAAGAGGCTTCCCTAGCGGATCGCATGTGGCTTGCCACCGCCATCAGACAGGCTGAATCCGAGCTTTCCGCTGCACGCGCCGGGGGAGCGGCAGGAGAGTTTCCATCGGAAGCGATCCAGGCCTTTCGACAGGCCACTGCCGAAGCAAAGCGTACAGCAGTGAAGATACCGGCCATGCGGGGGGCGATCGAGACGGCCATTCATTCTTTGCAGACGGCACAGAACCAGTTCTATGCCAGCCAGCATCGTCCGCCTGCTGACAAGTGGAACCTGATTATGCAGCTCCGAATCGCACAGGCGGAATGGGCCGATATAAAAGCGAATCCTTATAAATATCCGTATACGTTGTCCGAAGCATTTGCCGCTGCCATTGCACAGGCCGAGGCGGTCGTGGCAAAGGAAAACGCAACAGAGGAAGAGATCTATGCTGCATACCGCGCTTTGGTTGATGTGGTGAATGAGAAGACGAAATATGATACGATTCCCGGCTATCCATAGCCTATAATTGACACCAAAAAGCCGTTGATCCATTACTGGGTCAACGGCTTCTTCTCAATTGCTTGGTTATATTGGGAGTTCATACGCTTATACTCTTCCGTCTCTATATATGAACTGGATCAACAATCGCTTTCTTTCTATCCCCAACCGATTACGCCGCATGCAAGACGGCGACCGGCATTGCCGGCAGGCTGTGAGCGATAGTCGTCAGGGTTCTCATGAATGATAACTGACTTGCCGATAACCTGGGGTACGGTGAATTTATCTGTAAAGAAGCCCATCATCGCTTTTCCGTGATTAGAAAACAATACGGGGAAGTCGCCCGCATGATTCCCGTGCGGCTGATTGGTGGGGTTCCAGTGCTCGCCCGCTGCTGTAAAGGGCTTAGCGGGATCGCCTACCTGGCAGTTTCCGAATTGATGCAGGTGAAAGCCAAACGGGCCGATGGGCGCTTTGTTTCCCTGGGCCGGCTGATACGGCGGAAGCCCTTCCACGTAGACGAACACCCACGTTCCTCCAGGCACTGGCGTAAACTGCACGACCCCTCGGATGCCAGGAGCCAGCGGACCTCCGCGAATAACGGCTCGTGCCTGTGTCGGCATCGGCATGACGGGCATTTCCCATGCTCTCGCATCCATCTCTCATCCCCTCCTTTTCTTGACTTTTACAGCGTATGCATGCGGCTGGGTTATCGTCCCTGCATCGTTCTATTCTTTGCCGCAAAAAAATGAAAAACCGGCATGCCTTTTACAAAGCACACCGGTTTTCCTATGATTTTATGATAGAGTCTGATACGAAGTACTTTCCTTTAATGCTTCATAGATTTCTCGATTATCCGCCTTCTGCAGAATATTCTCCGCTGTGGCTGCATCAATCCGGTGATAATTGACCGATGCACCTTCCACATGGCGCTGTTCTCTGACAAAATAGCCTTTATCTGTCCGGACGAGATCGCGAGACCAGTCCACCGTACCTAACTGATCTGAATGGAACAAAACTTCCTCTTCTGTAATGATGACATGCGTCTCATCCATATACCTATCAAACACTCGAATTTGTTTGCCCATAATGATCCCTCCCTATATCTTTATTGTACCGATAAAAGCGAATAATTCTGTGGCACTTTTTTGACAACGAGGAATTTTTTGTGAACGTTTAAAAGTTATAGTTGATGCTACTGCTTACCAATCGCAGCGTTTTAGTTCTAGTTCTTCGGGTAAATACAATATATAGCACGCATAGCAGGAGGGAGCAACGATGAGAAACCAACAGGTACACGTCTGTGATACAGATGAGCAAGCTATCGAGATTATTACCAATTGGAAGCAGCAGGGCTATACGGATGATGACATTTTGGTTATGGCACATGAAAAGCAGGAAGCTTCATCCATTGAAAAAGCCACTGATGTAGATGCAAAGGCAAACTTCACCCGCAGGAGAGAAAGCGGGGGTATGATTGATGATACGATTACCGCGCTACGCGGCAACCAGGTGGGCTATTATGCCCGAGATGAAGTGGAAAGCCGTCTGCTGCAGGTGGGTGTTGCTGAATCAGACGTTCAAACTTTTACAAATCAATTTGACAGCGGAAAAATCCTTGTTATGATAACCGATAAAAGCTAGCCGACGTCTTTACGGCTAGCTTTTTGTATGGTTCGATAGACTGGTACAATCTTTATAGAAATGGAGTACTTCTCATGACATCTACTTATCTATTCATCGGAGCGGGCCGTATGGCAGAAGCAATCATTAAAGGACTGCTTCGTTCCGCAGACGGTACACTCACACTCATCGCAGCTAATCGTACCGATACACAGCGGCGTAAAAAGCTGCATGCCCAATATGGTATCAAAGTAACAACCGATTGGAAAATATACGTCGCAGAAAGTGATGTGATCGTCCTCGCCATGCCGCCGGAAGCGCACGAAGAAATACTAACACAGCTTGCTCCTCTCGTCACAGGTCAACTGATCATTACCATTGCAGCCGGCATCGGAGTTAGCAGATTACAAGAAGCGCTGCCGCCCGGTACTTCAGCTGCCTGGGTCATGCCGAATACCGCAGCAGAAATCGGCCAATCCATGTCGCTGTATACATACACTGAGGCGCTTACCGCTCATCATCAAGCTTTGCTTGAGCAATTGCTTGATGCTATTGGAACAGCGGAATTTTGTTCAGAAGAGCAGATTCATACGCTGACGGCCGTAACGGGCAGCGCCCCCGCTTTCGTATATGAATTTGCGCTGGCAATAGAGAAAGCAGCCGTGCGCTATGGTATTTCACAAGAGCAGGCACGCAGATTGGTTACACAAATGATGTATGGCTCCGTGCAGATGCTTGCGTCTGGTAGCTCCCCTTCTGAATTGAGGGACGCTGTGACCACACCGGGCGGAGCTACCGCAGCCGGTCTGCGGGCATTGGAACAAGGAGGGTATGCGGCATTGCTTATGCAGGCTATCGAAGAAACCAACCGCCGTGCCTTTGCGCTTGGAACAAAAGCCGACCTGTAAATAGGACGGCTTTTTTCCTATCAATCCCTCTTTCTTTTTCGAATATAGATCACTACCGCTGCAATAACAGCAATTAGGAATAACAGTGGTGAAAATCCGACAACGAAGACGAAAAGTGCGGATGCAGTATTCAGCATGAATGCAATGCTCTGCATAAACCGCTGCTTTGTCTTATCCCACACGCTTACTGAATCACCGGACAATGACGGAACTACGGCCTTACTCTCTGTAACCCGAAGAGTGACAGTCGAAAAATCGCTTTGGTTCTTCAAATATTTAATCTTTCCTTTGAGCTGCTCAATCTCTGTCTGCACTTGATTGAGATCATGAGCAATCTTCAGCACATCCTCTGTTCGCTGTGCTTTCTTCATAAAACCAAGGAGCTGTGCTTCCATGACCTGTTTTGATGAAAGTCTCGCTTCCAAATCAACATACTCTTCCGTCACATCCCGCCCCTGAATCGTACGGTCCGTTACTTTTACCGCCAACTTTTCAACATCTGCGAGAAAAGCATTGAATTGAGCAGAAGGAATACGAACACGAAAATCTCCCTGCAAAAGATCGAGTCCAGTCCCTTGTGTATACGATCGCGCTTCCACCACATACCCGTCCTTTTTTTCTGCCAATGCAGTGATCTGCTGTTGTGCTGCGGTAAAATCTTTCACTAGCAACGATACTTCCGCGGTGTATACCATCATGGCTGCCGGACTTTTCTTTTGCGGCTCTGATGGCGACTCTTTATCCGCCTCATTAGCTGGCGCGGTATCCACCTGAGCTTTTTGCTCGGAGGTTACCGAAGCACCCTCTCCTCCCCCGTTGCTTGCTCCGCATCCAAAAAGAAAAAGAAGAACAACCAGGCCAAAAACTAAACAGGATCTCCTCTGCATCTGTCTATGCTTCATGGTGGCCTCCTTTCGATCTATTATTTTTCTGCATAAATGAGCGTATCTATCTATAATTTTACAGTAGGGAATATGAAAAAGGATAGAATTTTGTTATGCTATCAACAACGGTTGCTTTCAACAATATCGCATATATATCACATCATACTTTGATCATATATCAAGAAAGGAGCTTTGCGATGAAATACTACCTACCTCTTGCCCTTCTGCTTCTAGCTTCCCCTATCGTTTCGGGAACGGCTGCTGCAGCGGCAGCAAGCGAAACATCTATTCAGTTACCAGCAGAAAGCGCGATTGAAAAAAATCTTGCGCCCATTCCTTCTTCTATACAGAATACACTGAACAAACTGATTGCTATACAACCTGTTCTCGCCAGGATGCATGTTACCATGAGCTTTCCTTCAGAGAAAGAAAATACATTTATTATCCATCTCAATAGCGAAAAGCCAGGAGCCGAAACACCAAATATGCAGCAAATATCCAGTGCCTATCTCACCTTTGATAGCAATACCGGAGCTTTGCTTGCATTCAATTTGAATATTAAGGAGTGGGCTTCTGATAAGCTACCTTCACGGCAGACTTCGATGGATACAGCAGAGAAATTTCTCGTGCAATGGTTTGGTGAGGCAGGACGCAAGCAATTCGGAACGCCGGTGTCCAATGGCAACGGCTCCTCTACCGTCTACCAGGAGAATGGAGCTGCAATGACCTGGAGAGAGCGGCATGTAGAATTTCCTATACTATTAAATGGAATCCCGGTTACGCATGGACAAAGCCTGCGACTCAGCGTGGATGCAGCCGGACATATCGTAAGCTATACATACAAACCGATCGACATAAAAAATAGCAGCATTCCATCACCAGAAAACGTTCTTTCCGCTGATGAAATTAAACAAAAGCTCGCTGACAGCGGACAGGTATATCTGAGTTATGCGGCAGAGCAGCCTGAAAGATATGGATCTCGCCCTGCCAATACAAGCACAAAGGCCGTATTAAAATACGATCTGTCCGTCTATCCGTATCTTCATCCGGTTACTGGGCGTCCCGTGGATATGATGAGCGGGCAGGAAAACGTAGATCTTACGCCTTCTGTATCGAAAAAACAGTTTACCTTACAACCTAAAGCCCAGCCGCTTCTAGCTCAGTCTGAAGCAGAGGCAAAGCGTAAGGCTCTGGCATTGTTTGGTGCAGAGAATCTGGCAGGAAAACTCCGCCAAGATACGGCCTTCCTCTCGGAACAAGAAAAAAATCAACCAAGTACGATGTATCATTTCAGCACAGAACAGCATGATGTCGCTCTAACCGTCAGCGTGGATAAGAAGACACATCGCATTGAACATGCTAATCTGCAAACGCAACAAGAGCAGGCGTCTAAGCCAACTACTATAGTAGCAAAAGAACAGGCACTGCAATCAGCGTTGGGATTTTTGACTACGTATGCAAGCAAAACAGCCGCACAAGTGGAATGGACAGATTACACATGGAGCGAACCCGAGCCGCCGAGCTGGGTAGATAGAAGTAAGCTTCCGCAAAGAACAAGTAGTGAGCCTAACGAATACACCTTCTTTTTTACTGAAATGTACCAGGGCATTCCCGTCCAGGATCGTTCCTATCAAGTGGGTATTGATAAACATACCGGCAAGGTGACAAGTTTCTCTCTGGCTGTACCAAAAATAAAGCTTGAGCTGCCGGATTCGGCCTTGCGTGTCTCCAAGGAAGAAGCGCTGCATACGCTCCTTGCTCATAAATCGCTACGGTTGCAGTATATCTGGCCACAGTACTTTGAACAGCAGGCACCAGGTCCGATTCTTGTATATGGACCTGCCAATTCTGCCGAATCATTTGGCTATGTCGATGCCAAAACCGGCGCGTATGTAGCCGTACCAATCCAATGGGATGAAGAATAACGAACAAGAAAAAGGACAATCATTTCGATCGTCCTTTTTCTCTGTCAAAATATATTGTTTTAATGGAATCCATTCGGGCAGCGCCTGCCGCTACCCGTTTGATTTTCTCCATAAATTCCGGTTTAACCAATGAGGCCAGCGGCTGTGGCACATGGTTGAACTGCTTAAATGCTGCACAAGCAAGCTCATCCCACTGCCGGTAATACGTAAGCAAATCATCTGGCATAACAATCCGGCGCGGGGCATTGGCTTCCGGGATGCAGTAGAAAGGAGCATCTACATTCAACGTGCCATAATCATCTGTGATCTGCTCGCCGGGATAAATATCGCGGGCCGTCAACTCCAGTTCGTATGCTGTGCCGACGCAATTGGCATGAAAGCTATGGTTGATGTAGCGCCCAAGATCCCAGCATAAGATATATTGACCGTGCTGATTGCGGTATGAATACTTTATCACCATCTCTTGCATCGGTTCAATCATCTGGAGAACCTGTTCTTCGCTAATAATCTGATCCAATGGATCAAGCGCCCAGACAATCGTCCCTTTTGGGATGAATGTAGTAGCGAATACACCATAGCCGATCTGATCATCGATATAGCGCAGTTCTGTATTCGGATGCATCATGCCTGTTGATCCCCCCTCGCCATTATAAAAATAAGGCTTTCCTTACATTATGTCGGGGGTACGATCAAGGTTCTTACCACTCCCTCTTTGTTTATGAGAGTTCTTCAATCTTAATCGAGCGGGTATGAACCGTATGGCTCCAGGTCTGGCTGTTGCTTGTAAAAAGAGCGACAAGCGTGATCGGAAACCATGTAAGCAGGAATATCGGGTATACGAAAATCCCAAGATACGCTTTCAGTGGTTTTTTCTCCAGTAACATGACAAACGGTGTCTGTAGATAGAGCGCCGTATTGACAAGCCACCAGAACCAGTCCGGCATCAATTTAAATAAATGGAAGGATTCATAGATGGAGGTTGCAACCTGCAAATAAAGCATCATGGATGTCACCGCTACCATAAGAAGACGCATCGGCTGAAACAAATACAGTGCTGCATCGAACTGCGATAGATTACGGGTACGAAGTGCCTTCCATAGGATCGGCCAAAAATACTGTCTGGCACAGTAAAAGTGTCCGCGCATCCAGCGGAGCCTCTGACGCATGGAGCTGAGCAATGTCAGCGGCTTTTCATCGTATACGATCGCATAGTGAGCCCATGTCGGATAAATCCCGCGGTATACGCAGCGAGCAGTAAACTCCACATCCTCTGTCAAGGACGTTACTCCCCACCCCATCTCCTTTAGAAGGTCTGTCTTAATACAAAGCCCCGTTCCTCCAAGCGCATTAGCCATGCCGAGATTGTAGCGGGCCAACTGCCACATCCGGTTCATAAACCAATACGTAATCGCATAGGAGATACTAATCCATGAATCATATGGGTTTTTTGTTTCCAGATATCCCTGAATTACCTGATGCCCGCTCATTAGCTTCTCGTTCATCTCCGTAAGAAAGTTGCGGCTTGCTAAATTATCCGCATCAAAGATAACTACAGCATCATAGCTTCGGTCCATCTTCCACAGCCTATCCAGCATCCATTCGATCGCATGACCCTTCCCGCGCTTTTCCTGGTTAAACCGCTCCATTGGAAGCAGACCATGCGCACGGACGATGTCTGCTGTCCGGTCGGTACAATTATCGCAAATCACAAAAATATCGTACTTCTCTTTCGGATAATCGAGCGATTTTATATTCTCTAATAATGGTGCAATCACCTGCTCTTCATTATGAGCGGCGACAAAAATGGCGAATGAGGAATCAGGAGGAGCGGTGCATGTCTCCCGTCGTTTCCATAAGCCGGCTAATCCGATGATAACTTGATACAGAGCAATACATGCTGTGATCACTTGCAAAACGATGAAAAGGCCATTCGTGATTTCCCATCCGTTGGGCATAGACGAGTTCCTCCTGTTCAGTCAATCTTACTGCGTTTTCGATTTGCGAAACGATAGACTAACATCAACTACGTGCTGCAGTCTATCAAATGAAGCAATATCTGCTGTACCATTTCCATCAAAATCAGCGCTCCAAGCAAGACGCTTTCCCCTTGCCCACGGTCCGTAGTAAGCCTGCAGCGGACGCATATTAACATCCCCGTCGCTCTCCCAAACACGCCATATCCCCTGCAGCGGTTCATATATGGTTATATCATCATATCCGTCAGCGTTGCCATCACCAATCAGCACCTGCGTTTCCTTACCAATAGGCAGGGACAAGCGGGCAGGCAGCTTTCGCATCTGAGTCGCACCTGCGTTCTGATACAGGAGGGCTGTGTGTTCACCAATACCATATACCAGCATATCCACCCGACGATCTCCATTCCAATCTCCTAGCGCCCACCGCGCTCCTGACGGCAAATCACATACTTTGATTGGTTCTATGAACTGATCGGATGCCCGACGTGTCCACCACACCGCATCCGCCTTACTGAAAAACAAATCCATCTGCCCGTCTCCATCCCCATCACCCGCTTGTAGTTGTTCAGCACCTGTTGGTAATTGAGTAATATGAGGCGGCTGTACTCCACGTCCATTCGAGTACCATACCTGAACGATTCCGGTGGCGGGTGTATAGCCTAAAATATCCATCCGTTCATCTTGATTCCATCGAGCTGCAATCACATGATCTTCTGTGGATAGCCTCGACACGTGCCATGTCTCCGGCAGCTCCTGCGGCCGATTTCGCGGCCAATCAAATGCATCGGCATAGATTGTAATTGAGCCAGATGACCATGTCAGAATTTGAGTGCGCCCAGTCCCCTTAATATCTCCCATCACAATGCGCGGGCGGATGGTGCCGCTCATCTCCTGTAGTTGAATTTGCTGAGCCGGTGTAAATGGAAGCACATCATGAAGAGACACCCAAGTAAAGCCCTGCTCTCTTGCCCCCTTCACAATACGATGCAAATGCGTGTACACACCGGATTTATACTGATAAAGCGGAAGACCATCTTGGATAGACGGCTTACCGTCCACACCAATCACCGGCTCAAGATAGGGAAACTCTAAAAACGGGTGGTAAAAGAGTGAACCCAACCCCTTATATGTTTTCATCTTTTCTACAATATCATCCGCTGTACGTCCTTCTGAGATATAACGAAGCGGGGCCGGGACATAGACGGAGCCAAGACTATGACGGCCGTATGTATTAATTGTCTCGTACATATGCAGATCCCAAAAGGAATGCAGTGAACGATAATCAGGTTGATATAAAATCCCCATGTAAGAACGAAATACTTCCTCCTGTACCCAGGTATCATGATAGTGAGGCGACTCCCAGAAAGCGGGGGTAAGTCCTGCTTTTTTAAACGCGGACAGACTCGCTTCCATCCTATGTGCGGCATAATCAGCCGTATATGTTTGCGGCGCTCCACTCACCGCAAATTCATTGCCGATGCCTGTATCCTGTCCGCCATCCGGACGTTTGTGCGCTCCAAATTGATGCGTATAGCCGTGCATGCCAAGAACAGCGCCCTTCTTCTGTGCCGTCTGCAGCAGGCGAATCAGGTGCTGCGTCTCTTCATCGGGGACGGCATCATCAATCCCCTTTTCATAACGGGTACCATCGGGAAGCAGATACATAGCGCGTGGAATAACCGCCACAGCAAAGGGAACACGCTGTGTATGCAAATAAGAAAAAACTGCACGCAGCTTGCCTATATCATCACGCGACGCATATATTCCTCCTGGTGTTATATCTTCTAGACGCAGCATCGCATGGCGCTTCTCCCAATTAGAGAATACATAGATGGGCAGATGGATAAGCACTACACACATCAAGCCCAGTATAACTGCCAATACCCATATATGCCTTATTTTGAATCGCTTCTTTGTCATTATCTAACCTCATTACATATAGAGCATGCCTTTCTTCGTACTCTATTATATGTTTGGGAAAAGATGGTTACAAGTCCGCCGCTGTCAGCTCTGCTTTTACAAAAAAAGAGGATATACCTCTCTAGAAGTACATCCTCATGCTGTGCTGATTTATCTTTATGCTGTTTGTGCAGCGGCTGTCTCAAGCGCCATTACAATCATATCGTTAAATGTCGTCTGACGCTCTTCTGACGTTGTCTCCTCTCCGGTAAAGATATGATCGCTTACCGTTAAGATGGATAAGGCATGGACGCCATATTTGGCTGCAATCGTATACAGTGCTGTTGACTCCATCTCGACGGCCAATACTCCGTGTTCGGCAAGCTTCTTCACCATATCCATGCTATCACGATAAAATACATCAGCTGTCAGGATATTGCCTACACGAACGTGCAGCCCCTTTTCTACGCCCACTTCATATGCTGTTTTTAACAGGTCAAAATCGGCGCATGGAGCAAAATCAAAACCAGGAAATGCAAGCCGATTTATATTTGAGTCCGTGCAGGATGTCATCGCTAGAATCACATCGCGCACACGAATGTCTTTCTGAATTCCGCCGCATGTACCTACACGAATCAAATTTTTCACGCCATACTCACGAATCAGCTCATTCGTATAGATGGAAATAGAAGGGACGCCCATACCTGTTCCTTGGACAGAGATGCGTTTTCCCTTATAAGTGCCGGTAAATCCAAGCATTCCGCGCACTTCATTGTAGCAGGTTACCCCTTCAAGAAATGTCTCGGCAATGTATTTTGCGCGAAGCGGGTCACCGGGCAATAAAATGCTTTCTGCAATCTCTCCTTGTTTCGCTCCAATATGAACGCTCATGTCTAGGCCGTTACCGCTATATGTGCGATGACGGCGCTCACCTCCTTAATGTGATAGGGACGCCCTTCATCTACAGGACATCATTAGTATTTATCTTGCGATGTTTCACCTTGCATAATAGCAACCCCTGAGCTTGCGCCAATCCGTGTCGCTCCTGCCTGTACCATAGCCAGTACATCTTCGCGGCTCCGGACACCGCCGGATGCTTTCACACCCATATCCGCTCCGACTGTTTTACGCATTAATGCTACATCCTCCGCTGTTGCACCGCCTGTAGAGAATCCGGTTGATGTTTTTACGAAATCTGCGCCTGCCTTTGCTGACAATTCGCATGCCCGCACTTTTTCTTCTTCCGTTAACAGGCATGTTTCGATAATGACCTTTGTAAGCGCCTTGCCTTTTGCCGCGTCTACAACAGCTTGAATATCGCGCGCCACCAGTTCATCCTGCCCGCCTTTTAGCGCACCGATGTTAATAACCATATCAACTTCATCCGCCCCGTTCTCAATCGCATCCTTTGTCTCATACGCCTTCACTTCTGGCGTGGAGGCTCCGAGCGGGAAGCCGATTACAGTACAAACCTTTACATCCGGCGCATCCTTCAATACTTCCGCCGCCGTCCGTACCCAAGCGGGGTTGACGCATACAGAAGCAAAGCGATGCTGCTTCGCTTCTTCTGCCAACTTGACAATATCCGCTTTTTTTGCGTCAGCCTTTAATAGTGTGTGGTCAATCATCCGAGCAATTTGTTCGTTTGTCATATGTGTTGCTCCTTTCAATGATTCATGTGCTTCAGACTTACGTCTATCCTATAAGAATACACCCATCATGGTCGCAGACAAAATTGATGCTAGCGTAGAGCCGTACAGCAATTTCATACCAAACTTGGCAACCTCATCTCCTTGCTTCTCCTGCAGGGCTTTTACAGAACCCGTAATAATTCCCACGGAACTGAAGTTTGCAAAGCTCACTAAGAAGACAGAAACAATCCCGATCGTCTTATCCGATAATCCGCTTGCAATCTCCTTAAAGCTCATCATTGCAACAAATTCATTCGTAACAAGCTTCGTTGCCATAATGCTGCCCGCCTGTACGGTCTCATGCATCGGCACACCCATTAGGAAAGCAATCGGAGCGAACAAGTAGCCAAGTACGGTCTGGAACGACATATGGAAGACAAGGGTAAAAATGTAGTTAATCAAATTCATCAGCGCGATAAAACCGATCAGCATCGCAGCGACGATAATTGCGATTTTAAGCCCGTCCATAATGCTCTCACTTACCATCTGGAAGAACGTCAACTTCTTCTCATCTTCCTCAACCATAAGCAGGTCGCCTTCTTCTTCAACACGATACGGATTAATAATATTTGCAACGATTAACGCAGATAAGATATTCAGCATAATCGCGATTACAACATAGCGCGGCTCAAGCATGGTCATATAGGAGCCGACAATCGCTACGCTCACTGCGCTCATAGCTGAAGTACACAGCGTATAGAGTCTTCTTTTTGAGACAAGTCCTAGTTGTTTCTTCGTCGTCAGAAAAACTTCAGATTGGCCGAGAATAGCGGAAGAGACGGCAATATAATTTTCTAGCTTGCCCATTCCATTCAACTTGCTTAATGCCAATCCGACATATTTAATAATAAACGGCAAAATTTTAAAATGATTCAACACACCGATGAGTACTGAAATAAAAATAATCGGCATTAAAACATTTAGGAAGAAGTTCGAAGCCCCTTCATTCTGCAACCCGCCAAACACGAAATTCACACCGTCTATCCCAAGCTTCATCAACTTATCAAACATGTTGGAGACAAACGCAATTAACTTGACTCCAATCTGCGTATTCAGCAACAAGAATGCAAGCACAAGCTGCGTCACAAGCATCGTAGCAATCGGACGAATACGAATTCCTTTACGATTGTAACTCACCAAATACCCCAGCCCAAACACCAACAGCAGCCCAGTTGCCATGAACACGATATTCATGTCTCATTCCTCCATGTTGTCGCGCGGTAACGCTTTCAAGTTGTTTTTTATGACACCTTTACTATACCATAAGCAGATGACTTTTGAACATATGTTTCGTTCAATAAGAAATTTTGTTCAATATATGTCATAAAAAAGCGCATCCGGTATAGAATGCGCTCAGCACACTTCTTTTATGTTTCCACCAATGTTCGAGCCGTAAACGAATCAGTCACCAATACATTGGCATACCCTCCCATTAACGCACCTCGAATGCCCTCTACTTTCTTGGCACCGCCCGCAACAAGAATGGCCTGTTCTTTTTCCTTAAGATAATCAAGACCGAGTCCAATCGTACGGTTGTTCAAGCTTTCGCTGCAGATCTTCCCTGTTTTATCAAAAAATCGGGAGCAAATATCTCCTGCTGCACTCGCTTTGATGAGGCGAAGATCTTCTTCGGTGAAGTAGCCTAACCGCAGCAGGAGTGAATCTGCACCGACTCCCCCTACCGTAAAGACGGCAATGTTAGCCTCTTTGCCCATCTCCAGCACCTTATGGATATGGCGATCGGCTTCGATGGCCTGCTTTACAACCACATGATCTACAATTGCCGGAAGCGGCAGATGATGAGGCGTGGTACCGTAAGCTTGACCAAAAAGCGTAACGATTTCTGAAGCATGCGTATTGATTGCAGCGTGGCTGATGCCTCCTTTTAATTGGACGATTTGTACCCCGTGTACCGGTTTAGGCTTCAGAGCTTGGGCAAGATGATACAGCGTCGTACCCCACGTCACTCCAATAATGTCTTCGTCTTTCACGACCTCATGCAGGTATTCGGCTCCTGCTTTTCCTATATACTCAGCTACAAGCGCATTCTCATCGTGAGGAACTGCGACAAGCACGACTTTTTTCAAATTAAATTTCTGCTCAAGCGTGCTTGCCAGCTGCTCTAGGCTATCGGACGGATCAATAATCTCAATGCGAACAATACCCTCTTCCTTTGCCTGCTGTAAAAACCGCGATACGGTTGGACGTGATACGCCCAATTTCTGCGCAATCTCCTGCTGATTGTAATCTAATTCATAATACAATCTGGCGGCCTCAATGATTTTGCGTAATTTATCCTGCTCCATCGCTTCACCTATGTCTTTTTATTTTACTTATGCTTATCATACCATTAACTTTTGTAACATTGTATGCTTGGCTGCAAGCAAGGAAAGAGACTTTCGGATGACGATGAAAGGTAGACCTTAGTAGTTATCAAGCTTTATCGAAGCTTTTTTCAACTGGCCGTTACGATAATAAGCGACTTGAACCGTATCGCCTGCCTGCTTTTCAAAAAGATATTTCCGCAGTTGAGCTGAATTTTCAATCGTTTGATTGTCCATCCGCACAATGATATCGTATTTTGCAAGCCCGGCCTGGGCCGCCGGACCCTCTTCTACAGCTTCTCTAACAATTACACCGTTCTGTACTTCATCGGGCAGATTGAGCGTGTTCTTCCATTCATAGGAAGGAATCTGCGCAAGATCGACCGGCTCAATGCCAATATAAGGACGGCGCACTTTACCATGCTGAATCAATTCATCACTAATTCGCTTTACTTCCGTACTTGGAATAGCGAAGCCGAGTCCTTCTACTCCTGCCTTAGCGATTTTGAGGCTGTTGATCCCGATTACCTGTCCCTGAGCATTCATAAGCGGTCCCCCGCTGTTACCCGGATTAATGGCGGCATCTGTCTGTATCACCTTCATATCATAGTCGCTCTGACCATCTTTATTCAGATCAATCGGCATCGTACGCTCCGTTGAGCTAATGATTCCCTGAGTTACCGTCCGAGAGAATTCCATACCAAGCGGATTGCCGATTGCAATCGCACGCTCGCCGACCTGAAGCTTAGAAGAATCACCAAATTCCGCTACCTGCTTCACCTGTGTACCGTCAATTTCAAGCACGGCAAGGTCAGTAATCGGATCTGTACCTACAATATTGACCTTGATGCGCTTCGTATCCTTATCCGATAGCGAGATTTCAACCGTATCGGCTCCATCAATTACGTGATTGTTTGTAACAATATACGCTTTGCCGTTTGTCTTCCGGAAGATTACACCTGATCCGGTTCCCTGTTCTACTGATTCATTAGATATTCCTTGCATGGCCTGCCCATCCTGCACAGCTATGACTCCGACAACAGCATCGGCTACCTGATTTACTGTGGTTGTAATAGGTGATTCCTTAGAACTAACAATCTGAGAAGCAGGAGTGCTTGCTGCCGGTTGATTCTGTACGCCTTGACTGCTAAGAGATACGTAGCCTGTCTTAACCAAGGAAGGCAGCAGCAGAAGTACGAGCAAGCCACCCATCATCGCGCCAGCAATCGCTGAGAAAAAGCTGCGGGCGCACCCTCCTCTACCCTTCTCTTTTTGCGTGTTTTCATCTCGATAGTATCCCATCGTATTCCTCCTTCTGCCTACGATCGCATCCATGTATAAGCTACGTCTTATCGTACAGAGGAAAAACAGCAGAAGTATGGAGAAAGTATGGGAAATTGTAAAAAAGGGATGGTATAGAAACCCACGCAGACAGGTTTAGAGTGCAAGGTATGCTGTCTGCCCTATTTGCGCAACAATATATCGCTTTTCAGGGGATGCATGAAGAATCCGCCTTCTGTTTTCACTTCTGATAGCGTATTGAGAAAGATGAGAAAACGCAGGCTCCGCTGCACCCTCGAGCAGATAGGCGGAACGTGTCGCATGAGGTTTTCGTTCTTTGTTGAGGGAAGCAATGATTTCCTCGTCGGTTTTGATGCCGATCCCGTGGGCAAAATAACGGCCATCTTCTAGCAGCACAACATTTTCGCCCTGCCATTCCGGAGTCTTTGGGTTGTACTCCGGGTTCTTAAAATACCGCACATCCCCTGGAATATAGTGGGTCTTCTCTCTCCAGGTCAGCCCAAGGTCTTTGTCATATGTGCCATCAAACAAGAGAAGCGGGGAAAACAAACGATTAAAATTCATCTCACCGATCGAATCAAGAATCGCCTTATAATAAACAACGACGATTGCTGTAGCACACTCAAATGCATACAGGCGGCCTTCTTTAAAAATATCCCGAATTGCTTCCGCTGGCTGCACCCCTTCCTTTAGTTGACACCCACCTTCCTCCGTTCGTATCCAGTAGCGGGGATTGCAGCGCGATGTGCTGAATCCCGCAAAATCCACTCCACTTTGGTCAAGGGCTTTAGCGGCGGATACAATATGACTTCTAAGCGTAAGCTCAAACTTCAGCTGTTCTATCGAAGGGTATGTGTACAAGATTGAACTTACTGCCATGCGCTGCAGGATGTCTTGCTCCATGTCAGTAAACCCGTTCTGCAGGTCCATGGCATGAATATCGATTGGATCACCGAGAATTTTGATCATGCTATCCCGTCCCTTCTGCCATGCATCATAACGTTTATAATTTAATACACATCTCTCTTATGAAACACCCACGTCACAACAGCAAGCAAAACGGCAATAATTCGTAATCCCCATCGCTATAATAAACAGCATACAAAAATAAACAAACAAGAGACTTTGTTTTCTGCTGTTTATTTTCATACATTCGTTCTGTATTAAGGACCAAAGTATTTTCATGACTGCGTCCCTCCCGTTAGCGACAGGAACATATCCTCAAGCGACGTCTCTTTTATCTGCACCTGAAAAACACCGATGTTGTGCTCGGTTGTTGTGCTCGGTAAGCAAGGCAACAACAGACGGTACTTGCTGCTTCTTTGCTTCAATGACAAGAACGGCATCGTTTACCTGGACGGCGTGATACTCTGCAAGCAAGAAAGCAGCCTGTGCAGGTTCCGTTACCTCCAGCTCAATACGCATGACGGCTGCCTCTTGACTTCGGACATTGCGCTCATCAATCGTCCTTCCGTTTTGGATAATCACAACTCTTTCAATTTCGGCAAGCAAATGACTTGATAAGATAACAGCGATATGTTCTTCCTTTGCCAATCTGCGTAAATAATCACGCAGTTTACGAATTCCTGCGGGATCAAGCCCATTGGTCGGCTCGTCAAGAATAAGTACGCTTGGACGATGCAGCAATGCTTGGGCAATGCCAAGCCACTGCCGCATGCCAAGTGAATATGTTTTTACTTTCCGCTCAAGCACATCGGACAATTCTACAAGTTTGGCTATTTCTATCATACGCGCCGAATCTACACGAGTATGCCCATACATGCGGGCAAAATGCTTTAAATTTTGCATGCCCGTCATATATCCGTACAAATCCGGATTCTCGACAATGGCACCAATGTGGGCAAGCGCGTTGATGCGATCGGTTTTTATACTATGACCTGCAATCAACACATCACCTGCCGTTAATGAGAGCAGGCCCACCATTAGCCGAATCGTAAAGGTTTTACCCGAACCGTTCGGCCCAAGCAATCCGTAAATTTCTCCGCGGCGCACGGAAAAGGAGACATCATGGATGATTTCTTCTCCGTATACTTTCTTTGAGATACCGCGCACGTCCACAATTTTTTGATCCTCCATTATGTATCCTTTCTATTTTTTGTTGTACAAGCCACGCTTGTTTTCTTCTTTATACTCGAGCTCTGTCTCGATTTCTATGCCTATTTGATGATATGTTCATGATAAAAAAAGCGTGCCGCTGTATAGCTTTTGCGGCACGCTTGATTTTGTGTATGGTTATGATGCTATACGAGCGGTTTTTTCTTTGCGTTGGACTTCCCGTTCGGGTTGGTAGGCTCCTCAAGCATATCAAGCAGCGTCAGCCCCATGTCCTTCAGACCTATATCGCTGTGATTGCTTAGCAGAATAACAACATTCTTTGATGTGGTATCACGTACGATTTCTGCGGAAAAGCCAAGGACATAACCACCGTGTCCAGCCAGCTTGCGCCCATGTCTCTCTTCAATATGCCATCCATATCCGTACTGCTTCATCTGCTGAGTCAGCATCTTATCGCGCAGCGAACGCGCTAAAAGAGTATCGGTATAGAGCGCACGATCCCATTTATATAAGTCTTCCACTGTCGAATACAGACCACCGGAAGAAAAGCGAGTTCCATAGTTCATGCCGAGTGCAACCCAGTTTCCGTGAACTTTTTTATGGCCGCGGGCTCTGTCGAGTACGGAACGCTGACTTAAGTTAAAACCAGAAGCATCCATATGCAGCGGCCCAAAAATATGGGAGGTGATGTATGCATCATAGGCTAGCCCCGATGCCTGCTCAATGATCCGACCCATAAGAATGTATCCTTCATTGCTGTAATTCTGCTTTGTACCCGGCGGATACATCAGTGTCAGCTCTTCATACTTCTTATCTCCCTTATTCATAGGCAGCCCGGAAGAATGCGTGAGCAGGTGATGAATCGTCACACGTTTGGCAAATGGATATGTCGGAAAGAAACGGTTAATCGGTTCATAAATGTTCAGCGCACCCTTCTCGTGCAGCTGTAGAATAGCCATGGCGGTAAAGGATTTAGTCAGTGAACCCATGGCGAATTTATGTTCAGGACGGTTAGGCTCCTTTGTCTTTTGATACGCATAGCCATATCCTTTCTTAAGCAGGATCGTATCTCCTTTAGCAATCAGCACCGTACCATGGAAAGTATCAAGCGCCAGCTGCTTTTCTATATAACGGTCAAGCCTTGCAGTCAATTGCTTATTCTCAGCTGTAGCAGCATTCTTTATGCCTGTAGTAATGGGAGCGAGGCTTTCCGCTTTCGTTTGGCCAAGATGAATGGTGCTTTTGTGCTCATGCTGTGTAAACGATACGGGCAAAAACGAAAACGTTAGAAAAAAACAGACAACCGTAAGAAACTTCTTTTTCAATTACCTCTTTCCCCTTCTCCTCAAATGATGAACGAGAAAATTGTAATACTGAAAGCATATGGTTGTAAAGTTAATTTTTAGCCATAATTTATTACAGAATAGTAGTTAAATATGAATAGTTGCACTACTTTCGTTTTGGCTGCCTTTCAACCTTCTTTTGATTGAAATTGTATGCTTATGATGATGGAGTTTTCATGCTTTTATACATGTCATTAAAAAGAAAAAGCGCACTGGGCTCTTCATCAGTCCAGGCGCTTTCTTCTGAGAGAATCAGCTTATAAATACCGTTTCACACCGACTACACGATAATGCTCTATGTACCAATCCAGATCGTTAATCTTCACCGATCCCTGACCTGTAGCTGCATGAGCCATTTTTCCATTACCCATATAAATTCCATTATGTGAAATACTGCCGCTACCCGTATCAAAGAACAAAATATCTCCCGGCTTCATGGATTTCAGCGATACAGCCGTGCCTTTGGTGAATTGCTGCCCAGTTGTACGCGGCAGATTCACTCCCATTGATTTGTATACATACTGAGTAAAACCACTGCAATCAAAGCCAGCTGTTGTTGTACCGCCAAACCGGTACGGTGTGCCGAGAAGCGGCTGTACTTTACGCGCGAGTAGCTCATCCATCCGGTCACTTGCACGGGAGGCGACTTTTTTCACAGGTGCGGTCACGGGCTTTGGAGCAGGGCCGTATACAATCGTATGCAGAACTACCGCTACTTCCGCTCGCGTCAGCGATTTTTGTGGGTGGAAATAGCCGTTGTCTCCACCAAATATTTTTTTCTGTGTCACAGCTTTTACACCGTTCACAGCCCAGCTGCTCACCTTCCCCTTATCCTTGTATGAAAGAGCGCTGCTGGTATGAGAATAGTTAAACGTATGGGCAATAATCGCGGCTGCTTCTTCCCGGGTAATCGGACGATCCGGAGCAAAGCGTGTGGCCGACACACCTTTAACGATTCCCATCTGGTACGCTTCCTTTACAGCGCCGTAATACCACTTCTTTTTGGAGACATCCGTAAAGGAAAATGTACTTGTTGCTGCTTTTTTATTAACCACTCGCCCAAGCATCGCCGCAAACTCCGCGCGCGTGACTGAGGAACTTGGCGAGAATGTCCCTTCCCCTGTCCCTTTGAGAATGCCCTTTTTGTAAAGGTTTTCAATACTTGGTACAGCCCATGCTGTTTTATATGTATCAGAAAACACAGCCGCTTCCGCTTTGTTCTCCATAAGCGGAAAAGAACCTGCCAACAACGATACCGAAAGCATACCTGCCGTCATATATTTAGTAATTTTCTTTTTCATATCCTCGTTCCTTCTTGATTTTTTTGATAATTGTCATATCGACCTTGTTAATCCTATCAAAAATATTTCTTGTATTCATCAAGCAAACGAACCAGGAAAGATTATTTACTTCCGGGCATTCGATTCCTTATCGTCCAAAATAAAAGAGGCAGAGGATCGCAAAAAGTTACATCCTCTGCTTCTTTTGATTTATGAGGTTATACGGAGTTAAGGACGTCGCTCATTAGCAAGGGCAGACCAGATTTCATTCGTTTCTGATCCTACATACCAAAAGGCAACACCCGCAGCGTCCATCTCCTGCACCATCCGATACTTAAGGGCTAGGGAGCGACTTTCCTCCAGCCACATTTTATAGCGTATACCTTTGCTGTTGTATATGGCATAATACTGTCCAAGCCGAGCGTCCCAGACCGGTTTTATACCGGCTGCTTCGACATCTTTTATACTATCCTGAACACTCATGTCCTTAGGCACTGCTTTGCCTGCACTCTCCTGCCAACGCATCGTATAAAGAGGCAGCGCGACAATTAACCGCTCCTTAGGCACCATGGTCAGCATATGCTCTACATGTCTTCGCACCCACGGAAGCGATGCATTTGATCCGGCCTTCCCCAATCCTTCCCATGTTTCGTTATAGGCCATCATGATGACATAATCTGCATGGCGAGCCAATGTGGCAAAGTCGTATGGATTACTCCAATCACTATCTAAATCCGGCGGCACATCGACGGATAGCTTCTTTCCATGTGCATGCAGAGCCGTAGACAACTCTCGCACAAAAGCGGTGAAAGCTAAGCGATCGGCAGGATCAATATTTTCAAAGTCAATATTCAGCCCATCGATTGCATACTTCTGTGTATAACCTGCAAGCTTCTGAACGAGTGCCGCCCGCTTATCAGGATTGGCGAGCAGTTGATGAGTCAATTCCTTGTTGAACCGATTCCCCACCAGCGGCCATACCTCACGGCCATTCTTCTTTGCCCATGTCAAAAGCTGCGTCTCAGTTGCATCGCTTGCCATTTCTGTCGGATGAATAAAATACCAACGCGGCGATACAATATTCATTCCCGGCGCACGCGCTACCCGGCTGGTAAATTCCTGTGTAGAAATGCTGTATTGCCAGCCAAGATTAACGGGAACCGCCTTCTCTTCTTTTTCGCTCTGCACGACATCCTCCTGTCTGATCCACTCATACAACAACACAGCCATCTCTTCTCTCGTTAATGGATCGTTTGGGCGGAAGCGCCCTTGGTCGCCAACAATTAAACCCCGCGCATACAACTCACTCACGGCAGGCTTAGCCCAATCTGCAATACGAGCTGCATCATGAAACGGCAGCGCACTGCTGCCGGAACTCTGCTTAGTGGGCAGAGCGCGATACAAAAGTCCAGCCGCCTCCTGTCTGGTAATGGAACGGCGCGGCTCATAGGTGCTTGCACTTGTGCCGCTGATCAAGCCGCGGATGACACCCGCTGATATCATTCCATATGACCAGCTTGTGCGAGGAACGTCGGTAAATGCAGGAATGGCAGCATCAATCGGAGAAAGCTGCAGCGTACGGCCGAGCATGGCCGCCATCGCTTCACGTGTAACCGGCTTGCGTGGTCCATATCGTCTCTCCCCTTCACCGTAGACAATGCCACGGCTGTGCAGATCAAGAATGTGTGTACGGGCATAGCTGTCATCAATATCATCGAAGGGGCGGTACATATCCGCCCGGATCGGGTCCTGATGCATGCATCCGCTGCTAAAGACAACGGAAGTAATAATAAGTACGATCATTGCTTTGATTTTCATACGTTTGCCTCGAACCTTTCCATACTGTCTCTCTTGCTTACTCTAGCGCAAGTTTTCTGGACAATATAGAAGAAATAGCTGGAAAGAGGCTCACAGAAGAATAAAAAATCCCCTGCTGGGGAACACGCATACATAACATGCGGTCTTTTGCAGGGGATTGATTATGCTACACGGCTACGTACGCGGCAAAAGCGCCTCGCAGGTACCCTTCACCTTTACTTCACCTTTTTGATCGACGGCCTGTACTTTAATTTTAACGAAGATGCCTTCGTCCGTCTCTTCTTTGGCCGTGATTTGTCCACGGACAGTAATTGTATCACCTGGACGGGTGATCGCCGAGAAGCGAACGCCGAACTTTGTGATGGAAGAACGCGGTACCCATGTAGTAAGCGCCTGTCCCACAAAGCCCATAATCAGCATGCCGTGGGCAATGACACCGCCAAGTCCGGCTTCCTCTCCCACGCTCTCAATCGTATGAATCGGGTTAAAATCACCTGATGCCCCGGCAAACTTAATCAGCTGCATCCGGGTTACAGGCGGTTTTTCAAGGGCCGGCAGCTCTGCTCCCGCCTCGAATTCGCGATAAGTAAGCAGATACGGTTTCATGTTCTCTCTCCTTTGTTTACGGTGTTTTGACCAGCATCATGCGTGCGGCCATTACCTTCTCTTCATTCTGGTTACGATAAATCGTTTCAAGCGTATAAATCGCCATGCCGTTCCGCTTTGACTTAACATCTGTTACCTTCGTTTCTGCATGAATCGTGTCGCCTGCACAGATCGGAGCAAAGTACTCATACTCCTGCTCACCGTGCAGCAGCTTCTTCATATCGATCTCAAGCTGCTCCATTAAGTCCTCAAAGCTTGGACCCGCCCACATATCAATGACTTCCGGAAATGTCGGCAGGATGGGAAGCGCGTCGAATCCTTCCTCCTTCGCCTTTGCTGCGTCGGTATAGATCGGATTGTCATCGCCGATCGCCAGCGCCAGCTCTCGAATCTTTCCAGCTTCGACCTTACCGCTGTAAGGCTCGAATATGTAACCTTTTTTATCCTCTGGGCTTGCCACAGTATCTGTCCCCTTTCTCTTTATGTATCCATTTCCTATGTATCGTTGTTTTCTCCCCCATTATACAACAAAAGCTTATTCCTGCCCCTCCAAGATGAGGCGGTGCAGCTTTTTAATTTTTGCAGTATGAACATCCACGTGCTCGACCAGTCGTTCAACCATTTCCTGCACCGTTAACGCACCGTCTTCTGCATGGTATCCTCTCCGCTGCCAATCCGTATCAGATATATTGCGTAAAAATTGTGCATTGACCTGACGAAGCAGATTAAATAGCTGTATATACAACATCATATCCAGCTTATGATAGTCCAAGCGCGCTGTCCAACGATCCTGGTCATACGGTAAAATCTTAGGAGCTTCTTCTGCTACGGCCTGCTTTATTCGTCCTGTGTAGACAATCTCCGCATCCACTACATGAATGACAATCTGATGAATACTCCACCCTCCCGCTTCAGGTACAGCTTTTAATTGATCAGCTGTTATTCCGCTGATCGCTTCTTTGATAATCGTGCTTCCCTTTGCATATTTTTCTACCAAATCCATTTGAACTCTCCCTTTTTTAATTTGCCTGCGGCTACATTTTGCTTACCAAATCCTGAATCGCACGGTCAATTACAGCATAATGAAAATCAAACCCATGCGCTACAGCCTTCTTCGGTGCAACATGCTGCCCCTGCAATAAAAGCTCCGACATCTCCCCCAATGCCAGCGCCATGACAAAGCCTGGAACCGGCAGCCAATGCGGTCGATGCAGCTTGCGTGCAAGAGCATGTCCAAACTCTTCATTCGTTACCGGATTAGGAGCCGTTGCATTGACCGGCCCTTCCATTCTTTCATTTTCAATACAAAAATTAATGAGTCGAACATAATCGGCAATATGAATCCACGAATGCCATTGACGCCCGCTGCCGACTCTCCCCCCCGCAAACATCCGATACGGAAGCGCCATTTTAGAAAAGGCTCCTCCGTCTACACCAAGCACCAGTCCGGTACGAATCTTCACCAGCCTTACGCCGCGAATACGGTCTGCTTCGGCCTCCCACTGACGACTTACCTGTGCAAGGAAATCATCTGCAATTGCTTTGCTGTCTTCATCAAATCTAGCCGTATCAGACTGGCCGTAAATTCCGATGGCTGATCCATTGATAACAACATCAGGCTTTTGCTGCAACTGGGATACCGCGGCTGCAATCTTCTGTGTCGTATCTACCCTTGAGAGTAGAATCCGCTGCTTGCGCGCCTCGGTCCAGCGTCCGCTGTTAATTGATTCGCCTGCCAAATTAACGAGTACATCGATGCCCTCAAGCCGCTCGGGATGGCTTTTCAGCTCATCCCATGTTATGCACGCAGCAAAGGGAAACGATTCCTTGACTTTCATGCAGCTTCTCGAAATGACAATGATCTCATGCTTTTTTTTACGCCAATCTTTTAGTAGATGCGTACCGATAAAACCACTTCCACCAGCAATTGCAACTTTCATATGAATTCCTCCTTATTTGCGCTCAAGCTTGCCATACTGTGTGAGGTATACGGGGGATGGGGTTGTTAGATACAAGTGCAGCAAGCGTGCCGTATGCTCTACGCTCTCCGTATGCGTGCGCTCAAGCGAATGTGAGGCATCGACTCCCGGTCCGATAAGTCCGCGAATCAAATCATGCCCGGATGCCAGCGCCGCGCTTGCATTTGATTTATAGTAAGGGAAAATATCAATTTTATGCGGAACCCTATGCCGCTCCGCCAATTCTACAAAGAAACGGATAAACTCCCGGTCATATGGTCCGGAGGAATCCATCGCACAAAAAGAGACCTCATACTCACTTGAACGCTGCCCAGGCCCGACAATTCCAATGTCTAGTGCTAAATATTCGTTTACCTCGGGTGATATATTGGAATTGCCGCCATATCCGATCTCCTCATGCGTATTAATATAAAAATACGTTGTTACCGGAAGCTCAGTACCACTCCTCTTAATCTCAGCCAATGTTTCAAGCAGAATAGCTACATTGATTTTGTTATCGAGATAGCGCGACTTGATAAATCCGCTGTCACTTGCAACCATCCGGTGATAAAAGACAACAAAATCACCTACCTCAATCCCATGGGCGCGTACATCTTCAGCCGTATGCACCGGAATATCAAGCCGAATCTCCATCAGCTCCTCGGTACGCGGCATCTTCTCGTACTCTTCTGACAAGTGGGCAGAGGCATACACCGGAAGAAGCGTTCCTGTGATCTTTTTTCCGTCACGCGTCAGTATAGTACAGTATTCGCCTTCGACAACATTCCAGGAAAATCCTCCTACTTTCATGATGCGCAGACGACCGTTGCTTTTCACTTCCTTGACCATCGCTCCCAATGTGTCGATGTGCGCTGTAATCATGCGCGGGTGTTTCTGCTCCTGTCCCTTTATGCTGAAGAACAAGCCGCCTTTGCGGGTACGGCTCGCCGTAATACCGATCTCCTCCAAATAGCTCTCTAGAACCGGTATAATCATATCCGTATAGCCAGCGGGACTCGGTACATCGACCAGCGTCTTGAAACGTTCAATAATTTTATGAGCATCCATACAATGGTGCACTCCTCTCCTAATTCTTTGTGTCCGGTTCGAAAAAAGCCCTCACAGCCGAAGCTGGAGGACTCATTCTTATCGTTGTTATTCCTTCCACCATCTATCCTGTGGTGTTACCGGTTCGTGACGTTTGTGGCGTGTTTTCATATAATGTCCTTCAATCGTCTCGGCGGCTTTTTCACTTACCTCTTTACCTTCTAGATAATCATCAAGCTCTTCATACGATACGCCAAGCGCCGTCTCATCCGGCAGCAGTGGCTTGTCTTCTTCAAGGTCTGCTGTTGGCACTTTCATATACAAGCGCTCTTCTGCGCCCATTTGCTTCAACATCTCGCGGCCCTGCCGCTTGGTAAGCCCATACAACGGTGCCACGTCACAGGCCCCGTCTCCGTATTTTGTGAAAAAGCCTGTGACCGCTTCTGCTGCATGATCCGTTCCAATCACGAGCAGCTTATAATGTGCTCCAAGATCATACTGCACCTTCATACGCTCCCGCGCTTTCACGTTACCCTTCAAGTAGTCGGATAGCTTCTCGCCCGTAGCCTCTGTAAATGATTGATAGGCGGCATCCACTGCTGGCTTCACATTCACGGTAAACGTCTTATCCGGTTGGATAAATGCCAATGCCCGCTGTGCGTCATCTTCGTCCTTTTGTACGCCGTATGGAAGCCGCACCGCGACAAATATATAGTCTTTTTTCGTTTCTGTACGCAGTTCTTCGACGGCGCGCTGCGCCAATCGACCTGCCAGTGTGGAATCTTGTCCGCCAGAGATGCCAAGCACATATCCCTGCATGGTGGATTGCGTTAAATATTCTTTTAGAAAATCAATGCGTCTTCTTTCTTCCTCAGCCGGTTTGATTTTTGGTTTTGCACATAATTCTTCAATGATTTGCTGCTGCAGCTGATGAGCCATAGATATATCTCGCACCTTTCTTTACATAGTTATAATTTTCTATTATACCTGTTCTATTTCGCACACTACTAAAAGTTTGTACAATTATTTCTCTTATCTTATTCCCCAAATTCTCTCAGTTGAACATTATATTTACGAGGTCCGACCATTTGCCTGTTCTTTTCATACTCGCTCTTTCTTTTAATGTATAATAATTGTAAAATAAATATATAAAATATGCAAAACTATGCACCGCATACTAGGAGTAAGGGAGAAGAGTATGAATCAAGCTACCTTGCATATGCAGCAGGTACTGCGCGAGAGAATTGTTCCTCTTTTACATGAGCGTAATTTCACCGGCCACTTTCCTCATTTTCGCCGCCTGTCTGATAAACAAATCGATCTGCTTTCCTTTCAATTTAGCAAGTGGGGCTATTACTTTTATTTGGAAGCGGCTGTATGTTCGCCGGATGGTGCATACATGCTGTGGGGAGAAAAAGTTGCGCCCAATGACGTACGTGCTGTTGATATTCTTGATGTTTCCAAACGCACAGTTCTAGGTACACGTAATGGGGATTGTGATTTTTTTTATTTTGTATACGAAGAACGCGAGGGGAATGCGGACAATTACTTTCTTGTCGCATCTCAGGTTCTTTCTCTTTTGAACCAGGCTGAAGCCTGGTGGCGCAAGATGGCGATGGCACATAACAAGACTGGGGAGGAAAAACAATGAGACAACAGCACGAATGTGAGGCTTGTCAGCTTGCCGATAGAGGGTATATGCTTTACTTTTGCAAAACGTTGGACATATCCTTTCTGGATACATATGCAGCAGCGGCCGCTGCGCACGAATGGCGACAGGTGGATGAGGGCATGTACTGGATGACTGAATCTCTTTTCTACGACATGATGGATTATTTGCTTGCCCACTACGAAGAAGATGACGTACGTGCCATGCCTGCAGGGCCGCTGGATTCGCCTTTTGACCCTTCATCTATGCGCCCCATTCAGGCATTTCGAGGAGAACGGGAGGCAAGCTGGGTTGATGATGTCATTCGTACTCGCTCTCTTCTCACGTACTATCAACCTATTTTAGCGCGGAAGAACAACCGCATGGAAATTATCGGCTATGAGTTGTTAACGCGGGGCATCGATCCGGATGGCCATATTATTTCACCTTTTCACCTTTTTGAAGCAGCACGCCTGCGAAATCGCCTATTTGCATTGGACCGAGCCTGCCGCCTTGAAGCTGTTAAGAATAGTACATGTATTGGTACGGATCAGATGGTCTTTATTAATTTTTTACCGACCGCCATCTACAATCCAGAGCACTGTCTTGCGTCAACGTGCCGCATGATAGAACAAGCGGGACTGCGGCCGGAGCAGATTGTATTTGAAATTGTGGAAAGTGATGAAATCAAAAACGTGGAGCATCTCAAGTCCATTCTTCGCTATTACCAGCGTCAAGGCTTCAAATATGCGTTAGATGATGTAGGAACCGGTTATAATAGTCTTCGCCTTCTGTCAGAATTGGAGCCGGATGTAGTGAAGCTGGCAATGGAATTCGCAAACGGCATCAGCAGCGATCCCGCTAAACAGCGCACGGCGAAGGCGATTTTGGAACTCTCCCGCGAGTTGAACGCCAAGCCTTTGGCGGAAGGAGTGGAATCAGCAACCGATTTTCACTTTTTATGCGAAATGGGCTATGAATTATTTCAAGGCTATTATTTCGGGAAACCAGCAGCAAAACCTCTCTTAGCGCTTCCTCCCACGTTCATTCATCCGACAGGGTAATGGAGCGGAAAGTTAACCTTCCCGCTCCATTTTTGACAAAAGGGACGTCGCTCCCTCTGTGCTGATGGCTTGATTGCGTCCCTGCTGTTTGGCCTTGTACAGGGCTTGATCCGCTCCATCGATAAGCAGAACCTTGTCATCGGCGCGCACAGGATACATCGTCGCTGCCCCAATGCTCGCTGTGATGCAGGCATCTACGGTAGAGGAGATATGCTCGATACGAAGCGATGCGATGCGACAGCATAACTGCTGCGCACAGGAGAACGCTTCTATCCGCTTCGTATCCGGCAGCAGCACGGCGAATTCTTCGCCCCCATACCGGGCAACCAAACAATCCGGCAGCGCATCCTCAAGCGCCTTGGCAACCTGCCGCAAGCACTCATCCCCCTGCAGATGTCCATACGTATCGTTATATGCCTTAAAACAGTCAATATCGATGAGCAAAAGGGAAAGCGCCGTCTGCCATTCGTCTGTTAGACTCTCGTCAAAACAGCGGCGATTGGAAATGCCTGTCAGGCCGTCCATCATCGACAGCTTGCGCAGCTTCTCATTCGCTTCATAAAGCATGCGTTCCATCTCTTTACGTGCTGTCACGTCACGGATGATAACCTGAGTCGCAGGTCTTCCCTCATACATGACCGGAATGGTAGAAATCTCAGCATCGATGATCCTTCCATTTAGATGGATCAGCTTCTCCTCAATCCGACCGGCACGCCCTTGGTTTTGATATGATCTGGCAATCCGCCTCTCCGCCACATCGATCGTATCTGGATGAATAAAATCAAGCAGCGGCCTGCCAATCAAATCTTCTGGATAGGCTGCGCCAAATAAATCAACCCCAGCCCGATTGATAAATACAAACCTGCCTTCTGCATGCACCGCAATCGTATCCGGCGAATGCTCCACCAATAGACGGTAGCGCTCTTCACTCTCATGCCAGGCCCTTTCTACTTTTCCACACCCATCATCGCCATATTCTTTCCCCAGCATCATCCTCACCCCGAACCCTAGTATTTCTCTTTTTTCTTTTACAACGTATCATTCTATAACGTACATACTTCTACTATATTATTCCAATATCCTCTGTCCTTTATCAGGAAAGTTTCGAACAGATACAGGAAACAACTTCATAATGGTAGAATCAGAACATTCGTTTTGCTATGATGAAAGAAAAATGTAAGGATCGAACGTATGGCAACGTACTCAAAAACACTGCATCGCATATTTAAACGAAATGGAATTCTGTCTGGTTTCCTGCCGCAATACCAGCCGCGACGCGCGCAATTTGAGATGGCTAATCTCGTCCTGCGCTGCTTAAAGCAGGAGAAGCATGGTCTGATTGAGGCTGGTACCGGAACAGGTAAATCATTTGGTTATACTCTGCCTGCTGCATGGTGGGCGTTAAAAAATGAAAAGCGCGTCATCATCTCGACCAATACAATTACGCTCCAGCAGCAGCTTCTAGAAAAGGAACTGCCAATGGTACGCAAGGTTCTTCATGCACTTGATCCGGAACTTGCCGAAGATTTTCATTATGAGCTGGCAAAAGGGCGCGGCAATTATATCTGCAAACGGCGATTTGATGAACTATTAAAAGATAGTCTGACAAAGGAGGTAAAGGATCAACCTATTCTGCAGCATGTAAAGAAAAAACTGCCCTCCTTGAAAATAGGGGACCGCGATGAGGTGGCACTGCCCATGCCTCCGGGACTTTTTTCAGCCATACAGGGTGATGGTGAAGATTGTATGGGCAAAAACAGTCCCTTCTATAAAGAATGCTTCATCCAACAGGCACGTAAAAAATTGCAGAATGCGCAAATCATTGTCGTTAACCACGCCCTATTCTTCACCGATCTGATCCTTAGGCGGCAAGGTGCCAGCATTCTTCCCGAGTATGATGCGGTAATTATGGATGAAGCCCACCGTGTGGAAGATCAGGTTACCAAACAGTATACGTACCATGTCAGTATTGAAGAGGTGAATACGCTATTCAACCGCTTCTTACGAAAACGGGCGCACTGGGCGCGCGAGCTTGATGCACCGGATCTCGAGCGTCAGGTAGAGGGAATTCGCGTCCGGCTGACAACACAGCTTATCGAGCTGTTCGCCCCGCTTTCCCGCGCGCTAGCCGAGAGGCCACAGAATGAATACTTACTTAAGAAAAACATTGCGCAAGCCGATATCTGTAAGCCCTATTTCAACGAGTGGAAAATGGCTTTCATTGACAAGCGAAAGGAGTTGGAATCAAAGGAGGGTGAAGGAGAAACCGTGATCGGGCTCAGTCGGTATATCGGACAGATCGAGCAAATGGAGCGGATGGTATGCCATGTGCTTGCAAATCAATCGCCGGACGAATGGGCGACATGGGTCGCATATGAAGAACCTCCTCATAAAGAGCATATGCCGCTGATTCGGGATGAATTCGCCTGGGCTGCTATGCTGCACCTATATTCAGCGCCCATCGATGTAAGCGGAATTCTTAGAGAAGAGCTTTTTGAGCAAAAAGCCGTAATTCTCACCTCTGCAACGCTGACAACACAGGGAGACTTCTCCTTTGTTGCTGGACGGATGGGGATTGATGAGTATGAGACGATGGAGACACCAAGTCCCTTTAAATATGAGGAGCAGGCGGTGCTGCTTGTGCCGGAAGACGCTCCGGCACCGACCGAGCGAGAGTATGAGGATTTCCTCATCGCTTCCATGAAAGAGATTGTGGCTGCCACACGCGGCCGGACATTTCTCCTATTCACCTCATACAGTCAGATGAACCGGATCTATGAAGCCATGGAGCCATGGTTAGAACGCTATCAACTTAAGGGTCTCTTGCATGGCCCGCAGCTTTCACGCGATCAGCTTCTTCAGCAATTCCGTACCGACACCAATCATGTGTTATTCGGCTGTGAATCATTCTGGGAGGGCGTGGACGTGCCTGGTGACGATCTCGTTTGCGTGGTGATCGCCAAGCTGCCTTTTCCTGTGCCGAGCGACCCGCTGACCCAAGCCCGGACCGAAAGACTGCGCAAGCGGGGGCGCGACAGCTTTATGGAATATATGCTTCCCTTCTCTATTTTGCGCCTCAAACAAGGATTCGGGCGGCTGATTCGTACACGACGCGATCGGGGTGTCGTCGTTATTCTTGATTCCCGTCTGCATACAAAACGCTACGGTCATCAGGTCATAAAGAGTCTCCCGCCTGCTAAGCTTGCGAAGCATATGGATGAGCTGCATCGTTTCTTCACGGGGTAGCAAATACAAAACCACCGGACACTTTCGGTTCCCTCCCGACATCCCCTGCATATACTGTATATACACACTCTCTTTTACAATGCGCGGTAGCTGCTCGGGGAACGGGCGGGCAAGAGGACAGGAGGGGCCTTATGTGGGTTGTAGAAAATTATCGTCCCTTCCACCCCATTTATGGACGGGGAAAACGCTTCAAAGCAGGTACGCGGTTCATCTGGGAAGTGGCGGATGTGCTCTCAGGCGGGCATATACTGTTTCGCTTTACAACCATTGATGGTAGAAGCCAGTGTCTACTCACAATGCGCGAGCTCGACCACTTCGTTGAAGTATCGGACGATGTACTTCAACGGCTCATGGAAGAATACGAGAATATGAAAAAACGAAAAAAAGATACCGACAAGCAAGAAGAATAGGGATCTCTCTATTCTTTTTTTTGCGCACTTACGAGGGTGACAGGCATACAATACAACATAGAAAGAAAGGGGGTGTTTATTTGCCGGAATTATCCTGGCTCCACCTTGTCGTTTTGATTCTAGCATCATTTCGTTTGACCCATTTGATCGTGTTTGACGAAATCACCGCATTTTTGCGTAATCCCTTCCTTACGATTACGTTTGAAGAGACGCCGGACGGGCAGGTCATTCGCCATGTGGAAATCAAAGGTCAGGGGCTTCGCGCCTGGATCGGTTCACTTCTAAGCTGTTACTGGTGTGTAGGGATATGGATAGCGGCATTCATCGTGGCCTTATATGTCCTCATCCCTGCCTCGTTCCTGCTGTTGCTCGTATTAGCAATTGCTGGTGCTGCCGCAATTATTGAGACCAAGGTTTAATTTTTGAGCAGATAGTCCCTAGACCGCCTTTTCTTACATGCATGCGTACATCTGCGGAAGCAGCATGTTTATTCCCGTAATACAATAATGGTAAATGGGGTGAACATGGTGGATGATAGGGACAACGTGATTCCATTTCCGACAAGGGAAGAAAGACGGCAGCGGGAAAGGAGAGAGAAGCAGGCAGGTATCCCGCCCCGTCCTATCTCCGATAAAGAGCAATTGCTCCAGCTCGTGTTCGAATATCGAAAACAGTGTGGTGAATTGTTTGAGCTTTGTGTGAAATCAAGGCTATTGGTGATTGAATACCGTAAACGATATATGGATATATACGAGAAGCTGCAGCAAGAACGCGAAAAAACATACCGGCGCAGACAAAGGGAGTAACGCGGGACACATTCCCGCGTTCACTTTTTATCTGTGCTGTCAAAAAAGATGCTGGTGAATAATCGCAAGCGCCTCGTCGGCCCGCTTCTCCCACGTATTCTCACGAGCAATCTCCATCCGCCGTGCGATGCGTGCGGGCGTATTCTCTGCAAGCGCCCGCTCAATTGTCTGGTGACATGTATGAGCGTCTATAAAGTATACCGCTTCCTCCCCAAATCTCGTAAGCTCATTCATACGTGTAGCCAAAACCGGCTTGCCAGCAGCAATGTATTCATAGAATTTGGGCGGGTCGCATCCTTTAATCATATTTGTTAGCACAAACGGAATGCATGCCGCATCAAATTGGGCCAAATAGCGCGGAAGTTCCTCATAATCTTTGTGCGGTAGGCTAATGACGCGCGGATGGACAAGTTTATTGCGAAAGAATTTGTTATCACCAATCAATACAACTTTATACCTTTCTGCGATGCGACGGATCAATCCGTAATCAATCCAGGTGGACAAGGCTCCATAGAATCCCACGATTTTTTCATCGGGTGCACGTACAGGAAAATCAGGGGGAGGTGCCTGTGGATTCGCTGCCTGACTAAAATGTTCATAGTCAGCGGCATTGCGGTTCATATACAGCGGCTTGCCAGATGATGCATGATAGTTATACATCTCCTGTGCTGTAGATACGATAACATCGGTATATTTAATAGCAGCAGGCAGATCTCGCTTCCAAAACGCAAACTCTCCTTCCGGGTTATCGATGGCATCGAACACAACCAAATCAAACAATCCTTTGCGCTGTAGATAACGATAATGAGGTGGGAAGGTGAACCAGAATACCTTTTTTCCACGCAGGAGATGGCTATAGTCTGTATACTGCCGGACAATATATAAATCCTCCGCCAATTCGACAATCGGTGCTGTGAGCATGCGAAAAGATTCTGTCGTCACGAAGATGGAACGTACACCGGGCCGCTTGGCAAAGGCCGTAAGAAGCTGCTGCGGTCGATTATACAGCAAATACCAGTCCACTGTAGCCGGATACACAATCGTAATGTCCTCACTCATCCTATCCCTCCTTATCCGCGTACGTCTGCGATCAATTCCACTCCTTTTGCATACGCATGGATGGGGCGCAGCGTCGTATCGCAGTAAATACTAAAGCCAAGCTGTTTGGCAGCCTGACAGAACGGAATATCCTCACCATAATAATTCTCCGCATACCTCACACCTGCCTCGACTACCGATCGTTTAATCGCATAGACGGCACCTGTTACGTCTACAGGAATTACGCCGCTTGGAATTCGCTGCAGGTGCATGCCCCGAATCATAATATTATGAGCAAAAATCTGTACACTGTTGCGGATAATCATGGAAATAATATCTTTGTCATGATCAAGCAAGGTGCGAAGGCTGCCGGGCGGAATAATCACATCCGTATCGATTGAAAACAAATGCGTACAATCGCTGCGCAAGAACTCTTCGAGCACTAGATTGCGCAAGCACGCCAGATTGCGAATTGAATATTGTCCTCTGATATGCCCATGCGTCCGCCCCAGATTATGCACGTCATATCGCATGCCATAGCGCGTAAGAATCGCTTCCGTATCGTCTGTACAATCGTTGACTATGTAATAGAATTGTTTTTCTACCTCTGTCTGGGCAAGAAGCGCTTCGAGATGCCGGGGCAAAATCCAGCCCCGATCGCGCACCGGTGCGGCAATCATCACTTTGCTTCCGCTTGCTTTGCTCATCGCTCATCTCCCCTTTCCTTCACAATAAATTCAGGGAAGCTTGTCTGCGTTACGCATTCGCCATTTTATAAAAAAGAAAGAGGAGGCCTGTTTAAGCTTACGCACAGCCTCCTTCTCTCTATTACACAAGCGGTGTTAAGTCTTTATTCAATACCGTGAGACCTTCAATATTAAAGAATGTTACCGGCGTAGGTCCCACTCCTCCCTCCGAAGCCCATGTATTGATGATTAGATTGCGGCCAGGACTCTGAATAATGAAGCGCAGTTCATAGTGCCTAGAAGGAAGCCCCGCATACGTAAATTCCTGCCTGCTATTCGGCCCGATCAATGCCCCTGTCTCAAAAATGGGCAGCACAGTCGTCGCACTCGCCCCACTTCCCCAGTCATACACACGAAATGTAACAAATTGGGCGAACGAAGCATTCAGATTCAATACGTCTGCATGAGCCACTACTGATTGTGGCGCAATATTCTCTGGAATAAAGAGCGGTCCGGTTGATAGCGTTATAGCTGTTGATGCTGGCGGACATGGATTAGGTGGCGGGCATGGCTTTGGTGGACACGGTTTTGGCGGACATGGTTTGCATACGACACATTCGCATTGAATCCGGCAGGTGCATGTATCCGAGCAGCCGCATCCCTTTTTTGTGAAGCAATCCGAATGCCACCACCAGTTCGAAGAAGACATTTCTCTCATCACCCCTCACTAGTAAAATCATGTATAGTTCATTATATTTACTAGACTCTCAACCTGCCTCCGCTCTTGCACTGCTTTTAAATAAAAATCAGAGAGAATAAAAAAAGCCCGCTTGCTACAGCACGGGCTTTATCAGCATCCGACCGTTTCTCTGTTTGGCCCCCACCAATTAGATTATCGAGTCAGATTTACTATATTGTATGCTATGAATCTACTATATGGTGCAATCCTTCTAGCAAAATAAACGGCACGGGCAGCCCAAATAAAGAAAAGCACACGTATTGTTTTCAATAAGTGTGCTAAACGTTCCGTCCTATTTCTTCGGCCGTCCTTTGCCGCAGGCGCAGCCACCGCCCATTTTTCCATTGTACAGATTCTTAATCGTTGGGTCCGACGAGTGATAACTCTTGATCGGATTACTTGCGCTGGGCATTTTAGGCATGCCCGTCCCTGTGTATATTCTTCGGGAAGAAGAGCCGTGATAATAATGTCCTGTCATGCTTTCTCCTCCATCCTTATAACGTGCATATTGTAATTGTATGCGTGTCTTATTGCAATCGTGTCGCCTCCTGGGCAAGTCCGGGCTTTGCCAAAGGAAAAAGAGGCAATACCCCAGATAGAGGAGTCGCCTCTCTTCGTCTTATTGTTCTATAATTTTAATTTCCAGCTCTTCCATACGTCCTTCATTCATACTATATCCGCACAATTCGCCTTCCTTATTTGCAAGCGAGAGAATAAGATAGGGCAGATCAGGATAGGGATTATAAGCAATATCTCGCGCCGATGGCACAGGGCGTGCAGTCGGGTGGGAATGATAAAGACCCGTTAGCCTCTCTCCCTCTTCCGCCATTGCGCTCAATACCTCAGCTACCGTTGCTTCCGAAATTAAAAAACGGGTGGGACTGTGTGCTTCATTTTTTACCGGCCACAGTGTGCTACCATGCCACGCCTGTGTACTTGAGAGGAATCCGCACGCCTCTATCGGTATCTCTTTGAGGCAATGCTCTAGTAATGCCTTATACACCGCGCTCTCTATCGTAAATATCTTCATTCCGTCTGCGGTGGTGTGAAGGTCGATAGTGTTTTTTTTAATCCGAGAAATAAATCGGGCTCCTGGGATGATTTTGTTCGCAGCGCTATTTCCGGAGGCGAAGCAGCGGGAGTCGTGGAAGCGGAGTTGCTTCTCTGCGGCTGGAACGAGTTTAAAAACTCGCTATCCTGCACTCCCTGAGCTGTACCGCCTATCGCCGAGTGTGAAGCCGAAGCGTTCATCGCCTGATAGGGAGAGGGCTGAGCTGCCCCGCGATAGGCATGCTCGAAGGATAATTGATAAGGCGATGGGTGCTGATACTGCTTACCTGCTTCCTGCGCGGCAAATTGGGTAAACCACGGTCTTCGATCTGCATTCGCTGTTGTGTACATGCGTGGGTTCATTGTCATGGCTGCCTCTCTTTGCTCCTGTATCTTTCGTTCGCGCAATGTCTGCTGGCTGACCAGATTACGTGTAAACCAGTTATCTACGCTTCGCTGGACTGGCGCTGCTGTTCGAGACTGCTCTTCGCGCTTCCATTCTTCTACCTCATATTTATAATCCCGGTTCCAGGTTCTCTCACCTGCTGCGCTCCCTTCATCCTGTTGCACATATCTCTTCTTCGGCCGCTCCAAGCGCTGCTTTAACTCTTCAATCTGTTTATTTTTCACATTCACTTCCGCCTCTGCCTGCTGCCGCGCCTCTTCAATTCTTTGCGCAGCTATCCGCCCTTCTTCGTCTATTTGTTGGCGCAAAGAGACAATTTCCTGTGTTTTTTTGGTTAGCTCTACTTCCGTCCTGCCGCGCAGCTCTTCGATACGCTGTGCTTTCTCAGCTAACTGTTCTTCTGCTTCCTGCAGCTTCTCAGCGAAATGGGCCAACTGCTTTTGCAGATGCTTACTTTGTATCTCTTCCTCAAGCTCATTTAATTTGTGGAGGCGTTGGGCTTTTTCGATTTCATATTCAAGTTCAATGATACGTCGCTGCCATTTCCCTTTTTCCTGCTCCAGAGTACCGCTCTTCTCTTCTAGCTGCAGCTTTAGCTCTCGAATCGTTGTATCCTTCGCATTCACACCAGCTCGCGCTTCTACCATTTCTTCCTCTAAAAGATCGAGGCGTTTTTGCAACTGCTTTTTCTCGGCGAGAAGGGATTTATTTTTTTGTCTCAACTCTGCATTCAGCGTATCCATCTGCTCCTCCTGCATCTGAAAGCGGCGGCTCACTTCTGCTAGTCGTTCTTCAAGTCTGGTCTTCTCCTGTGTATACTTCTCCTCTTTTTGCTCAAACCGCAGTTTTAACTCCTCAATTAATTGATCTTTTTCTTCTAAGTATTCCTGCGCTTCGATTAGTTGTTCTTCAAGTTCTGTAATGTGCTGCTGAATCTGCTCATCAATTATTTGGTCCTTCTCAAGCAGACGCTCTTCCGCTTTCTTTACTTCCGCCTCTAGATACTCGATGTGCCGTTGAATTTGTTTTTTCTCTTCTTCATATTCTGATAAGTTCTGTACTTCGTTCACCTGCTCTTCAAGCTGATAAATATAGTGCTCGATCTCCTTTCGTTCTGCATCGTATTCAGTAAGACGATCTTTCAACTGGCGCCGCAGTTCTTCGACCGCCGCATTTTTTTCGCGGGCATCCCTGCGCGCTCCCTGCACCTCTTCTTCCAAACGCTTCATTTCCTGCTGGAGACGGTCCTGCTCGTCGTCGTATTCTTCAATTCGTCGCTTCAACTCCGCTCTGACCTCCTCAATTTGCTCATTCGTTTCCATAATGCAGCGTTTGGCATCATCAAGCTCAGCACTCAACCGTTCTTTCTCTTCCCTATACGCTTCTTCCTGTGTTCTATGCTCAAGCGCCATCCTTGTAAGAGCTTCTTCTCTCTCCTGCTGACTCTCTGCCTGCTGCTGCTCGTGTATACCTGTTAGCTCTGCCAAGTTCTTTTCCTTAGCTTCTAGTTGATCCACCAAATCAGCAATCTGCTCCCTGGCCTCTGCGAGTTCTTCCTCAAGCGAGCAGAGTGTAGCCTGGAGCATATGCTCGGCTTCTGCCGTCTCAATTGCAGCAAGCGGATAGGATTCACCAGACTCAAGTGCGGAGATCCGCATCAGCAATGCCTGCCGCTCTGCTTCAGCCTGCTGTCTCTCCCTCTCTTGGGTACAGGTGAGCTGCGCAAGCTCTTCTCTGCTCTGTTCAAGCGCAGTCTCAAGCGTCTGAATATGCTCATACAGGTCGCTCTCTAGCTCGCCGGAGCTCTCCACCTTATCTAGTTCATTATTGTTTGCTTCGCTAGCAGCAAGTTGTGCAAGCAGCTCTTGCCGCGCTTCTTCCGCCTGTCGTTTTTCCTCGCTTAAACGTGCTATTTCGGCCTGCTGCTGCGCGGTTTCTTCTTCTAATGAGAGGATCTGCTCCTGCATCTCCTCCATACGGTAATTGCCGAAGTTTTCTTTGTAATATTTCACCCTCGTTTTGTAGCGCGAGAGTTCCATCTTATAGCGTGAGAGCAGCGTCTTATTCTTTGATAGTTCCGACTGGAGGTTGATTAATCTTTGCCGGAGCTGCACGTTGGTGGCATCGTTCGGATCAAACCGTGCTAAACCATCCTTCACCTTTTTCACTCCTTCGCCATATATTGCAATGCGCCTATGCCTACCATCTATCTTTATCTGTATGCGCTAAGGGAGAGATGGGTGAAATGAGGAAGCAAAGAATAAAATTCCGCGAATACCTAGAACTGTATAGGCCGTAGTTGTATATGATAAATTAGTTCGAATCCCCCATCAATTATTTTGGAAAGGATGATTATTACATGCAGGAAAACAATGTTAACAGACCCACACTCATTCAAGGCGGTCAAGAAACATTGTGCATCAGGGTTCCGAAAGTGTATGACTGGGTTACTCGCCAGGTTGACATCCCTACACTGAGTTTCAATGGTGCTTCAGGACTTGGAGCGCTTGGATTTAACTGTGATGGCGTGCTTGGCGCCGACCCATGCGCATTTCTCACCGGTCCTCTTTCCGTTGAATGCGTGCCAACTGATGCCAATGGCAATCAAATCGATCCGCTCGATCCCGATGTGATTGCACTCGGATTAATCGAGGTTCGTGAATTAACGGATCCAAACAACCGCGAGGATGTCACAGTAACACTCCCAGGACCGACACCGCGCACGATCACACTCCAACGTGTCAAAGTTCTGAAAAAGGGATTCGTACGTATTCGCGTTACTGGAACCAACCCGGCAACCGGCGCACCTGTGACTTGCGTCTCTTTGCCGCAGCAATGGGTTGTAACAGAGAAATTCTTCCTCTGTGCTCCACGGGGTACGCGCCTGAACGTCCACATTACAGACTTCCAGTGTGATGCTCATCTGTTCTGCGGACCGATTCTTGGTGCGCCAACTCCAGCGGCTGACACATTCAGGCAGCTCGATGTCAATATTACAATGTGCCAGGATGTACAGATGGAAGCGATCGTGAAGCTTGAGATCGATGCGAACTTCTGTATGCCTCGTCCGGAAATTCCATTTGAATGCCCGCCATTCAGCGTACCGCAGCAATGCATGGATATTTTCCCGACAATGTAGTCAGACGATCTATAAGCTTCAGACAAGAAGAGGGCATAGCCCCTCTTTTTGTTGCATAAGGAGGAACACATGAGCACAGGGATGTATCAGAAAATAAAAGCATACTTTACAGAAAAAAGAGAGACGAATAAAGCGCAGAGCGCACAGGTATATGAAAGAGCCGATATCTGCTGCGACGCGTTTTTTAATTACTCGCTGGTTCTCCCGGAAAAAGATGAGCCTAGCGAGGAAATACTGATCATGGGCAGCTTCGCTATGAAGAATCAGGGAATAAAAGATTTGCATCATCCGATTATCTGCATACGGATCAAGCCGGTGGAAGGAAGCCGATTAGGCGGAAAAATCGGTACGCTAAAAAAACAAGAACAGTTCATAAACGCCTCCCCCCTAGAAGAATGGGAATACGTACACACCGACTGGAAGGATCGAATCAAGGACAAGGGAGAGCATTGGCTCCGACCGCTGCACTGCAGCACAATTCCGCCAGGGGATATGCTGGTTTTCTCAAGCTTCGATCTTTGCTTCTTTATGCCGCGTGAGAGTCGATCTGTCATTGTGGATGGCTTTGTATTTTGTGATGAATTTCCATCAGGTGTAGCAGCTGCTAACAGTATTATCATCAATTTCTAACTCTCTTTTTTGCGGCCGCCAAAAGGAGAAAAAGGCAGAAGTCTTAGTTTAAATAGACTAAATTAATAAGAGGATATTATGTTCAATATATGAGCATATATCCTCTTTTCTTATCTATATTAGATTTGTTAATTAGAGACTGGAATTATAGTTTACTATGTATAAAATGAAAAGAACGTGTGTTTATTTTGAGTGGAGGGTGAAGTTTCTTTAAGAATGTTTAATAAAGATGATGCAAAGGATGATAATGTATGAATAAGGTACAACAATTTTGGAATGATTTTTGTGTAGCAAATCAAATGGACGGGATTGAATATAAAAATGCTTTTCAATTTGGAGCTTCCGCTGATTGGTTAGCTGATTTAGTGGTTGAAGGGAAGAAGACAGCCACCACTTCAGGTTTTGTATTTTACGAGTTGGAAAAGGAGCCTATACCGCAAGCTGGTGAATATAATATTGTTTTAGATGGGCAGGTAAAGCCCGTTGCAGTCATTCAAATTCAATCTGTTGAAGTTGTTCCAATGAATGAAGTAACAGAGGAATTTGCTTTAGCAGAAGGTGAAGGGGATTATCGTTTTTGGTGGGATGCACACGAAAAGTTTTTTACCAAATTATTAAAAGAATACAGTGTAGAATTTTCACCACATATGTTAGTCGTATGTGAACGTTTTAAAAACGTATATTCCAAATAAAGTGGTTAAATAACTTTAAACGCTATAGGTAAGATTAGTTTTGCTATTCAACTAACGGGTGCTTAGTTGAATAATAAAGGACGTAACATACTATATATGACTACTATGTTATGTCCTTTATTTTGTAAATCTTTTTTTAGTTTAGGTCTTGATAAACTAAGGTTTCTGCCTTTTATATATAACGTTTTATTGCTCCATCCACCGCTTCAAATCAAGAAGCATATTAGGATATGGAGGCACCGGATAGGTGAAATCCGTCCGTGTACTGCATAGGCTCTTGTCGGATACCATTGCATCATCCGGCTCAATCAATACCCGATCATGCCCGAATGTCTCCTTCATCAAACACAACAGTTCATATTTGGAGATTTTTGCGGGGGCTGCTATCTGGACAAGCCCGGTAAGCGGATAAGTAAGCGTCCATTCAATTACCTTTGCAAGCTCAAGCGTGGTTACCCCATTCCAGAACACGCGCCGAAATCCGCGTATGCATCCACGCTGCCGCATAAACCATGCAAACAGACCGATTGCGTCTTCTTTTGCATCCGGGCCGATGATAGAGGTACGCAGCGTTACGTGCGGCGTTTCCGTTACCTCCCCCAGTGTCTTTGTCCGCGCATACACGCTCGTTCCATCAGGTATATCCGCTTCCGTATAGCCGCCGCGCGCACCGGAGAATACGCAATCCGTACTGATATGAATCAACCGGTATCCGTATGTGCGGCTCATGGATGCCAATCGGTGCGGAAGCACACTGTTTACACAGATCGCATCCACAAGATGCTTCTCCGCCTCTTCATTCAAAATACCTGCCGCATTAATCACAACAGCAGGCTTTACACTTTCAAGCGCATACGTAAGCTTTTCTTCATCACGAACATCCAGTTGGACATGCTGCTTATCTGTCAGCTCTTCTCGCGTTGTCTGCCATACTTCATAAGATCGCGCACGCAAATACTGCACAATCATATGTCCGGCCATACCATTGCCACCGATAACAAGCACCCTCATGTAAGAAAGCCCCCTTGATGCAGCATCTGTTCAATCTCCTGCGGTGTCATCAGATTCATATTGGATGCATAGTGGGTAAACGATGCCTTCGTCAGATGTCCGTAACGCTGCAACAACTCCTCAGTAGGATGGGTAGGTAAAATAACAAAATACTTATCATTATATACATACGTATGCGGCGCTTCGTAGCTAGAAACAAGCACTTCATGCAGCTTCTCGCCAGGTCGAATGCCGACTTCACGCACAGCAAGCGGATGATTGGCAAGTTTTGTAATCATAACCTGCGCCAAATCCTCAATTCGGCATGCATTCATTTTCATAACAAAGGTTTCTCCGCCTATCGCAGCTTGTGCAGCCTGCAGCAACAGCCCAATCGCATCTCCGACCGTTAGGAAGAACCTTGTCATATCCTGTGATGTAAGTGGTATTTCTTCATTCTGAAGAATTTTGTTGCGAAAAAACGGAACGACGCTACCTGTCGTGCCAAGTACATTGCCGCCGCGTATGCAAACGAACTTGGTTTTTTCCTCGAACCGATTGGCGCGAATCATCAGTTTCTCCCCAAAAGCCTTGGTCATCCCATAGAAGTTAACGGGGTCCACCGCTTTATCTGTAGAGACATCAATGACCTTTTTGACCCCAGCCTCTATGCTTGCTTCAATTATATTTTCCGTACCCATCACATTCGTCTTTAACGCTTCATCCGGCTGGAATTCGCAGACAGGCACATGCTTAAGCGCCGCTAAATGAAATACATAATCCACATTACGGCAAACCGCGCGCACCGCAGCCTTATCACGTACATCACCGATAATGAATGTAAGCTTTGGATGATAGTCAAGGCTCCGCTGCATGCTTACCTGCGCGCCTTCATTACGGGAAAAAATACGAATCTCTTCTGCGCCTGCCGCAAGCAAGCGGCGTGTCAGCTCCTGTCCCCATGATCCGGTTCCTCCGGTTACAAGTACGGTCTGGCCCTTAAACATAATGTAATCCTCCCAATACAAACTGTGCCACCTTCGTAGACACATGCGGATCACGATATCCTTCCGGTGCTTCCCATGTGTGGCGCGAGTGAATCATCGTCTCCACACAATGAGCGATATTTGCGGCATCAAGCCCTGATAGAATGTTGCTGCCGCATAGAATTGTTTCCGGCCGCTCGGTACTGCGGCGGATCGTTACTGCCGGAACACCAAGCAGACAGCTCTCTTCCTGTACGGTTCCGCTATCCGTAATTACACAGCGTGCATGCTTTTGCAGATGAACAAAGTCAAAAAAGCCAAACGGCTCACACAGTCGAACACTGGGATGAATCGCATTCATGCCAAAAGAAGCCAGACGACTGCGCGTTCGTGGGTGTACACTGCAGAGCACAGGCAGCGATAACTGCTCTGCAGTGCGACGCAGGCCGTCCATAATACTGCGCAAACGCTCCTCCCTATCTACATTCTCTGCTCTGTGGGCCGTCACCACGACATAATCACCTTTTGAAAGGCCCAGACGCGTTAGAACATCGCGTCCATCAATTTCGCTTTTATAATGCTCCATCACTTCATAAATAGGATTACCCGACACCCAAATACGCGTAGGAACAGCGCCTTCACGCAGCAGGTTCTCGCGGCTTAGCTTCGTATAGGGAAGGTTATATGAAGCAACTGAATCGATAATCTTTCGGTTAATTTCTTCCGGCACTGTCGTATCATAGCAGCGATTTCCGGCCTCCATATGATATACGGGAATCCCCATCCGCTCCCCAATAACAGCGCATAGCGCACTGTTTGTATCCCCTAGGACAAGCAGACGATCCGGCTTCTCCTGCTGAAGCAAACGCTCGACTTCACCAAACATCCCTGCTACCTGCGTGCCAAAAGAATGGCCGGCAAGCTGGATATGATGATCGGGCTTGCGAATTTTCATCTCATCAAAAAAAAGATCGCTCAGCGAGCGGTCATAATTCTGCCCCGTATGCACCAGAATATGACGCCCAGCAAGCGTATCTAGCTTTTGAATCAGCAGGCTTAACCGGATAATCTCCGGCCTTGTGCCTAGAATGGTCATTACTTTCACCGTGTTCGTACACTCCTCTCTTTACGCATAAGCCGCTATTTATTCTTCTAAAAAACGCGGGTGATGCTACTACTATATGCATAGCGAGGAAGTGAGGAAGGATGTCCTCTACCTATTTTAACAATTGGTTACCATCCATTTTGGTCGTCCAAGTTTCACAATGGACAAATTTCACATATTTTGAAAGGAAAACATTATAAGAATGGAGGACGGGTAATGAAAGTAGTCATTCCCGTAGGCGCCTTGCATGTCGGTGGAGGATGTAAAGTGCTTGCAGAGACAGCAAATGCACTCTGGTCTAGAGGACACGATACCGAGATCGTGATCCCGCGCGGCATGCCTGTAGAGTATAAAATCGATTGCAAACTGACATGGGTTCCGGCACTTAAGAAGGAATACATTCCATACGGGGATATTGTCCTTACGAATTTCTATACGACATTCTTACCCTCCTATCAGGCTTGGCCCGATCAGTGCGTACGCTTTAGCCAAGGCTTCGAGCCGTATTGGGTACCTGATAAAGAATTTGCCACCTGGACGTATGAACAAGATGTTCCGATCATTAGCGTCTCGAATTGGCTTGCAGAGCAGATCGAAAGCCATACCAAACGAAAAAGCCAGGTTGTAACTCTTGGAATTGAGCCTACGATCTTCAAACCTACTACACAAAACGAATGGCCGAAGCATAAACCGGCGATTCTTTTGTATATTGCACGCGATCCACAGGCTGGTTATATGCTCAAGGGGTTTTATGATTTTGTGCGTGCGATCAATTACGCTTGGCATCATAATAAAAACTTTGCCGTTCACATGATCTGTCCCGAACGAAAACTCATGCTCCCCCCATCGATTCCCCATCATGTATACAGTGCCAAAACAGCCACAGAAATGGCCGAACATTATCAAACGGCAGACCTATTCATCTCCACTTCCTGGTTTGAAGGATTTGGCATTCCGCCATTAGAAGCGATGGCCTGCGGCACACCTGTTGTTACGACCAATTCAGGAGGTGTGCTTGATTTTAGTGAACATATGAAAAGCGCCTATATCGTAGAGCCCAAAAATCCGATTTCCATTGCAAATGGCATCCTCTCAGTACTCTCTGATCCGGCTTTAGCCCAAACGTTACGTGAAGGCGGTTTACAATCCGCCGCCAAACGTACGCAGCAGAACTTCGAAGCGGCAATTGTAGAGGCTCTTGAAAGCATCTATGAAGAACGGAAAAGAAAAAGAGGCTCGTGAACCCTATGGAAAAAGTATCGATTATTATCCCTTTTTATAACTGTCCTTATATCTCTCACGCCATCGAAAGTGCGCTTAATCAGACTTATCCGCACATCGAAATCATTGTTGTCGATGACGGCTCTACCCAATACACGGAGAAATTAAAGCCGTACCTATCCCGCATCCGCTACTTTAAAAAAGAAAACAACGGAACAGCAAGCGCCCTCAACCTTGGTGTACGCAACGCAACCGGCACATACTTTGCCTGGCTCAGCTCAGATGATGAATACGATCCATACAAAGTTGAGAAGCAGCTTGCCTTTATGCAAAAGCATGATGCGGCAATTAGTTATACCGGATATTTCCACATTGATGCAAATCACCAGATTATCAGACAATATAGTGTACACTTCCCCCGCAAGATTGACTTCTACCAATCGATGATGCGAGGATGTCATATCAATGGATGTACAGTCATGATGAAGATGGAGGTATTCAAAAAGATCGGGGAATTCAATGAAGGGCTGCGGTATGCCCAGGATTATGACTTCTGGCTGCGCGTACTTCCTCATTATGACTTCTACTTTTTGGACGATCCGCTGGTACGCTACCGGGTACATGACAACATGGGAACCAAAAAATTTCAGTCTGTGATCCCTGCAGAAACGAATCGCGTACGTGCACAGTATTATCCGGTGCTCATTGAGCTGATGCGATCCGAATCACGCAAATAAGGTCGGCATCCAATTGGACGCCGACCTCTCTTATTATAGTATGGCATGTATGATGCTAGTCGATTGTTTTCAAATTCGTAAGACAGCTGCTGCAGATGTTGCGTCCGCGATAATTGGTAATATCCTCTGCTGAATCACAAAAAATACACGCTGGAGCATATCGCTTCAGAATAATCTTCTCGTCGTCCACGAAGATTTCAAGTCCGTCTTTCTCTGCAATACCGAGGTTACGGCGCAGTTCAATCGGAATGACCACTCTGCCCAATTCGTCCACTTTTCTCACGACACCCGTTGCCTTCATAGCCATTTGTAAGCCCTCCTATATTTCCATTTGATTACTGACTCGTTCTCTTACTTAAATTCTATCAAGTCTCTTAGTAATTAACAGTGCAAATATTGCATGTAATTGGTAATTGAACCTTTTACTTCAATCCCTGGTTCTTACTATACACTCACTTGTTCGGGACTTTTCACGTATTGCCCTTCCTAAGGTGGCATGGCATGATAACTATAATGCTTTCTTTATGATGTCGATACCTACAGGCATACTAACAGGCACGCATTTGCTCGTTTCTCTTGGTCAGAAGATGGGCACACACTCCGAATGTAACATAAATCGAACTTCTACATCATAGGGTGGTGACAATCGACATGTTCAAGAAATTGCGTGAGATGATTAACAGCACGCCGAAGTCAGATGACGGCTGGGTCGTTGTATTTTTGGACCGAAATGACTTCCGGCTTATGGCCATGCAGCGGAGATTAGAGGAAAAGGGCATTCGTTCCTTCCTTGAGAAGCAAAGAGCTCTTTATGTGCATGAGAGCGAATTGGAAGAAGCGAAGCAAACAGTAGATGAGTGGGTTAACTAGCAGCTACCTGCGCACGAAAAGACGGGGCGGATGATTCCGCCCCGTCTTTATGTTCTATATCATACTGCAAGCCTAGAATGGTTTGTTCATCATCATAAAAGCAATACATCCCATTAAAAAGAGCGAAAACAGTCCTACACATACGTTTTGGAATCGAAGTGATTTTAATTCCTTCTCCGCATGAACTTTACGACTATTCGCTACCTCTTTGAGCCCCCGCATCAAGAATCGCTTCAACATATAGAATACGAACATGTAAAGAAGCATCGATACAATCAGCCACATCTGCATCAGATACTGGAACGATGTGACAAAGAAGAAGGCCAGCCCCGTTACCCACAGCGCAATGTCTGCAGTCCAATCCAACTTACGGTAAAAGACAAGAAACCGCTTCGTCTGCTCTACATCCTTCAAGCGTGGAATAAGAAACAGAACCGCAAGCTTGGCTGTCACTGCAAGTAAATGTAAGGTGAGCACCACATAAAACAACGGCTCTCCCCCTTTCTGTTCTTGTTGTTTGTCTACATTGTACTATGTGTGACACAGAGCGGCTAGGCATATTTCTGGAAATTGTAACGCTTATGTGCTACGGCGTTTCATTGACAGATAGAGCGCATGAGTTGCGTAGGAAAGCGAGCACAATCTGGTTGAACTCCTCCGCTCGGTCAATATTGCAGACATGGCCGCAGTTATCGATAATATGCACAATCGTTGATGCGCTGTTTCGCACTGTTCTTTTTAGAATTGGCAGAAACATATGGTCTTCTTTTCCCATCACATATAGGCGCGGCACATGGTAGATGGCTCGCCTTAACCTCTCATGCATCGCCTCAACCTGTGTGGATGTTCGAAACCACTTAATAAACTCGCGGTGTCCAAGCACTTTGGCTTCACGGACAAAGACCCGGCGAGAATGACTGTGATTCGACTTCGGCATAAGCACCCAGGCAAATAACTTATAGAGCCACATGTACGGAATGATGTGTTTACAAGCATGGCCGAGTCCAAGCAGGAGACGGGAGCGGCGATTGAACTTCAGTACGGCTCCTCCCATCACCATTGAGGCTACTTTCTCAGGTGCTCGTTCATAAATCGCATGAATGACAATCGTTCCAAGCGATACCCCGATGAAATGAGCCGATTCGATGCGCAGATGATCTAATACCAACAGCACATCATGCGCAATCTCTTCATACGTATATTCTTCCTTCTCCAATTTCCCTTTTGACTTGCCATGCCCATGCAGATCAATTAGCAGCAGATTAAACTCACGCTTAAACGCCTTGACCTGGCGATAAAATATCGCGCTGCTGCCCCCGGCACCGTGAATGAACACTACCCACGCATTATTTTTATTCGTTTCGATCGCTTTATAATGAAGCATTGTGTTTTCATTCCCCCTGCAACATGCTGACAACTTCCATTGTACTGAACGATTGCATATTTTCAATTCGATAAATTTGACAATTTGTACTTATTTCGCGCCTGCAAATGTGGTATGATGCAGAAATGCAGAGAGGAAATTTAAGGAATATAGTACAGGGAGAATAGAAACCGTGAGAGGAAAACAAAAACGCATTGTGGCTGTGCTCAGTATGAGCTTACTTTGTCTTGGTCTCTTGTTTGGCAGTCTTACACTAATGGCCAACGCGAAAGTCAAAAATAATGATGTGACACTAACGAGCTTTGACAAATTGACACTCGCCTTTGCAGGCGACATGCAATTTACCGGAAACGTTGAAAGCTATATTAAGAAGAACGGAACCAATTACCCGTTCGCCGAAGTAAAACCCATTTTGACAAAGGCTGATTTTGCGCTGGGCAATCTGGAGACGACATTGACGACACGGGGCAGTGCACAGGACAAGCAGTTCACCTTCCGCTCCGATCCGCGCATGGCAAAGGCGATCGCCACAAGCGGCTTCGATGCGGTCGGGCTTGCTAATAATCATACCCTTGATTATGGTCAAGACGCACTGTTCGATACGATCAACTCTGTAAAAGCAGCCGGACTCCTACCGCTTGGTGCAGGTAAAAACGCAGACGAAGCCACGAAGATTCATTACATAAAGAAAAAAGGAAAGACGATTGCTTTACTTAACTACAGCCGCGTCCTTCCTTCAACCTCCTGGATGGCGGGCAAGAGCAAACCAGGTCTTGCCAGTGCGTATGATCCGAAGATAATGTATGCAAAAGTAAAAGAAGCACGCAAAAAGGCAGATGTTGTTGTCGTCTTTATCCACTGGGGCAAAGAACGTGTGACGACGCCGGAAGCGTACCAAACTGAGCTTGGACATCGGTTGGTTGATGCGGGGGCAGATCTCATTGTCGGCCACCACTCCCATATTATGCAGCCTGTAGAATGGTACAAAGGAAAGCTGATTGCATATTCACTAGGCAACTTCATCTTCACTAACAGCCGACTGGATCGCTGTAATCAGACCGCTCTTCTTGAAGTGGTCATGAATGGCAGCCGCATCCAGGCTACACTGATTCCGGCACGGATCACAAACGGCCAGCCCCGTCTGCTCCAGGGAAAAGAGAAAGGTGAGTTCCTGCGCTTCATGGATCAGATTTCACAAAAAGCTACCATTAAAAGCGACGGGACGATTGCTCCATAGCAGCTAGTACCTCTTTTACGGTAGCAAGAAACGCCTGACTGGCCCGTGAACGATACCGCCCCCTTCGATACGCCATGACAAGCGTACGACGCGGAATCGGATTATGCAGGGCGATATAGACCGGAGTCAGTGTTTCACGCGACCATCTCGTTACCATCTTTGGCACGAAGGCAATGCCCATTCCTGCTGCTACAAGGGACTGGACCGTCTCAATATTGCTGCTCTCAAATACGACACGCGGCGAAAACCCCGCATCTTCACACCATCGTTGGGCCAGGTTTCGAAAACCCTGGCCCTTCTTTAACATAATAAATGTCTCATCTTTTAATTCCCGAATCTCGATCCTCTCTTTCCTGCTAAGCGGATGCTGTGGCGGAACAGCAAGACAGATTTCTTCTTCAAGGATTTCTTCCCATTCCAGCGTATCATCGGCAAGCGGAAGAGATAAGAGACTCATCTCCGCTTTTCCACGCGCTGTCAAAAGCTCCAGCACCTGAGTCGCTTCCTCCACAAGCCGAACTTGGATGCCCGGATACTTCTCTTTAAATACAGGAAGAACCAACGGAAGAATATGAGCACCGGTAATTGGCAAGCTCCCTACAGTTAGTTCCCCCTTCTCCAATTCAGCCATATCCTGCATTTCTTTTTTGATTTGTTCTACTGAATCAAGGATTTTTACTGCCGATTCATAAAATCTCTCCCCTGCATCAGTTAAGCGTAGAGCGCTTGTTGAGCGTTCAAACAAAATTACGCCAATCTCTTTTTCGAGTTTGGCAATCTGTTGGCTAAGTGAAGGCTGGGCTAGATGAAGCTTGTCCGCAGCCCGCGAGAAGCTTTTTTCCTCAGCAATTGTGACCGCATATAAAAGCTGTCGTATCTCCATTTCCATCCATCCTTTTTCTTTATAGGTATAGCCTATCTATTTTATAAATATTATATCTTTGAACATTTGTTTTTTCTATGTTAAAACTTATATAAAGATTTTAAAAATTTGCGAAGACAACACGCAACGAAAAGGGGAGAGATTCATGAAACCACGGACCATGTTTGAGAAGATCTGGGACAATCATGTGATTCATGCAGAGGAGAACAAGCCCAGCCTGTTATATATTGACCTGCAGCTCGTCCATGAAGTTACCTCACCACAAGCATTTGAGGGGCTTCGGCTTGCAGGACGTAAGGTACGCCGCCCTGATTTAACGTTTGCTACCATCGATCATAACGTACCGACAACCGATCGCAGCCTGCCGATCGAAGATCCGATCTCCCGTCAGCAGATCGAGACGTTGCAGGCAAACTGTAAAGAGTTTGGGGTTACACTCTATGACCTTGATAGCCCAGAACAAGGGGTTGTCCACGTCATGGGACCGGAGATTGGCTTAACACATCCGGGTAAGACGATCGTCTGCGGTGACAGCCATACGTCCACACACGGCGCTTTTGGCGCTCTTGCTTTCGGGATTGGTACGAGCGAAGTTGAGCACGTAATGGCGACACAATGCCTTCAGCAGCAAAAACCAAAAACGCTCGAAGTACACATAGACGGTGATCTTCCGCTCGGTGTCTCGGCCAAAGACTTGATCTTAGCCATTATCGCCAAGTGGGGTACTGATTTTGCCACCGGCTATGTAATTGAATATACGGGTGATGCCATCAAGAAGCTTTCTATGGAAGAGAGAATGACAGTGTGCAATATGTCAATCGAGGCCGGCGCTCGCGCAGGACTCATTGCGCCAGATGAGACGACATTTGCTTATCTTGAAGGCCGTCGCTTCGCACCAAAAGGTGAAGAATGGGATAAAGCACTTGCTGCCTGGAAAGAGCTTGTTACGGATGAAGGGGCCGAGTATGATCGCCGTGTCGTTCTCTCTGCCGCAGAACTGGAGCCACAGGTAACGTGGGGCACAAGCCCTGGCATGGGGATTGGCATCAACGGCGTCGTCCCTGCACCGGAAGACTTCGCAACAGAAAATGAACGAAAAGCAACCCAAAACGCGTTGAGCTATATGGGACTTAATGCGCATACTCCAATGACGGAGATTGAGATTGATCGCGTCTTTATCGGCTCCTGTACAAACGGGCGGATCGAGGATCTGCGTGCAGCAGCCAAGATTGCCAACGGCTACACGGTAGCCCCGCATGTCAATGCGATGGTCGTCCCTGGCTCCGGCATGGTGAAAGAACAGGCCGAGAAAGAAGGGCTGCACCATATCTTTACCGCAGCAGGCTTTGAGTGGCGTGAGCCAGGATGTAGTATGTGCCTTGCGATGAATCCGGATGTACTCTCACCGGGCGAACGCTGCGCTTCCACGTCGAACCGCAACTTCGAAGGCCGTCAAGGACGCGGCGGACGTACGCACTTAGTCAGCCCTGAAATGGCCGCAGCCGCTGCCATCGCCGGTCACTTTGTTGACGTACGCAATTGGGAAGTCAAAGAAAGAGAGGAGAAAACACATGGAACCGTTTAAAAAAATCACGAGTGTGGTCGCACCGCTTGATCGTGTAAATGTTGATACAGATGCCATCATTCCAAAACAATTCTTAAAGCGCATTGAGCGCACCGGGTTCGGTCAATTTCTCTTCTATGAATGGCGTTTCGATGAGCAGGAAAATATCAATCCCGATTTCGAGTTAAACAAGCCCCGCTACGCGGATGCACACATTCTGATTGCCCGCAATAATTTCGGCTGCGGCTCTTCCCGTGAGCATGCTCCGTGGGCGCTGTTAGATTACGGCTTCAACGTAGTAATCGCGCCGTCCTTTGCAGATATTTTCCATAATAATTGCTTCAAGAACGGCATTTTGCCAATCGTTCTTCCAGAGGAAACGGTTGATCAGCTCTTCAAAAACGTAGCAGAGAAGGAAGGCTATCAACTAACTGTAGATTTAGAGAACAACAAGATTAGCGACGATGAGGGGCTCGACATTTCCTTTAGCGTCAATCCATACCGCCGCGAATGCTTACTACAGGGACTTGACGATATTGGCGTGACACTCATGCAGGAAGACAAGATTAGCGAATACGAAAAGACCTACCCAAGTTATTACAAAATTACTCAATAAGTACAGAATAGAGAATCAACAAAGGGACAAAAGCATACGCTTCTGTCCCTTTGCTTTATAAGGCAGATTACTCCTCCCGATTCGCTCCATAATATTGCTGCGGATACTGTCCGGGATATGGATATTGTCCCGGTGGATACGGATAGGGTGCTGGATACGGGTACGGCGCCGGATATGGCTGGGGATACGGAATGTACTTGGGCCGGTTGCCAATACCGTAGAGAAACGGTGTCAAAAAGAGAAAGGGAATAATGGGCCAGAGCCCGCCGCGTTCATCATGATTATATCCGTGTTGGTATGGATGATAGGAAACCGGTTGTGTAAAATACGTTGGCACTTGATAGGGATATGCAGACATATCCGCTCCCTGCGCCTCCTCCGCAATAGCGAAGTGCTGAGTATTTTCGATGCTTTCCATGTGACTCCCTCACATTCTCAAAGTAGTTTTTCATGCTACTACACTATGAGAATTCCAGGCGGATGTCCCTCATCCCGCCCAAAATGGGCGCCTGCCTATGTTTTATTCCTTTATTCCACTGTTGTGCGCTGCACCTGCTTTGAAAGCTGCTCCAATTCATTTAGATTTGCTTCAAATACATCAAGCGCTCGTTCAATCACACGCGGATCACGAAGATCAACCCCAGCTTTGGCAAGTGCCGGAAGCGGCGGTTCTGCTCCTCCGATCTTTAAAAAGGAGAGATAGCGCTCCCGCTCCTTCACCCCTCCCGTAAGCATCGCATCCGCGAGTGCCGTCGCCGCCGAGAAACCCGTCGCATATTGATACACATAGAAATTTTTATAAAAATGCGGAATACGCGCCCACTCCATCCCAACATGCTTATCTACCGTAAGAAGCGGTCCGTAATAATCCGAGACCAGCTTGCGATATCTTCGGGAAAGATTGTCTGCGTTCAACGTCTCCCCTCGCTCCTGGGCTTGATGAATGTCCCGCTCAAATTCGGCAAATAACGTCTGGGTAAACAATGTGCCTTGAAAGGTGTCCAAATAACGGTTCAAAAGCGCTGCCTTCTCCTGAGGTTGTTTTGACTGCGCAATCCAACTGCGAAGCAGCAGCGATTCATTAACAGTAGAAGCTACTTCAGCTGCGAACACGCTGTAATCGGCATTCAAATAATCCTGCGCTTCGTTCGCATAAACAGAATGCATCGCATGTCCCAGCTCATGTGCCATCGTTAGCACATCGTCCAATCTTCCACGATAATTCAACAATACATATGGCGGATATCCGTAGACGGCGGTCTGATATGCTCCCCCTGCCTTTCCCTTGCGGCTGTATACATCCATCGAACGGTTTGCAAATGCCTCATCAAGCCGCTTCTGATATGCCGGACCAAGCGGAGTTAACCCTTCTCGTACCATGGCTTTGGCGCGGGTAAGGGGATATTCCTCCTTCTTCGCAGAGAACAGCGGCATATAAAGATCGTATTTATGTACAGTCGAAAGCCTGAGCGTGCGCTTCTTTACTTCCGTATAACGATGCAGTAGATGCAGGCGTCGGCGCACTGTAGCGATGAGATTATCATACACACGCTCTGGAATCTCTGTGCCATGCAGCGCTGCGTAACGAGCTGATGGATAGTTGCGTGCTTTGGCATAGACAACATGTTTGCGGACCTCTCCTTGCAGAAGGGAGGCGAACGTATTACGGTACTGGTTGTAGGTTCCGTACACGGACTCATATGCCCGACGACGCAATTCGCGGTCAGGTGAAGTAAACAGGGTCGGATAGCTTGTGCGATCGACAGCAATGGTTCTGCCTGCTCTATCTTGAATTGATGGAAAAATCATATCCGTATCTAATAAATATCGATAGGTTTGAGAAGACGTCCCCATCGCCTCACCCGTCAGCGCAAGAAGCCGCTCTTCCTTCTCTGTTAGCACATGCTTCTTATCCTTGCGCAGCTCAGTAATATAGCGTTTGTAGCGCAGAAGCCCCTTCTCTCTCCCGTACATCCTATCCAGTTCCTGATCGCTGAGAGACATAAGCTCCGGTGCCGCATAGGAGACAGTCAAGGAAAGCTTTTGTGCTGTCTGCCTTGCTTCATCGACCCGCCGCTGGGCAGCAGGGTCTGTCGAATCCGTATCGAATCCGAGCTGGGCGTAGATGTAGGCTTTTTCAAGCATCCGAGCTACCTCTTCCTCCTTGCGCAACATCGCATGCAGTTTGCTGGCATCTCCTAGCTTACCTTTATAGGTGGAAAGCAGCGGAATCTCCTTTTTTAACTGCTCGATTTCTTTCTGCCAGTCTTCTGTAGTTGGATAGAGACGAGAGAGATCCCACCGATCGGCTTCGCTTTCCTGCACTGTTTTTGCGGTAACGCCAGTGCTTGGATGAATGCGTCTCTGCCATACACCCTCATCACTTAACAGCAATACGCCGCAGAGAATTCCTGCAAGCGGCAGAAGTATTCGTCTTCGCATCGTCATTCCCCTTTCTCTTGTTCCTATGTTTAGCAGGAGTGGGGAATTTTATTTATGTAAGAAAAAAGCTTACTGCAATTACGCAGCAAGCCCTTTTCTTACGTATTGGTTATGCGAAGCACTTATCAATGAGCGCCATGCGGACATACAATCCGTTCTGCGCCTGACGAAAGTATGCGGCACGCGGGTCTTCATCTACCTCGACCGCAATTTCTCCCGCACGCGGCAGCGGGTGTAAAATAATACTCTCCTGCTTCATAACAGAGAGCAATTCCTGATCAATGACGTATTGGCCACGCGCTTTTTCATATTCATCAAGCGAGGTAAATCGCTCCTTCTGGATGCGGGTCTGATACAGCACATCTGCTGTTTTGGCTACTTTGGTCAGGTCATGCTCTTCCTCATAGGAGATCCCTTTTTCATCTAGATACTTCTTTACATACGTAGGAATTTGTGCATTTTCCGGAGCTGTAAATGAAATATGAATATCTTTGTAATTTGCTAGTAGATAGGATAAGGAGTGCACAGTCCGTCCATTCGCCAAATCACCAATCATGACAATATGCAGATTATCAAGACGCCCCAGCTCTTTCTCGATCGTATACAAATCCAGCAAAGATTGCGTCGGATGCTCTCCTGCTCCATCTCCGGCATTAAGAATCGGAACCGTTGCTACTTCAGAAGCGCGTTGTGCAGCGCCAATATCGGTGTGACGGATGACAATTATATCGCTGTATCCGGATACGACACGAATCGTATCTTCAAGCGTTTCACCTTTAATCGTAGAAGAGAACTGTGCCGCATTCTCAGTTCCAATTACCTTGCCGCCAAGGCGCGACATGGCTGATTCGAAGGAGAGACGAGTACGGGTGCTTGGTTCAAAGAATAATGTGGTCATGACTTTATTGCTATAGCAATCACTTCCGCCCTGTTCTACGACCGCTTCCATTCGGCGGGTATTCTCAAAAATTTCATCGAGCATTGGGCGGGTAAATTGTTTAGCCCCTAGTACATGATATAACGACATGATAGACTCCCCTTTCGCGTATGTACAGTTTGGTTATGAAGCACACAGAAAACCACCCTAACATACGTCAGAGTGGTTGATTTACCATGGTAAAGAGAAGGCTTGTGTTTAGCGTCTTTTCTCGCGCTTGCCCAGATCGCCCATCTTGTCTTCGCTTGTTTTCAACCAGCGCTTCATCATGCCTTCGAAATCTTCCTTTGCGTTATTAACGCGTGGGCTATTAGAACGTCCGCCCGAACCCCGGTGGTCGTCACGCTTCTTAAACGGACGGCGGTCTTCTTTCTTTTCCTCATGAATTCTCATCGTTAAAGAAATCTTACCGTCGCTCTTAATCTCCAGCACTTTAACCTGTACTTTGTCGCCAACTTTAACGAACTGGTTAATATCTTCCACATAAGAAGAGGCAATTTGCGAGATATGAACGAGCCCCTGCTTGTTTTCTCCGATATTAACGAAAGCGCCAAAAGATTGAACTCCTACCACGGTACCTTCTAAAATATTGCCGACAGCGATGTTACTCAAAAAATGTTCCCCCTAAAAGAATTTACTATACGTTTACTATACATGAAACAAAAAGAATAATAAAGGACTTTGCGTCTCGCGATTGCCGACAAAGCACGCACTGCTTCTTTATTACAGTATTCCCAATTCGACAAAAAGGTACTCTTTCCTGCTTATTCTAAAGAATTCTCGTTATCTTCCGTATCCCGTTCTTCTTCTGTATAGGCTACTCTGTACACATACGTCAGCTCTTCTCCGGCATTCATCGCCAACATGGAACGTCCGATTGAGCCCTGATCATTCACAGACAGACCTGTACGATATGTCTCCCATTCTAGCGGAAGCAGGCGTCCGGCGCTTGTTCGTGCAACGAGACCATGCCCCATCTCTTCTTCAAGGAAAGCTGTCCTAATCTCATGCGGCTGCACTTTGCGGCGGCGTATAATAAGCAGCCCCTTTCCTCCACGCCCTTGTACTGGGAACTGAGCCGCAAACGTACGCTTTACGACACCTTCCTTTGTAATGATCTGCAGCACATCTTCTCGCTCGGGAGTAAGTATGAAGGCACCGGTGATCCGCTCGCCTTCTTCAAGCTTCATGCCGCGCACCCCTGCTGTATTTCGCCCTGTAAGCGGCACGTCGGAGGCCGGAAAGCGAATCGCCATGCCCCCTGTCGAGACAAGCAGAAAATCCCCGTAGTCCGGGCATATATGGACGCTTTCAATGCGGTCATCCTCTTTTACTTTGATTGCGACAATGCCACGTCGTTTCTGTGTTTTTCCATATTCCTCTGATTTGGTACGCTTCACCATACCGTTCTCTGTCACAAAGGCAAAGGAAACGTCTCCTAGCGCTTCTAGTGATTCTACCGGATAAGCGGCTATGATTTTTTCTTCCTTGCTAAGCGATATGACATTCACAAGACTTGTACCAATATCCTTCCACCGTCCATCTGGAATCTCATGTATAGGCAGTTGATAGAACTGGCCGGTATTTGTGAACAGCAGCAGGTGATGAATTGTATTTGTTCTAAAGAAATGGCGAACCATATCACCTTCTTTTAGCCCCGCCGTCTCAACTGAGGCGCCCGAACTGTTAAACGAACGAATCGAGCTGCGCTTAATATATTGATCTTCCGTAATTGTTACAATTACTTCTTCGGCCGGAACCGTAATCGAGATGTCGACCTCGATATTCTCAATCTCGTCCTCCAACTCGGTTCGACGGTCATTGCCATACGTATCTCGAATTTCAAGCAGCTCTTTCTCAAGAACATTGTTCAGCTTCTTTTCACTCTTTAGGATACCTTCAAATGTCTTGATCTTCTTTTGCAGCTCTTTTTCCTCTTTTTCATATTTTTTAATGTCAAGGCGCGTGAGCTGATGCAGGCGAATATCAAGAATGGCTTCCGCCTGTTCATATGTGAAGGCAAAACGCTCCATCAGCCGCGTCCGTGCATCTTCGCGCCCGTCCGAATCCATAATGGTGTCAATAACCTGACGCAGAATGGAAATCGCCTTTATAATCCCTTCGACAATATGCAGGCGCTTCTGCGCCCGCTCTAGATCATACGTGGTACGCTTTGTGATGATATCTTTTTGATGCGCGATATATGCATCCAAAATGCCCTTTAGCCCAAGCTGCTGCGGGCGTTCATCGGCAATCACCAGCATATTAAAGCTGTATGAAATCTGTAGGTCGGTTTTCTTGAACAAGTAATTAAGAATCCCGTCAATATCGGCATCTTTACGCACTTCAAGCACTACGCGCATCCCTTGCCGATCAGTCTCATCCCGCACTTCTGTAAGACCGTCCACATTTTTTTCAAGAATTTCTTCCTCGATTTGTGTAACCAACGCTTTCTTCTTTACCGTATAGGGAATCTCATCGACAACGATAAGCTGGCGGCCCTGCTTTCCATTTTCGATATGCGTCTTGGCACGGATAATGATGCGCCCCGCCCCTGTTTCATACGCTTTACGAATTCCCTCTTTCCCCTGAATGATTCCACCGCCGGGCAGATCCGGCCCCGGAATGTACGTCATCAGCTCATCAAGAGATATCTCCGGATGATTGAGTAGGGCAACAGTACCGTCAATGACTTCGCGCAGGTTATGCGTAGGAATCTCGGTCGCAAAACCAATCGAGATACCTGTAACTCCGTTGACAAGGAGGTTCGGAAAACGGGCGGGCAGCACTACAGGTTCCTTTGCCGTGTTATCGTAATTAGGAATGAATTCCACTGTATTCTTATCCATATCACGAGCCATTTCCATAGCGATCGGCATAAGACGCGCTTCTGTATAACGCATTGCGGCTGCGGTATCACCGTCAACCGTACCCCAGTGACCATGACCATCAATTAACGGCTCACGCATCTTATGCGCCTGAACGAGATTCACCATCGTCTCATAGATGGATGAATCACCATGTGGGTGATAATTACCCATTACATCCCCAACCGTTTTCGCTGACTTACGGTATGGACGATCCGGCGTGTTCTTTTCTTTATACATCGAATACAGCACTCGACGTTGTACGGGTTTTAAGCCATCCCGGACATCCGGGATGGCTCTTGAAAGAATGATATAGCGGGCGTAATCGCTGAACCGCGAACGATACACGTCCCGCACGCTCATTTGCAAGTATTCTTCATGCGGCAGTGACATCGGCTGTTTATTCCTCCTCCATGACAAACTTTACGTTGCTCTCAATCCATTCACGGCGCGGCGGTACTTTGTCCCCCATCAGGATGGTCACGATGCGTTCCGCCTCGGCCGCCTCCTCCAAATCAACTTGAATAAGCTTGCGTGACGCCGGATTCATTGTCGTATCCCAAAGCTGTTCGGCATTCATCTCGCCTAGTCCTTTGTAGCGCTGGATTTCTGCCTGACTGCCGAATTTCTTCTGCGCGGCAATCCGCTCTTCATCCGTCCAAGCATATACCATCTCCTGGCCCTTTTTGCTCTGCTTATACACCTTGTACAACGGTGGTTGAGCGATGAATACTTTTCCGCGCTTGATTAATTCCGGAAAGTAGCGATAGAATAGCGTCAGCAGCAAAATCTGAATATGGGCTCCATCATAATCGGCATCCGTCATGATGATAATTTTATCAAATGCACATTGATTGGCATTAAAATCATCCCCGATCCCTGTGCCAAGCACTTCGACGATGGTATTGATTTCTTCGTTGCCATTAGGCCCGATGATTTCATAAATCTTCTTCTTCTCCACGTTGATCGGCTTCCCGCGCAGGCTGAGCACCGCTTGGAAATTACGGTCACGTCCGTTAATTGCAGATCCCCCTGCCGAGTCACCCTCAACGATAAACAATTCATTGCGATCTGCGTCCTTCTTGCTTGGCGGCGTATATTTGTCGCTAATCGTGCGCTTCCCTTTCTTTTTCCCTTTTTTACCTGGATTGCGCAGCGCTTCCGCCGCCTTTTTAATCTCTTCCTTGATGCGGCGCGACTCAATCGCCCGCTCAATAATCAGCTTGGCGATATCCGGGTTTTCTTCAAGGAAGAAGCTCATCTTCTCACTAATAAATGCTTCGACCGCAGAACGTGCGTCTTCACTGCCAAGCTTGTCCTTCGTCTGGCTCTCAAACTGCGGATCATCCATCCGAATGCTGAGTACTGCCATGAGTCCTTCCCTGTAGTCATTACCGCTTAAGTTCTTGTCGTTCTTCTTCAGCATCGAATTCTTGCGGGCATACTCATTGCACACCTTGGTAAACGCATTGCGAAAGCCTGAGACATGCGTACCTTCATCGATTGTAGGAATCGTATTGACATAAGACAGCAGATTCTCTGACGTGTTGTCATTGTACTGAAACGCCAGTTCGATCTCAATGTCTTCCTTCTCCCCTTCAAAATACACTGTATGATGCAATGTATTCTTGCCATCATTCAAAAACTCGATGAATGCTTTAATTCCCTCAGCAAAATGAAACGCTTCCTTCTCGGGTGCACCCGAACGCATATCATGAAGCTGAATTGTGACACCTTTCAACAAAAAGGCATTGTCGCGCAGTCTCTCGCGCAGAATACCGTACTGTACGTTCGTATCGCTGAAAACGCGGCGATCAGGCATAAAGGTCACCTTCGTACCTGTCTTGCGTGTCCCGCCTACAATCTCAAGATCTGTAACCGGATGTCCGGCTTTGAACTGTCCATCCGCTTCCTCAACGTATTCAAAACGCTGGCGGTATATATTTCCGTCACGATAGATCTCAACTTCAAGCCATTCGGACAGCGCATTTACTACGCTGGCTCCTACGCCATGCAGACCGCCTGATTTCTTATAGCCGTCTCCGCCGCCAAATTTACCTCCGGCGTGCAGTACGGTAAATACGACCGTCGGCGTTGGAATACCTTCATCCTTATTAAGCCCCGTCGGAATACCGCGTCCATTGTCTTCAATGCTAATGCTTCCGTTCGGGTGAATCGTAATTTTGATTGTATCGCAATATCCGGCCAGTACCTCATCTTTGGAGTTATCAATAATTTCCCAGATAAGGTGGTGCAGACCCCGACTGCCTGTTGAGCCAATATACATCCCCGGTCTGACGCGCACGGCAGTCAAACCCTTGAGGACGCGAATATCGTCATCGCTATATGCTGGTATGGTTGGTGATACGTTTTGGCGACTCAAGTCCTTCCCCTCCTGTTTCTTTCATTCAATGTACTGGTTTTTATGGTGAAAAGCAATATTGGCCCCTCACCCTTCCGGTTCTACCCTTCTCTATTATACACAAAATAAGAATGTTCGTTCGCTTTTTTCTTTCATCTTGCCTTTCTCTGCATACTTTTTTCGTTTCGTATCGTCTTTGTATTATGAAGGCAAAACGCTAACAGAAAACAGAGGAGGAACAACATGAAGAAAACGTTAAGTATATGCCTAAGCAGTTGTCTACTTTTAGCAGGCGCGGGAGCAGCCGCGGCGCAAGCCGGGCAGCCGGAAGCCAAACCTGTTATAAACACAGCGCAAGAGTCTATGAACAAAAAATACACGCTCGTCGTCAATGGACAAACCCTACAGGACCGCTCCATGTATACCTCTCAGAAGCATCTGATGATCCCGCTGCGCTCATTAGCAGAAGCGCTTGGATATGAAGTAAAATGGAATCAGCAAACCAAGCAAGTCGAATTATTACAAGGACCGCATTGGTTTACGATGACCATCGGAGAGGATCGTTATAATTTTGCTAAGATGCTCATTGAGCTTGGCAAGGCGCCCGAATTACAAAACGGAAGAACATATATCCCGCTTCCATTCATCGAACAAGTGTTAAAAATGGATGTAGCAGTAGATGAATCAGGTGTCATTACCGTTAAGGAAGCAAAGGAGGATGCCGCCGACTTGCAGGAAACTACCGGCGTAATCACACAGATAGCTGAGCGTGAAGACGGCAAAAAGTCACTGACGATCATGGGAGCAGCCGCATCCAAAAACGGTCAGAACTATATCACACTACATATTGACGAAAAAACGGAAATCATAGACGGCCTTACTTCCAAACCAGTAAAATTACAGGATGTCGTTGCTAATATGCAGGTGCAGGCATTCTACGATGATACACTAACAAAAAGCTTACCGCCTCAAGGATATGCAAAGCGTCTTGTCGTAACACATACATTGGGTAAAGTATCGGGCAGCATCAAAGAGATTCGCACAACTAACGATCATATACAAGTATATGTAGACGGCGGCTCAGATCAAAAATTTGAGAATGATGTCATCGTCGGCATTGCTAAAGAAACCAATATTCTATCCACTTCAGGTGAAAAACTGACAAAGGAAGCCTTGCAAAACGGCAAAAAACTAACTGCCTACTACGGACCGATTATGACAATGAGCTTACCGCCGATGAGCACGGCTCAGACTATCGTTGTTGAAGGCGAATAACAAGCATATCGCAAGAAACGTCTCAAGGATATTTTTTGGGGCGTTTTTTATTTCCGCTGTTATAGATTGAACAGGAAACTAACGGTGTAAAATACTGCTATAGAAGAATTAGGGGGTTCGTGGCATGGACGAAAACAGTTCTACACCGCACCTGCCCATTACCACTATGGTTAATGGCTCAGAATTCATCTGGGATCGTGAGCAGGGACGTTTTCAATTCGAAGGAGATGATGTTGTTCTTTTCTGGGTAACTTCAGCGTTTCGTACTTTTTTCGAAGCCATTGAAGAAGTATCCGGCACGGAGGCGTATGAAGTCGTGCTTGAGACGGCAGGATATCGTACAGGAAAAATCGTGAGCGACTTCTACTTAAGCAAAGGCGGTGCCGATACTATTCTTGCTACTCTACCGCATATCTACTCAAATGCAGGCTGGGGCAGGACGTATATTGATGACTATTCATTCGAGGAGAAACGAGCTCGAATTCGCATCCAAAACAGTTGGGAGCGAAAAATTCTTCAAGCTCAACAAAAAGACGGCGCTGGTTCGTTTATCCCTGGACATTGGGCAGGAGTATTTACGGGGTTGTTCGGTGAGTCAATGTGGTATAAAGTGACCAACTCCCCAACAAAGGAGGCGGATGAGATTGAAATCGAATTCTCCTCTTCCGATATTACTCCGGCTACAAACATTCACGAACTCACCCGACAGAAGGAACAAATCGAGATTCGCAAACTCGAAGGACTTGTGCAAGAGCGAACCAAAAAATTAACCCGCTTAATTGGCGAGCTATCTTCTCCTATCATCCCTGTTATGGATCATATTCTGGTCATTCCATTGATCGGGGCATTTGATGACCGCAGAGCACAAGAACTGATGTTCAAAGCGCTCAATGGAGTTACATTGCACGCCGCAAAGTTTCTTCTGCTCGACGTAACAGGCCTTACGGAAATCGATGCGTATACTCTTGCGATGCTCGATAAACTAACGCATGCCGTGCGCCTTACCGGCTCAACCTCCATATTGGTAGGTGTATCACCTGAACTGGGTATACAATTGGTTGAATCTAATTTTAATATAGAAGAAATCAAATGCTTTTCTGACCTGCGTCACGGCGTATTTCATGCACTGTCGATGGAAGGAATGTATCTGGCAAAAAAAGAAGCAAAGTCATAAGAATATAAGAAAAGGGAGCAAACATACCTGCTCCCTTTTCTCATACCCTTCGGCCCTATGCAGTATATGCAGCGATAATCTCACGCAATCGTGCGGTCGCCGCTTTAGGATCAGCCTGTCCTACAATCGCTGAAATTACCGCTACACCGTTAGCTCCATGCTGCATTACTTCTGGGCAGTTCTCATATGTAATGCCGCCAATTGCTACGAGCGGCACATCCGTATGTGCGCGGATCTCGCTCAGCAGTGCCGGGGTAACCGGATCTCCCGCATCAGATTTACTGCCTGTGGCATAAATCGCTCCTACGCCAAGATAGTCCGCTCCCTCAGCAAGCGCCCAACGCGCTTCTTCCATGGAGGAAGCGGAAACACCGATAAACATCTTTTCTCCTACCAATTGACGCGCCGCACTCGCAGGCAGGTCATCTTGTCCCACATGCACGCCATCCGCTTCGAGAAGAAGCGCCACATCAATCCGGTCATTAACGATAAACAAGACACCATGCTCCCGGCATACCTGACGCATCTCCTTGCCGATCTCAAGCACGCGCCGCAGCGAGGCACGTTTCTCACGCAGTTGTACGGCCTGCACACCACCAGCAATCGCTAAACGTACGATCTCGAGAGCGCTGAATCCGCCAGCATCCTCAATACCAAGTACCAAATAGACCCCAAGCTTTTCTTTCCAGGCTTGCTCGCCCATTCCTTGTCCCTCTCTTTGCTTTATTTTTTTTCAACGCGCACTCCAGACGCCACCTGCTCTTCAGTAATGTCATACAGCATATCAAGCAGAGCGATCTGATAAGATCCAGGAGCCGAGACACTCTTACGCGCTAGCTCTGCTGCTACTCCGTATGCCGCAAGAGCAGCGGTGGCCGCCTTGGCATAGTCCTTCTCCACAGCAGCAAAAGCGCCGATCACCGAGGTCAGAAGGCAGCCGGTACCTGTAATACGTGTTAGCATTTCATCGCCATTATGCACCGTGTACAGGACGTCGTGTCCTGCAACCACATCTACAGCTCCGGTAATAACAACGATCGTCTTAAGACTCTCCGCCGCTTTTCGCGCCAACGCCTCCACATCTCCTCCTGTCTGTCCGGCATCTACGCCTTTAATCTCCCACGCTTCTCCTACGACATTCGCCACTTCTGCCGCATTGCCGCGCACAACAGCGATATCTACTTCTTCCACAATCCGACGCGCCATCTTCGTCCTGAACGGAGTCGCTCCGGCACCCACCGGATCGAAGATAATCGGAACGTTATGGGCATTAGCCGATTTTCCGGCAAGAATCATAGAATCCACCGCTTCTTTTGTCAATGTACCCATATTTAAAACGAGCGCTCCGGCAATCTTAGCCATATCCGCGACCTCTTCCGGCGCATATGCCATAATCGGAGAAGCACCGATGGCAAGCAGACCGTTGGCTGTAAAATTAGTCACCACTTCATTCGTTATATTATGTACAAGCGGGCTTCTCCTGCGCAGTGCACTTAGCAAAGCCCCTAGCTGTTGTTCTAGCATGCCGATCCCGGCCTCCTTCTGTCTTCAATACTATAATCTTAATACAATCTTAATGCAGAAAAAACAGAACGCTTACACATCTATAGTAGGATAAGTAATGGATTGATCTCCACAATCATACCACAGCGTGTGGTAGCTTCATTCTTATTGGCCCTGACATGTTAGCCGGGGCCTTCTTTTTATGAATATCGACCCCTCTGCTCTTCCCTGCTTGCTTTCCTTTCTATGCAAAAATAGCGTATAATAAGCCACGGTACAAGCTTAATTATCGAGATGAAAGCGAGGAATGAACGGATGAAATGCAAAATCACCAGAAATGCAGCCAAAAAAATCAAAGAGATTATGGCGCAGGAAGAGACACAGGAACAAGATAAAATGCTGCGTGTCGTAATCACTCATACGCACGACACACATGCACATTACGGTCTAGACCTTGATACACCGGGTGAAAATGACGAAGTTGTGCATACCGACAAAGAAATTGATGTACTGCTCGACAAAACACAGGATTTGCTTGACGGTGTAAAAATTGATTATCTGTACTTTCCAGAAGAGGGCTTCGTAATTACAAACCCTAGCAAGGGAAATCATGGAGACCATTAATTACAGCTAGAGTATGCAGGCAAACGGGGCTTCTCGCATCGCATAAACGATGCGGGAAGCCCCGTTCTCTTTACTATTTCTCTATCCATTCCAGATTCGGCGTATGTACCCATTCCGGTTGCAGTTTATGAGTGAGCGCATATGCTTCTGCCCACCAATTGACCCACTTCTGCGTTTCCTCGTATATACGCACAATCGAAGCGATACTCGCATCTTCTACATGTTGCTCGCTGTCATCATTCTGCGCCCGAATCCCCATTACGCATAGATTTGCCTTTACATTGCTCTCTATTTTTGCGAATGCACTAATATAGCGAATAATGCTCGCCTGATCTGCCGTATGCATTTCTTTTTTTATATATTGATCGGTTAATTCAGACAAACACCTACTATACTCATCTAATCCCATCTGCCCGGCATAAATGCGATGCTGCCATTCATCCATATGTATTTTTATTTTTTCTGATTCGACCAAGTCTTTAAAGAGGAGGTTGAACACTGAGTCACTGATCTGCTTCCTCTTTATTATTTTTGCTTTATATTTATTTCCTGTACCCATGTTCGTTCACCTCATTTCCCTGTTATTATAATACTATGAAAAAGTACATAAAAACAGCTATTTCAGCACATGGAAATGATCATTTAGAACGGTAAATGTGCAAAAAATGAATACTTAGTCATACTTATCTTCTTCAATTCGCTCTCTTCCTTCAAGAATATACTCCACCTCTGTCTCGAAGTTTAAATAAAGCGGAACCGGGAGGCGTTCCACCATCTTCTCCACCTCAGGAATGGCCAGTACCTCATCCACATCCGTCGGACGAGGCTTTTGGGTGTTAAGCCATCTTTTAAAGCTGTCAATAAATGTGTAGAAGGATTCTTCAAAACGGTTTGCATCCTCCTCAGCTTCTTCCTCTCCTTGGCTTTTTTGCATACGTTCCCAATTCTTTAACAATACAGTAAACAATTGCTGTACCTCTTCCATTCTAACGACTCCTCTCTCTAGCTGATAGTGTTTTCCCCCAGATTTGTCAGAAACGCCTCTGGTTGACCTTCCTATTCATATGATATAATTCCCGTGTATATAGACTCAAAATATTAAGAAGTAGGTGGAGACGCTCGTGATGAGAGTAAAAGACTTAATGACGCCTGTGGTGATTACCATCACCCCATCTACGACAATCCAGGAAGCGGAGCGCATTATGAAAGACAAAAATATCCGCCGCCTTATTGTCGTTGACCAGGGCAAAGCGGTAGGCATCATCGTGCACCGTGAAATGATTATCTCCCTTCAATCCCCGACGATTCTCAAAGAGACGCCCGTGGAATGGATCATGACCAAAAATTTAATTACCGTCTCGCCGGACGCTTCCATTACCGAAGCGGTTCATACGCTGCGCAAGCATAAAATCAATTCACTTCCCGTCATCGAAAAAGAGCAGTTGGTGGGTATCATTACTGTCGTAGATCTGCTCCATGAGCTCACACGTCGTCTAGAAGCCGATCCCATTACATAAAAAATTATTGTAGCAAAAAATTACATGGGTAGACAATGTATGATATAATGGGCGTAAGCCAAAGCAGAAAAGTGAGAGTGCTTATTATTTGTATCAGTATTTTCCTAGTAGCTGGAGCGATTGATCCCGCATGGCATATGGACAAGCAAGGGGGGCTCCGCATATGAAAGAAGAGACACGCAAAATCATTCGGCAGATGGTCAGAAGATATCAAGCTGTCCATGAACAATTAGAATGTCAACAGCCTGAGACAGCCGATACACATCATGCCCTTCATTTGACGCGCCGGCAGATCCAACGGCTTGAAGCATTATTCTCAGCAAAAAACAGCTAAACATTGTACTCGGATGTAACGGAGCGGAAGAACCGCTCCGTTTTTTGATTTGGTTGCCAGCAAAAGCTTACAAGATTAAAAATTGCGCTTTTATAGGCCAGACGATATAATAGCAGGGCAAGTTCCTTACAAGTTTGTAAATACCAGCTTCTTAACTGTACATATATGTTAATTTCTATTGATCGGGTGAGAATACATGGTACATCAGCTCTTTTCTTTCTATAACCCCTTTTTGCATGAAATCATGCAATCGCTTTCTTTACTTCCAGACCTTCCCTGCGCCGCACAGGCTAGAGAGTCATCACGCTTATTCGACGTCATATCAGCTACGCCAGGTGTGACTGATATTGAAGTACTTTCCGACTCCTCTGATACTGCCGTTGGCTACGTATCCGCAGAGTCAATCGCTCTTGCGACTTCACGAGCGCTGCGCGAATGCTTCGCTTTTTATACCAGTGTACTTAAGACGGTAGATGATTCCTTAACGATCGTTAATGCACAGGGGACGGTCATCAACTGGAACCAACAGGCGGAAGCAATGTATCATATCCCGGCGAAAGATATTGTGCACCATCATATTACGCGCCACTTCAAAAAAGATGCTCTGATGCTGCTCAAGAGCATTCAAGACGGCTCATCCGTCGTACGCCGCTATAATCAGCCGCGTGCCGGTGCTCACGTATTAGTCAATACATCACCTGTCTTGCTTGACGGGCAGATTATCGGCGCTCTTTCCGCAGAGAAAGATATTAGCGACGTCGTGCGCTTACACGATCAGCTCTCAAGCACAACCGCGCATCTCCACGATCTTGAAACCGAATTATATACCGAGCAGCAGGAAGACCCCTTCCATAAGATCAAAGGAAAAAGTGCTGCAGTTACACATGCGGTACAATTAACATGGAAGGTGGCCCGCACCGATGCCATCCTGCTGTTTACAGGCGAATCTGGCGTAGGCAAAGAATTGTTCGCCGAAGCTGTACACCGAGCTAGCCTGCGTACCACAGGCCCGTTCATTGCGCTAAACTGCGGGGCTATTCCCGCTGCCTTATTCGAAAGCGAGCTGTTCGGATATGAAAAGGGGGCTTTTACAGGTGCTCTGCATGAAGGCAAAAAGGGAAAAATCGATGCGGCAGAAGGAGGCACCCTTTTCCTTGACGAGATCGGGGAGCTTCCGCTTGACCAACAGGTAAAGCTGCTGCGCCTGCTGCAGGAAAAGCAGTTTTACCGGGTCGGTGGCCACAAGCCGATTGCCACAAATGTACGTATTGTGGCAGCTACAAACCGCGACTTGGAAGCCATGGTTACAGCCGGACAGTTCAGGCAGGACCTCTTCTATCGGCTTAACGTCGTAGCCGTTTCAATTCCGCCGCTGCGTGAGCGCAAGGAAGATATTCCCGAGCTAGCTCAGCTATTTCTTAGAGAATTTGCTGTCAAATACGGTAAACCACTACCCGAGCTGGCACCCAAAACGATGGTTTTATTGCTTGATTATGCGTGGCCAGGAAATATCCGGCAACTGCGAAATCTAATGGAACGATTGGTCATCTTAACCGATCAGGAACGAATCGAACCGGAGCAGCTGCCTGAGGGCTTTCAGCCAAGCCAACTAGCATTTGCCGCCCAGATTCCAAGCCCAAGACCGCTAACAGCGCGAAACGAATATGAAGAACTTATCGAAGCGCTGCGCACAACCTACGGCAATAAATCGGCCGCCGCACAGCTACTGGGCATCTCGCGGGTCACATTGTATAACCGAATGAAAAAGTACAATGTACATACAGACTAGCCTTATGCAGCAAAGCGGAAAGAACATGGCGTCCTTTCCGCTTTTTTCGTCTCATCTATCATGATTATTCCTGTCATTTTTCCAATTCTTTCTGCACGCTGTCTACTACAATGTAGCCAAAAATCAGCCCGGTAAGCAGGGGAAGCTTATCTTGAGCAGAGAAGATAAGATAACCTGTAAAGGGGAAGGCGACAGACTGAAGCAAAAAAGACAGCGTCGGAAGAAGCGTTACATAGAGCAGCGGAATGCCAAACGTCAGCAGCTTGATCCAGTCTATTTTCCATTGACCTTCCTTTTTTCTTCTTGTGATGTACACTTCTATACCAAGCAATAACCCCAGCACGATCGGAAATGCAATCGAGTAGAAGAAATACGGATATAACACCTGCGTCTCCTGTGCAGCGGTATACATAATGTGCAGATATGTAATCCCCTCTGCTATGAGCCATATCATAACCACCACATAGACCAAGTAATAGACAAAGCGTCTCACATTCAATGCGCTTCCCTCCTCTATACACTGGATAATAATGTAAGGAGGTAAGGAAGGCAATAGATTTTATGCCTGTGCTGAAAATCCTGATTCGCTATATGCGTACCTTCTCCAAACTGGCTCCCTTCACAAATAGCCGCTCAATGTTCTTCTCAACCGATGGATCAGGCACTAACGGTGGCGCATGATGCGGCTTGATACGCGCATCAATCATTACATTATCGCAAGCCCAATGCTTGTTCTCATAATAACTGTTCACCCCATAGATATCATGAGAAGGGTTGCTGCGTGTAAACGTAGCCCAAAGAAAATTCTCGATCGTATCGCTCATAAACTGACTATCATCACACAGGATAATCATCGGACAGGACGGAAGCGGTCCCTTCGCTTGAATCGCATCACTCATACCTTGCAATTCCTGCTGTGCTCTAGTATAGTCCACAAATGCCGACCCCTGCACCGCCACAATGCCCGGCATGACCAATCGCGCATTTTCAAGCCCCCGCAACTCATGCAAAACAGCCGGCACTTCCCTACACAACTCCCGTTTTTTATCTCCGTAAGCCGCAAAGACAACCTTGCTGCCGCTATTTAATCCGGTACCCGAATAATCAAGAGTATCAATGGTCGTATTTGTATAGAAGTGAAGATCCCGGCGCAAATCAATACGCTCTAGAATATATGCCAAAAAGTCTACTTCATGATGCGTATCTATGGGCTGATTCTCCTCGGCTGTTATAAATAAAAACTTAGCTAAACTCAACTGCCCGGTTCCCAAAATTCGATTGGCAATCGTAAGCAGTTCAGTCGGTTGCTTCACTTGCTGGTACGGCGTATAGCGCTCACTGCCAATCGCAAAAAGAAGTGGGTGCACACCCGCCGCATCAACTGCATGAACTTCCTTTACACCAGGGACTTCCTGCTTGACCGCATCCCCTGTTAATTCATGAATAAGCGCACCGAACGCCGTGTCTTCCTGCGGCGGACGCCCCACAACTGTAAACGGCCATATGGCATTCGGCTTGGCATACACCTTATGTACTTTCATTACTGGAAAGGGATGGGTAAGACTGTAATAACCCAAGTGATCACCAAAAGGCCCCTCCGGCTTGGTTTCACCAGGGTGAATTTCTCCCGTAATTACAAAATCAGCATCATTGCTAATACAAAAGCCATCAACATAACTGTAGCGAAAGCGCTGGCCTGCAAGTAAACCGGCGAATGTCATCTCACTCAATCCTTCTGGCAACGGCATGACGGCTGACAATGTATGCGCTGGGGGTCCGCCTATGAAAATACTTACCTTTAAAGGCGCTCCCTGCTTATTCGCCTTCTCTTGATGAACACCGATGCCGCGATGAATCTGATAATGCAAGCCAACTTCGTTATTTATTTCATATTCATTGCCGCTAAGCTGAACACGATACATGCCTAAATTGGAATTCATAATCCCCGGCTTATCCGGATCTTCCGTATACACTTGAGGCAGGGTCACAAAAGCTCCCCCATCCATCGGCCAGTGCTGAATAAGCGGCAGGTCAGAGATTTTGATTTCCTGTGCAGTTACCGGCAGGCTGCCGGATTTTTTTAAAGGCAGCGCTTTTAAAGCCGCTAACCCGTTTCCGATATTTTTAAATGGACTCTTCAATGCCTTCATCGGGTCATCACGTAGGGCGACAATGTTTTGGACTGCATCCCACGTACTGCGGAACATAAATTTGCTCCGTTCTACTGTACCAAACAGGTTGGATACCGCACGAAATTTTGAACCCTTTACGTTTTCGAATAACAGAGCGGGACCGCCAGCCTCGTAAACTTTCATATGAATCGCAGCCATTTCAAGGTAGGGGTCCACCTCTTCTCGAATACGCACCAAATGCCCGTGCTTCTCTAAATCAATTATGCATTCCTCTAAATTGCGATACATCATTGAACTGCTCCATTCTCTAGAAATTTACTGTGTATGCTCATTCCCCACGCGGCGGACGCGGACCGTAGTATTGATAGTAGTACGTCTTAATGTTACCGTTGTAAAGCTTGCGGTTGCGGTCTGCCTCTTTGCCGAAGAATTTCTCAAATTCCGGATAAGATGTTAGGATGTAGTACGACCACGTATCCAGCTTGCTGAAGGTTCGACCCATTGTTTTATAGATTTGCTCCACTTCCTGCTTCTCACCAAGCCGCTCACCATACGGTGGATTACAGATGATACAGCCATACTTCGCATCCGTCGTGTACGATCCGACCGGCAGACGCTTAAAGCGGACTGCATCCTCCATCATTGCTTCTTCTGCATTCTCATTGGCCACGATAATGATCTCGCTATCAAGATCGGTTCCGGTGATTTCAAGAGGACGGTCATATTGCGCCAGGTCATGGGTTTCACGACGCGCTTCCTGCCACAGCTTCTTTGGAATCGAGGGCCAAGCTTCGGACACGAATTCGCGATTCATACCAGGGGCAATGTTGCGTCCGATGAGCGCAGCTTCAATTGGGATTGTGCCGGAGCCGCAGAACGGATCATGCAGCGGACGATCCGGATTCCAGAACGAAAGTTGAATCATGGCAGCCGCCATCGTCTCTTTTAGCGGAGCACCGCTGATCAATCGACGGTAGCCTCGTTTATGCAGGCCGACACCGGACGTGTCAATCGTCAGCGTAGCCATATCCTTATGCAGGGCCACCTCAATTTTGAACATTGCACCCGTTTCTTCAAACCATGTTTTTCGATAGCTTTTTTTCAAGCTTTCTACAACCGCCTTTTTTACAATGGCTTGACAATCGGGTACGCTGAACAGCTGGGACTTTACGGATTTGCCTTCCACCGGAAACTGCGCGTCTTCCGGAATCCACTCCGCCCAGGGCAGCGCCTTTGTTTTCTCAAATAGTTCATCAAATGTTGTAGCTTTGAATTCGCCTATTTTCAGGCGAATGCGCTCCGCCGTCCTTAACCATAGATTGGCACGGCAAATTGCCAGCTTGTCCGCGCTGAAGGTCACTTTGCCATTTTCCACTTGGGCATTCGTGTAGCCGAGCTGCTTGACCTCGCGTGCTACAACCGCCTCTAATCCAAACGTAGAAGTGGCGATAATGTCAACTTTGCTCATGATATATGCTCCTTATGCTATAATTAAAATCATAAATTTTGAAAAATCAAAAGGTTAGGAGATGATGGTGTGACATCAACCCATATTGTAAATCTTGGCCATGATATTTACCAGATTGAACTTATTGACAAAGGCGAGGGTGGGCGCTCTACCGGATACGTGATTAACAGCGAGCAAAAAACGATTGTTGAAATGGGCGCAAGCGTATCTGTTCCCCGCGTATTAGCAGCGCTAGAAGAACTGCAACTATCTCGAGAAGAAATTACATACGTCATTGTAACACATATTCACCTCGATCATGCAGGAGGAGCTGGCCTGCTGCTTGAGAAGCTGCCGAATGCCAAGCTTATTGTCCATCCGCGCGGCGCGAAGCATATGGCAGACCCAAGCAAGCTTATCGCAGGGGCCAAGCAGGTGTACGGTGACGAATTCGACCGCTTGTTCGCTCCCATTCTCCCTGTTCCTAGCGAGCGCATGATCATCGCTGAGGATGGTATGGAGCTGTCCATCGGCAAACAACGGACGCTATTTTTCTATGATAGCCCTGGCCATGCATATCATCATTTTGCTGTCTATGATCCAGCAAGCAAAGGGATTTTCAGCGGTGATTCCATTGGAATGAGTACACCGCTTCTTCAAGAAGCATTTGGGGTTGAATTCTACGCGCCAAGCTCTTCTCCCACCCAATTTGATCCCGATGCGATGATCGCTACTCTACAGCGCCTTAATCAACTGGGTGCAGAGCAGGTATACATTACTCATTACGGGCGCCACGGTAATGCCGAACGCGTTATTGCGGAGAATATCGAACGTACGGAGGCGTATGCCCGCATTGCAGAAGAAGCGTACCAACAAGAGGCTACGTGGGAGTATATCACTAAGGAATTGCGTACATATTTTCACCAAGAATTAGCCAAGCTAGGCGTACCTGAGAATCACCCTGTTCTTGACGCATTTGATTTTGATATCGAGATGAATGCTAAGGGCTTATTTCATTACATGCAGATGAAAGCGCGTTCGCAAGCATAGAAAAAAGGCACCTGTTTTCTAAGTGGAAACAGGTGCCTTTTTACACTTTTTCTATACTTGTTGTGCAGGTTTTTAGTGACGGCCGCGACGCATGCTGCGCATAACCAGGCTCACGATGAATACGAGGACGACCGCACCAATAATGGCTGGAACGATCGCAAAACCTCCGATAACCGGACCCCAGTTACCAAGCAGCGCAGTACCAATCCAAGCGCCGATAAAACCAGCAATAATATTACCAATAATTCCTCCTGGAATGTCGCGACCCATGAGGGCACCTGCCAACCATCCGATAACCCCACCTACGATAAGTGACCAAATAAATGCCATGTGTTTGTCCTCCTTTTCAACTGTTGTAAATTCTATCGTGGTATGATTAGTATTTACCCAGATTTATAGATTATTACACATAGCAGTATATAATCTTATTTTTTCTACTTTATCCATTTTTCACTTTTTTCCCCTGCTGCAGTTGGTGCATGACATAATAGCGTCCCCTTCGCTCCAGCAGCTCTCCATGCGTCCCCCGCTCTACAATCCTTCCCTGATGCAGCACAAGGATGACGTCCGCTTCTTGAATGGTAGATAGCCGGTGAGCAATAATGAAGGTTGTGCGTCCGTGAGAGAGCGCACGTAGCCCCTGCTGAATCCTCGCTTCTGTCTCGCTATCAATATTCGCTGTCGCTTCATCGAGAATAAGAATAGCGGGATCAAATGCCATCGCACGGGCAAAGGAAAGAAGCTGACGCTCGCCGCTTGAGAAATTCCCGCCGCGCTCTAGTACCTGCTCCTCGTATCCATGTGCCAAACGCGAAATAAACGGAGCCGCCTGAACCGATGCGGCAGCAGCCCGCATACTCTCATCGGCAATGGTTGCTGATTCATGCAGACGGATATTAAATGCAACATCTCCCGTAAAAAGAAAAGGATCTTGCATGACAAGCGCCATCTGTCTGCGCAAATCCTGTACTGGATAGTCTTCCATACGATGGCCGTCAATATAAATCGTACCCTCGCTTGGTGCATAGAAGGCCAGCAGCAAATTCATTAAGGAACTTTTGCCTGAGCCAGTATGGCCCACAATGCCCACGGTCTGTCCGGGTCGAATACAAAATGAAATGTGGTGAAGCACCGTATGCCCTTTCTGATAAGCGAACGATACATCATCAAACCGAACCTCTCCACGAAGGCGAGGCAGCGCTTCTTGTTCCGTATGTCTATGGTGTGCCGCTTGTGGTTCGTCTACGACTTCAAACACCCGCCCTGCCGACGTAAGTGACTGCTGCATTGTCGACAGACGCTGCATAATTGTATTAATTGGCTCAAAAAACCGACTCAAGTAGTCCACATATGCATACAGCACACCAAACGAGATGGCACTTCGCATGGACTGGCTGCCAAAGTACCAAATGACCAGAGCCAGCATTAGGTTGCTGATCACATCTACGGCTGGCCGCAGCAGCAAACCATCGAGCTTTACCTGACGAAAACGAGCCGTAAAATATTTTTGGTTCACGACCTCGAACTCTTCCTGCACTGCTCGCTCACGCCGAAATGCCTGCACAATGCTCATCCCTTGAATCATCTCATTAATCATGCCGTTCATTTCACTTAACCGCAGACGAATCTCACTGTATGCAAGTGAGCTGTACCGTCGAAATACGGCAATAATCAGCGCCAGCAGCGGCAGCAGACAAATACAAAGCAGGGCAAGCTTAGGCTGTAGAATAAATAAAGCGATAAGAATTCCTATCATATAAACGATATTCTGGACAAAGATTGCCATGACGCTAACAAACAGTTCCCGTACCGCCTCTGTATCGTTCGTTACCCGGGAAATGATCTGCCCGGTCGGTGTTCGATCAAAATAAGAAATAGGGAGGCTTTGCAGCCGAGAGAATACATCGACACGCAGCTGCCGTATCATCCTATGTGCCGTGCTTTGCAAGGAAAGCGCCTGAATGTACTGAAATGCTCCTGCAAGCAGTAAAAGACCAATATATAACAAAACCAATCGGAGCAGCGGAGGGATCTCAGGAGCATAAAAAGCCTTTACCTCTTCGCGTGTCAGGCGTTCGACAGGATAGGAGGCTTTTTTCAAACCAAGCGTTATAGTAAGCACGAACCGCTCTCCCTGCTTCTCTATACTCCGCTCTCCATCAAGCAAACTCACATCGGATAGCATGTAATATGCACGATCCACTTCAAGAATTCGTCCTCGTGCGCCCTGCGGAATAAAGGACGCCTGCCCTGCCTGTGTAAGCCACTCTTCTCGAATCCATATACTGCCCCGATGCATCACATGCGGCACTTCCTTTGGAGCTGCCTGTGGCGCATAGACACACCATGGCTTTTCGATACCAAGAATATGGGCATCAATCGCTTGCTTTGCTATGAATGGCCCTGCAAGCTCAGCCGCCGTAGCAATGATTAGCACAAGCAGCGCAAGAGTAATGGATAGACGATGCGGAATCGTATAGGCAAGCAGTCTGCCAAGCGTCGTCTTAGGCCCTCTCATCTCTTCTCCTCCTCATCGAGTGCTGCCTGCGCCTGCTGGCGGTAAAACTGCTCGGCATACCATCCATCCCGTGTTAGCAGTTCATCATGCGTCCCCTGTTCAATCACATGTCCTGCATCTAACACATAAATTCGGTCCGCATGCATAACTGCCGACATGCGGTGTGCAGCGATAACAGTCGTCCTGCCCCCCCGCTCTCTGCGCAAATGTGTAAGAATCATCTCTTCGGTACGTGCATCCACAGCCGAAAGCGAATCATCAAGCAGCAGAATCTCGGGTTCTGTAAGCAGCGCCCGTGCAATGCCAATACGCTGCTTCTGTCCCCCTGATAGTGTAATGCCTCGTTCTCCAACGATTGTCGCAAGCCCCTGCGGCAGACGATGGACGTCAGGAGCAAGCCCCTGCGGCAGACGATGGACGTCAGGAGCAAGCCCCGCATGCAAAATCGCCGCTGCGATGCGTTCATCCGAGGCATCATTTTGTCCGAAAGCGATATTCTCACGGATCGTGCGCGAAAATAAAAAGTGATCCTGCGGAACATACCCGAACTGCGAGCGGAGGGCTGCCGTATTCCACTCTTCTACCGGACGCCCACCTACATATACAGCATGTTCCGGGACAGAATAGAAATGCATCCACAGCTTCATCAGTGTCGTCTTCCCGCTCCCTGTCCGCCCTACAATACCAATCGTCCAACCCGGCTGTACGACAAGCGAGACATGGCGCAGAACGGGCTGCTCCGCACAGGGGTAGCAAAAGGTCAAGTCCTCTATCGCCAGGGCAGATGAGACATGGGCTTGCTGCTCCACCTCCACGCCGTCGACAATAACAGGCTGCTCTTCTAGCACATCGCTCAATCGATCCCAAGATGCGCTGCCCCGCTGTACGATGTTCATGAGCCACCCAAGCGCCAACATCGGCCAAATAAGCAAGCCAAGATATAAATTAAATGCAACAAGCTCACCAAGCGTTACTTCACTATCAAAAACCAGAGTCGTTCCATATCCAATACCGATTAGAAAGCTTACGCCGATCAAAAATACAATCGTTGGCTCAAACAGCGCATCAATCCGCGCCACACGAATGTTTTTGTCCATTACATCATCGGCGGCCGCTGCAAAGGAAGCGATGTCCGCCTGTTCCTGGACATATGCCCGCAGTATGCGAATACCGGATACGGATTCCTGTACATGGTCATTAAGCCTGCCAAAGGACGTCTGTGCAGCGAAGAAGCGCTTGTGCAAAAGCTCCCCATAATACCCCGTCGCCCAAGCGAGCAGCGGCAGCGGCAGCAGTGCGGCCAGCGTAAGCTTCCAACTGATGAGCGTAATCATCGCAGTAAGTGCAATCAGCGTCATCGCAAGGGAGTCGACCAGCGTAAGAATACCCATGCTTGATGTTGCCTCAATAGCTACAATGTCATTGGTGGCAAGCGCCATCAAATCACCTGTCCTCCGCCGATCATAAAAAGTCGGGTTCATTCGGGTCAAATGGCCGAATAAACGTCTGCGCAGCGTTTGTTCTAACAGAAGAGAGGCGCCGAATAAATAATACCGCCATGCATAGCGCAGACCATACAGTACAAAAGCTAATATAGCAATCAATCCGACACGTAAGCCAAGTCCACCGACGCTTACTTCTCCAACGCGCATCCTGTTAATCAACTCCCCTACAAGCCAAGGCGGAACAAGGACGAGCACATCACATACGATAAGCAAAAAAATGCCTACAATATACTTCTTTTTATGTGCCGCAAAAAACCACCATAATCGCTGAAAAATCCGCACGACGTCTCCCCTCTCCTACATTCTGTCTTTCAGCCACGCGCACGCGTCACTTAGCGTGCTGTAATGGGCGGCTTCAGGGAAGTGATGCCCGTATTCATGATAGTGCCAAGCAGCATAGGGCCTGCCAAGCTGCTCCAGCCGTGCACCCATATAGGCCGCATGGCGCGGGCTTACTTGATCGTCTTCTCCCCCTTGAATGAACAATACAGGACACGTAATTTCTTCAGCGCGATACAGTGCGGAGCGCTCCATGTAGGCATGAGCATCTTTGACCGGATGTCCAATTACCCGCTTAAGCATACGCCGCAAATCCTCCCGCTCCTCATACGTAAGATGCAAATCCACAACGCCTCCCCACGAAACGAGTGCACGGATACGCTTGGTCTCAGCAGCGGCCAGAAAAGCACCAACCGCACCGCGTGAAAATCCGACTGCACCCATCCGCTCCGCTTCAACATAAGGCAGCACAGATAGAACCTGCAGTGCATCATATACATCCTGCCGGTCCACCCCGCCAAACTCATCCTGTCCCTCTCCCCCTTCGTTTCCGCGGTAGGACGGGGCGCACACAACAAACCCGCATGCCGCCATGTGTTCAATCCAGGAGAGCTGTACCATGCCGACACGGTGAATGCCTCCCCTGCAATAGACGAGTCCGGGATGCTTTCCTTGTGCGATGGGCCGCGCCAAATATCCAGCTACTATTTCATCACCGGATCGATACATGATATGGTATATGCTTATATCTGGAATGGACGATGGAAGTCTGATACGAGACACAAGCGGATTACACAGCATGTCATATTCCTCCTTTACTCTATTCCATAAACATACTATCCATAGACGAAAAAAGCGTTTTGTCATGATTATGGACAAAAACGCCTTGTTGTTTTATTTTGACTCATCCTTATACTTTGTCCTGCTGCTGAGATAATTGGTGGCCTATATTTGTATACGATAGTGAATATAGCAGAAGCGCACACCAAATGAATGCGAAGCTAATCGTATGAACGGAGGTAAATGTTTCTTTAAAGATAAATACACCGATCACCAGCGTAATGGTGGGAGAGAGGTATTGAATAAAGCCAATGGTCGAAAGCGGTACAGTTCGTGCTCCTTTGGCAAACCAGAGCAGCGGGAATGCCGTTACAATGCCCGCACCCATAAGCAATGTGATCTCAAGCGCAGATACAGAGCTGATCGCTCCGACCCCTTTTGATTCCATAAACACAATATAACTACAAGCGAGCGGAGCCACAAAAAACGTTTCTAGAGCCAGCCCAACCATCGCTTCGGTCTGCGCCCGTTTCTTAACCAAGCCATACAACCCAAATGTTACAGCCAGGGAAAAGGCGATCCATGGCACTTTGCCGTATTGTACTATTAGTATAACCACACCGATGCTGGCCAGCCCCAATGCCAGCGCCTGCCATCTTGTGAGCCTCTCCTTAAGCACAAGTACGCCTAACGCTACGCTCAGAAGTGGATTAATGTAATACCCAAGACTTGATTCAATTACATGCCCATTGTTTACCGCCCATATGTAAATAAACCAGTTGGCACTAATCAAGAGCGAAGCCAAAAAGGCAGGCAGCGCAATTTTTATGTTGCATAGCGCTTCCTTAAACGGCTGCCAGCGACGGTACAGCAGAAGCAGCATCATAACAAATATAAAGGACCAAAAAATGCGATGCGCCAAAATTTCAAATGCAGACACACGATCAAGATACTTCCAATAGAGCGGGAGCAGCCCCCATACCGCATAAGCGAGTACCGTATACGCAATGCCCGCTGTCTTCTCTCTGTCTTCTTCCCCTATTTTCATTTGCTACACCTTCGTTATTTTTTGTAGTTGATAGCCGCATTTCTTCCACACATATTGGATGCCTTCTTTAAAAGATGGAAATGAACGTGCCGTAATCTCAAGACCGTTGCGTACAAAGCTCTGTACGATTGCAATTGGAAAACCGACATACAGCGTCTCTACGCCCATCAGGCGCAATGCCCGGGTTAGCTTATCAAGTTGAATATCCAGATTATCACCTGCAACATGGCTAATACCGGTAAAATCAAGAATGACGAAGCGGCTGTTTCGCTTGCCTGCCTCTCTGAGCACCTTTTCCGTCATCTTCTCCACACGATAGCGATCCAGCGAGCCTGTCAGCGGAATCAGAAGCGACACCCGATTGGCTGTCTCAATAACTGGCGTATACAACTCCTCCATCCTTCTCTGTTCGGCCTTTCGTTCTTCTTCGTAACTCGTTACGTCTTTCCACGTCAGGATATAGCCCTTTATCTCACCTTTATTACTTCTGTGAACATCGACAACAATGCTGGCTGCGTACCGCTCAAACAGCATAATATCAGCGCGATGTGGAAATGGCCCCTTCTTAAGAATTTCCTGTACCCGCTCGCTATGAAAGCGGGTAACGTTCTGTCCGATGAAGCCATCCGGATCGCTAATGCCTACATGCTCTCCAACTACCTTCATCAGTCCCTTAGCCGCCTCATTCATCCAGACAATCGTAAACGTTTTATCTGCCACTAAAAGATTTTCTCCCACTGCATTCAACACAGCTAGTGTTTCTTGGTGTTCAAAAACGTTCGCAATTCTCAACGTGCCAAAACCTCCTGCCATAAACATTTGATATTTTATTATAAAACAAAAAATTCCAAATAAAAACAAAGAGTTAGCATAGACCCTCTCCTTTTGTCAGTATAACAGAGAGAACTTAACCTGGTCGTATTTTGTGCGCATGCAAAAAAACGAAGAGGAGCCTTATCCTCTTCGCCTTTTATGAACGTGGTGCTTTTTGACTCTGTTCGTATACATATCCACCCTGCGCATTGGTCGGATTATATACAACAAACGCATTCGGCATCGGCTTCTCACCAACCATGCCAGATGGTGTTGTAATAATTTTGCCGCGGTAGTACATGCTTGACGAAGAACCACCATCCAGATTTACTGCATTTACAGCCCCACGCTTCAGCAGTTCATTCTGTACATCTTTAAGCGTCGCGCCAAAGCTGCGTATTGCCCGACCGTCGATAACAAGGAACATGAGCGTGCCATCCTTCTGCTGCGCAATGGCCGTGCGGGGTGCAACACCCCATCCCCCGTCGCCTTCTGTAATCATAGGCTTGCCATTGACGACAAGCCGCGGGAGAAAGCTAACGGCTTCTTGGATGCCCAGCTTCTGCATTTGTTCGTACGTATATCGGCCGCTCACCAGCAACCCGTCCTTTGTCAGTCCAACAATGTCATGCTGGACTTTGGCATCGCCGCTTACCAGCTTGCCTTCACTAATAATAATACCCAGCGGGTGCATAATTCGCTCTACACCTTCAAATTCCGGTCCTGTCATCTGTTCTGTCGGATCGGTGAGAAAGAAGCCGCCGCCATTAATAGCCGCCAGCGCATTTGTACGCGCAGCCATGTTACTTACTTTCTCGCCCCCCGGGCTGTGGCTTGCCACCACGCGGACAAGCCGCGGGTCTTTTACATACATAATTTTACCCACATACGTTTCACCCCGAATATCTTCTACATGGATGAGCGAGGATGGCGAGGCGTACTCTGGACTTGGCGGAGGCACTTTTACCAGACTCATGTTTTGTTTTGTCAGATGATTTGCTTCCCCTTGCTTGCGGAAGTTCTCTTTAATTGTTTCTACGCCGTCTGTTCCGACAAATAGCCAGGTATATTTTGTTTGTTTCGATGTATATACCGCTTCTGCAACAACCCAGCGCAGCTTCGTTCCTTGTGAAGTGAAATAAAACCAGCCTAACGCAAGCACAATAATTAGACACGCAATCCATAATCCCCACACCATACCGCGCGCCCATCGTTTCGATTGATTACGCGGCAAAAGTAAAGAAGAGGCTACCGTGGTTGTAGACATTTTACTTCGGTTTAATTGCTCCATCCGTTTTGAGGTAGGAAATAACACGATTCGTCTCCCTTTCTCTCATACGTTTCTATGTTTATGTGTATGAATGGTCTACCATTCTATATCTTAACTCATTTTAAAGTAAATACAAGAAAGTTATTCTATCACTTGCATCTATATTGCACATCATATAAAATAGCTACCATCATAAATACGGCTCAAGCCCTTATTTTGTTTCACATTTAATATATAAATATAGGTGGTGCGTATGGAAACAATCCTTTCCTTTGACCAACAACTCTTCTACTGGTTGAACGTGCGGTTAAACACCCCCTCTCTCGATTGGTTTATGATTTTCGCCTCTGCCATTAGCGATAAAGGATTTTTTTGGTTTTTTGTCGTTTTTGTCCTCCTTATGGCTCGGCGTCGTGTGGGCGGACTTCGACCTGCCGCCACGCTATTTACGGCGATTGGCATTGGCGGAGTGATTGAATATGCACTAAAATTCACCATTATGAGACCGAGACCTGCGGCTGTAGAAGAGCATGTCATTCATCTGACACACATGCCGATTTCGTCCTCGTTCCCATCGGGGCACGCGGTGTCCTCTTTTGTTTCTATGTATATACTGTATCGATTATTCCCTAAATCGATTCGCTGGGCGCTGCCTTGTGCCATTATCATGTCATATTCAAGGATTTATGTGGGAGTTCACTACCCGCTGGATGTGGTGGTTGGAGCAATCATCGGCATTATTGCAGGCAAAATTACGATGCGAATTCCGGTCATGGCAATAGCTTACAAGGTACTGCCGCACATTCCGTTTGTGCGCCGACTCACGTTACCAACTGCGGAAATAATACCCAATAATCCTCCAATTGAAACACAGCCCATTTCGAAGCAGCCGACGGACAAGCCATTATAGCCAGCATAAAATAAAACGGAGCCTGATTTATTGGGCTCCGTTTTACTTTCTACTGCTGATTATTTGTCTGATTCCAGATGGCTGCGTGCCGGAGATGGGAAGCTGAATCCCTCTCCCTGCACCTCTTTTGCTTCAAGCGCAAGAATGAAGGCACGGGGGTCCGTTTCTTCGACTAGCCGGCGCAGTTTATCCATCTCATACAACTGTACTACCACAAGAAGGACTTCCCCTTCCTTGCGCGAATATCCGCCCATTGAATGCAGCAGGGTTACGCCACGTACAAGGCGTTGGTGGATGACCTTTGTTAACTCATCCGGCTTGCTGGAGATAATGATGACACTCCGCTGCTTCTGAAGACCTGAGAGCAGCAGATCAACCACTCGGGCGCTTACATAGACCGCTACCACTGTCAGCATAGCTTTCTCAACACCAACGACAAGTCCTGAAATGGCAATAATCGTAAAGTCAATCCCAAATAGGAACTTCCCTAAATCGATGCGCCGGAACTTCTGCTGCAGCACACGGGCAATAATGTCTCCTCCACCTGACGTGCCACCTACCCGAAAGATCAAACCAAGTCCCACCCCGGCAACGATTCCGCCATACAGGGGCGCGAGAATGATATTCTCAAGCTTCGGAACCTGCAGCGCGGACGTCAGATCAATAAAGATCGAGGCGGCCAGCATTCCGTAAGCGCTGCGCATAAGAAAGCCCCGCCCGAGCACATAATACCCCAAAATGAAAATGGGAATGTTCATCAGAATGATCAACAGACCAACGGGCGTGTCAAATATGTAATGCAGCAATAAAGAAATCCCGGTAATACCACCCTGTGCGAGCTGATTCGTCACAAAAAACAGGTTCACCGCGATCGAGTAAAGAAAGCTGCCAGCTGTAATAAATAAAAAAGGGCGAATTTTCTGCCACACCATTTCTTCACATTTCTCCTTCCACCTTGTTGTCTTTTTCATATTAGATAATTACAGGAAAAAAAGAAAGGTCCTTCCTCTATATCTTTTGCAGATATTTTCGGATGAACCCTTCTTTTTGTATAGTACTTATTTTTGCTTGTTGTAATACTCGATGATGGCAGCTGCCATCGCCTCACCGACCCGCTTCTGAAAGGCACGGTCAAGCATTTTCTTATTCTCGGCTGCATTCGTTAAGAAGCCTACCTCTATGAGTGCAGATGGCATCTTCGTATTCTTAACTACGTAGAAGTTAGCTGTACGCAGACCACGGTTCTTAAACCCCGTCGCTTCGATAAGATGTTTATGCACAATGGATGCAAAAGCCTTACTCTGCGCGGTATTGTAATACGTCTCCGTTCCGTTCGCGCTCGCTGAAGCCGCATTGGCATGGAAGGATAAGAATACGTCCGCTTTTGCATTGTTCGCCAGCGTCGTACGACCAGGAAGCGTCGGATATGTATCGCCCGAGCGCGTCATGATGACTTTGAAATTCTTATTCTGCTTCAGGATCGATTCCGTCGTCTTCGCAATGGAGAGAACGAGATTCTTCTCATAATTTCCTGCTGTGCCAACCGCACCTGAGTCACTGCCGCCATGACCAGGGTCAAGCACAATCACAAACGGCTTGGTGCCTGGATTTGGTGCCGGAGCAGGCGGTGGTATCGGAGTTGGCGCCGGTGTCGGCGGCGCTTCTTTTAGCACAATCTTCGTTACACCTTCGCTTGCTGTAACGCTGTATGCACGTGCAGCGGTAAGCTCAATTACCACACGTACCCGGTCAGGTGATGTGCTGTATTGACTATAGCGAACACTTTTCACATCAGCAGCGCCAGTCAATTCCTTCAATCCTTCTTGCACACGTGCATGGTTGAAATCAATCACGATACGTGACGGATTGCTCAATGTGAAATGACTGTACGACATTTTGCCTTGCGATGCGATGCTGATACTATTGTCATCCGTTTGGGAAATGCCTGTAATGTACTGCAGCTTGTCCAATGCGCATGCAGTTTTGTCCTGGTTCCAATCGGCTTTAGCTCCAATAACTTGTGAAAGAAACTCTGGAGTAACAGCAAAGTGTCCATCAAATGTACGGTAGCCGTTCGCTTGATTAGCAGCGGCTTGAGCGATGGTATATTTCTCTGCTCCTTGCTCGAGAATCACTTTCCCTGCCCATGTCTTAACAGTATAGCCAAGCGGCTTTGCTACATCGTTTATTCTAACGAATTGACCATACGGCAGTTGATATACCTGTGCTTGTGTAAGCGCTCTTCCGTTTACCGTGATGCTTTTCTTCTTGTTGACGGTAACAATGTTGGCTGCAGCGTCCCAGCCAACCGTAGCATGTAACCATTCTCCCACGTAGCGTAGCGGTACGAACGTCCGATCTTTGATAATCTTTGGTGCCACGTCCATTGTTATTGCTTTTCCGTTTACCTGAGCGGTTTTATTGCCTGGCTTCATGGTGATTACTTTTCCGGCACGATCATTGATCATCACCGTTCGTGTTGCATTCTCCCACTTCACCTCAGCGCCGTACGCTTCTCCAACAAAAGAAATTGGAACCATCGTACGGTTGTTAATCAACTGCGGTGGAACATCAGGCTTGACCACCTTGCCATTGACCGCGATGGACATGGCTGGCGCCGCCTGCACTGCTGTAGGCACCACCCAAGCTAGCATGAATATGAATGCCCAAAGCAGTAATCCTCTTTTTCTCATTGTCTTCCTCGCTCCCTTGCTTTCTCTAAGTTGCCAGTGACACATCTCCTCTCCGATCTGAACCTATTGCGCATAAAGCTTTGGACAACCCAATCTCTAGTATAGACGCAAAATACGCCAAATTGTTTTCCGACAATAGCACTATTTTTCTCCGTTACATATTCCTAGCAAAACAACGCTCTGACTCTTTGCGCAAAAGTAAGTGAGCTGTTGTGCTTTTCATACGTATGCCATATAAAAAAAACATCCCCATGCTAGGGGATGTTTTATCACGCAACCATTCTTCTACCGGGCTGCTTATACTTGTTTTGCAAGCTCTTCAAGCTCATCAAGCAGACGGGAAAATACCTGCAGCGCTTCAACCACAGGAGCAGGAGACGCCATATCCACACCTGCTTTGCGCAACAGGTCAATCGGATAATCCGAACCGCCGCTCTTAAGAAACGTCAGGTACCGCTCGACAGCCACCTCTCCTTCTGTCAGAATCTGCTGGGAAAGCGCTGTAGCGGCTGAGAATCCGGTCGCATACTGATAGACATAGAACTCATTATAGAAATGAGGAATACGCGCCCATTCCATTTTGATATCCTCATCAATAACCATATCCTGTCCATAATAATCTATATTCAGCTCGTAATAGAGACTGCACAGAGCCTCCGGCGTCAGCGGCTCACCCGCCTCTACCTTTTCATGGATGAGCTTCTCGAACTCAGCAAACATCGTCTGACGATATATTGTACCGCGAAATTGCTCTAAGTAATGGTTAAGCAAATACATCTTCTGCCGCGGGTCCTCTGTGGTTTTAAGCATATAATCCATCAGCAGCGACTCATTGAGTGTGGATGCCACTTCAGCTACAAAAATTTTGTATTGGGCATCAAGATATGGCTGGTGTTTATCGCTGTAGTAGCTGTGCAGCGCGTGTCCCATCTCGTGTGCAAGCGTAAATAAATTATTAACGTTATTCTGGTAGTTCATCAGCACGAATGGATGGGTACCGTATGCGCCCCACGAATACGCGCCGCTCGTTTTCCCTTCGTTCTCATACACATCAATCCAGTTCGATGTAAAGGATTCCTTGAGCACATCACCGTACTCTCCACCAAGAGGAGCAAGCCCTTTTTGTACAAGCTCTACTGCTTTGTCATACGGAATGTCCATCTTCACTTCCTTGACCATTGGTACATACAGATCATACATATGCAATTCATCCACGCCTAATAGCTTTTTGCGCAGTGATACATATCGATGCATCGCCGGAAGGTTGTCACGTACCGCTTGAATAAGATTCGTATAGACATCTAAGGAGATGTTATCATTATCAAGTGCAGCGGCCAAAGCAGACGAGTACTTGCGGATACGAGCATAGAATACGTCCTTCTTGACGCTGGCATTCAGCGTAGCGGCGATGGTATTTTTTTGTTTGCCATACGCATCGTACATCGCCTTGAACGCTTCCTTGCGCACACGGCGGTCCGGACTCTCCATAAATTGAATATATCGTCCATGCGTAAGCTGCACGTCTTCCCCGTCTTCATTTGTAATAGTTGGAAAGACCATATCAGCATTATTCAACATTCCAAAAATCGTTTGCGGTGCCTGAGCAAGCTCTCCGGCCTGTGCAATGATCTGCTCCTCACGCTCACTAAGCACATGCTCCTTTTGGCGTTTGATCTCAGTGAGATAGAAACGGTAAGGTGCCAGCGTTTCTGCGGCAATATATTGATCAAGCTGCTCGTTCGGCATGGCAAGAATCTCAGGCACCATATAAGCGAGCGCGCTTGCAACGCGAATATTAAGTGATCCTGCACGATCTGTCAGCGCTTGATAGGTCGTATTCGTATTATCTTCATCCCGGCGCATGCGGGCATATACATACACCCGTTCCATAGCAAGCCCCAATTCTTCATACGTCTTCATGCATTCTGCGAGTACAGCAGGAGACTCACTCAACTTGCCTTTATAGGTTCCTATTTTGTTGATCAGTTCCTGCACTTTTTTATATTCTTCCTCCCAAGCAGCATCGGATGGGAAGATACTTTCCAATTTCCATTTGAATTCTGGTTTAACCTCCGAGCGTTTCGGAAGTGTCTTTTGCGAAGTGTTCTCCATAAGCGGCGCGGTCTAATACCGCTTCCTCCTTTCAAAATGGGATGAAGCTGTATGCATAATTCTTTTCCTATCATTTCGCATTCAGGGAAAAGAATTCCTCCCTTTCACTTTATCATACTTATCCAATGTGCTACGAAGTTAAACATGATTCTTCACACAAAGAAAGCGGACAGCCTATTTGCCGTCCGCTTTCTTCCTACACCGATTATGATGCATAATCCTCCACCGTATCGCTGCTATCGTCACTATATGTCTCACAAGCTACATCTCGACAATCCAAGCACTCTGCCCGATTCTTCTCCCAAGATGCCAAGTCTCTACCGCAGGAAATACATACATCTGTCCATTCCATTTGTCACCTCTCCCTTCTTGTTGTATTCGATAAAATATAAAAAGGCCAGATATATCGTCAGCAAACAAATGTAAGCTAAGATATAACTGGCCGGTATCGCTTTCTCTTCTCCAGTTGGCTATCCTGGAGTGCAGTCGATGCCTCAGTTGTTTTACAGAGTCTTATAGTTCATATCACTGAAAGCAGAAGGGTAAGCTTCTACCGAGTGATAGTATTATCATACAATACTATCGTATAATTGACAATATTTTTTTACTATTTCGCTTTCATTCTTTTCTTACCTTCACGGCACATATCAAGCAATGGACACACTTCACACTGCGGATTGACAGCTTTACAATGATACCGCCCAAAGAAAATCATCCGATGGTGTGTAATCGCCCACTCCTCACGCGGCACTTTCTTCATTAGAGCTTCTTCTACTTGGAGCGGATTGTCTTTCCACCGCGCAATACCCAAGCGCTTAGACACGCGCTCCACATGGGTATCCACCGCAATGGCAGGCGCACCGAACGCCGTGGAGACAACCACATTGGCCGTTTTACGTCCGACGCCGGGCAGTTTGACAAGCTCGCTGTGCTCCCTCGGTACTTCTCCCCCATACTCTTCAATCAGCATACGGGCTAACTTTTGTATATTTTTCGCTTTGTTTCGGTACAGGCCAATGCTGCGGATATCCTGTTCAAGTTCTTCAAGCGGGACGGCTATATAGTCCTCGGGTGTCTTGTACTTCTCAAATAATTTGGGCGTCACTTTATTAACGAGCGCATCCGTACATTGAGCTGATAGCAATACAGCAATCGTCAGCTCAAAAGGATTCGCATGCGTCAATTCGCAATGGGCATCCGGAAACATATCTTCGAATGTATCAAGAATGCGGCGCATCTGTACTTTAGTTACCAAGTTTCTTCACCTTTATCTGCAGATTTTGTATGACAATAGCGTAGCAGTTGCAATTTGGCTCGTCAATCGCTACACTAAAGAAGCAAAAAAGGTCGCCGGAGGAAGGATGACAATATTATGGCAAAAATACACACTATCTACAAAGAAGACAAATGGAATATGATTACGGCTGAAATGGAAGGCGTTCGTATTATCGTACGCGAGATTTCCACAGAGTGGGGCGAAGATACGTACGTACTGAACGGACGCCATGAGCTTATGGACTGGGCTAAGAAGCACTTCACGCAGGATAAATACGAACATGCAGCAGAGATCATCGAGAATTTCGGGAAACTTTAAGGCATCATACTAAATAAATAAGAGGCGGCTCCGTTCTGATACGGAGGCCGCCCCTTATTTATTTCAAGACTATATCGCGTAATGCCCGCCGCAGAATCTTTCCTGTTGTGTTTTTGGGCAACTCCTCGATGAAAATAATCTTGCTCGGCACCTTATATTTAGCCAGCCCGCTTTGACAATAAGCGATTAGCTCTTCCGCTGTCAATGATGGATCGCGGCTTACTACATAGGCCTGTACCGCTTCACCAACATTCTCATCCGGCACGCCGATTACGGCTGCTTCGATGATTTGCGGGTGCTCGTACAGCACTTCCTCCACTTCGCGCGGATATACATTGTAGCCTCCGACGATAATCATATCCTTTTTCCGGTCCACAATAAAAATATAGCCATCCTCATCCATATATCCCATATCGCCAGTATACAGCCAACCATCCTGCAGAGTACGGGACGTCTCCTCAGGCATATTTAAGTATCCTTTCATTACGTTGGGACCTCGTACAATCAGCTCGCCAACTTGTCCACGCGCAAGTTCCTCACCCTCTGCATCCACGATCTTATTTTCCACACCTGGGATATTTACACCAATAGAGCCTGGCTTACGAACGCCCTGAACCGGGTTGAAGGCGGTCACCGGAGCCGCTTCTGATAGTCCATATCCTTCGGAAATTACCTTTCCGAATTTTTTCTCGAAATTATGCAGCAGTGCCACTGGCAATGAAGCTCCACCAGATATGCAAATGCGCAGAGAGGCCAATGCCTCTACTGAGACGTCAGGTGTCTGCATAATGAAGTTGTACATCGTTGGCACTCCGGCAAATACGGTTGCCTGGTGCGTTTTGATTGCTTCTACAACATCAGTTGGACTAAACTTCGGCAGGATGAGCATGGTCGCTCCGATCGCGATGGGCGCATTCATACATACTGTCATGCAGAAGACGTGAAACATAGGCAGCACGGTTACAAATATATCCTCGCCTGCTACGCACAAATACTCAGCAATAGCATCCGCATTTGAAGCCATATTGCGCTGAGTAAGCATAGCGCCTTTCGGCTGTCCGGTTGTACCTGACGTATACAAGATAACGGCCAGATCATCCCCCTGTAATTTAGGTCCCTGCCAGCCTTGGCTTGAATGCGCTATCAATTTATCAAATGGCGTCACCCACGTATGCTCACCATCTCCGCCCACCAGCACAACTTCGCGCAGATCCGCCAGCTGCTGCTTTATGCCTTCGAATACAGGCAGAAGAGGGGCAGCTGCAATAGCCAACTGTGCGCGGCTGTTGTGGAGGATGTACATGATCTCCTTAGGCGTGTAAATCGGATTGATCGGCACGACTGCAGCTCCGCTCAACAGCACACCATAATAGGAGATAACAAAATGCGGCGAATTGCCCAACAGCAGCGCGACATAGTCTCCCTTTCCAATTCCTTTGGCGGATAGATAGGCCGCCGTACTTTTGGCCTGCTGATATAACTCGCCGTATGTCACCTGCATATCCTGAAAAATATATGCAATTCGCTCCGGATACTCACGTGCTCCCCGCTTAATATTTTCAATTAATGTCATGTGCTCATCACCTCTCTTTTTTTCATCCCTTGCCATTATCGTCTAGCAGAAAAAGAGGAGAGGCGGGCGGGCGCTTCCCTCGCCGTCCCGCCCTTCTTTATTACTTTGCAGCTACTGTATACTGTTCAGCTTCAAAAATACGCTGTGCAATCTCACGCTTCAGGGCAATCGTATTAATCGGCTGCATGCGCACAAGCTTTTTCACGATTGATAGCTGTGTACGAAGCATATCACCCTCGCTTGTCGCCACCAATACTTCTTTTGCCCATTTCTCAAGATCAGACCATACTTCTTGGAAGTAAGCACGCGTCATATCCACCTGCAGCTTCGCTGCGGCTGCACCTTTGCGGTCCGCTGTCTTCTTAGCGCGAAGCAGCGCTGATTCCAGAGCGTATATCGTAATCATCATATTGGACAGGTTTTCAAGAAGTTCTTGTTCCTGCTCGATCTTCTGCATATGCTTCTGCACCGCTGTTCCACCTACCATGAGGAATAGCTTTTTCGCTGCTGCAAGCATCTTGCTTTCCGCTTCAAGTAACCCTTCAGACTCTGAGAGATCCATCGGCGGCATATAGCCGGCCAGCTCTTTTTGCAGCGTTTGCAGCTTCGCCATCAGCGGCAGACGCCCTTGCATCGCACGCTTTAGGAGCGTACCTGGAATCAACAACCGGTTTACTTCATTTGTCCCTTCAAAAATACGATTGATACGAGAATCACGGTAGATTTGCTCAATCGGATATTCGGAAATATAACCATATCCGCCGTGAATTTGCACGCCTTCATCCGCAACGAAATCCAGCGCTTCTGAACCAAATACTTTAACAATCGAATATTCAATCGCATGCTCTTCAATTGCTTTGGCCGCCTCGTTGAATACATTGTTTTCTAGATTCAAGTGCTGTGTCGCTGCTTCTAAATAGCCACCTGTGCGATATGTCAATGTCTCATTAACATATGTGCGAATCGCCATATCCGCAATTTTGTTTTGCATGAGCGGGAAGCTCGCAATCGGGGTATTGAATTGCTTGCGCTCCTTGGCATACTTTACTGCCAGCTCAAGCGCCCATTTGGAAGCGCCAATCGCACCGACACCAAGCTTGTAGCGACCAATATTTAGGATGTTAAATGCAATTTTATGTCCTTGCCCGATTTCACCAAGCAGGTTATCCACCGGCACTTCTGCATTGTCTAAGATAAGCGGGCGTGTCGATGAACCTTTGATACCCATCTTTTTCTCTTCTGCCCCGGTGCTGACACCCGGGAATTCTTTTTCTACAATGAATGCGGAGAATTTCTCGCCGTCAATCTTCGCATAGACAACAAAGACGTCTGCAAAACCCGCATTTGTAATGAATTGCTTCGTTCCGTTCAACACATAATGTGTACCGGCTTCATTAAGCACAGCCGTCGTCTTCGCACCAAGCGCGTCGGAACCGGAAGACGGTTCCGTCAAGCAATATGCTGCAATCTTTTCACCTGTGGCAAGGGCCGGCAGATACTTAGCTTTTTGCTCCGGATTGCCAAAAATCGCAATCGGCAGCGTTCCAATCCCAACATGCGCACCATGGCTTAAGGAGAATGATCCGCCGCGAATCATATTTTCTCCAATCAAACTTGAACTGATCTTATCGAGTGCCGCACCGCCGTATGCTTCTGGGATATCTGCACCCAAAAGTCCAAGCTCACCTGCCTGACGAAGTAACTTCACAGTAAGTTCATAGTCAAGCTTCTCAATCTCTTCCCGCTTCGGGGCGACTTCGCCCTCTACAAAATCACGGGTCATACGGGCAATCATTTGTTGTTCTTCATTAAAATCTTCCGGGGTCAATACAGAATTAAAATCAGCTTCCTCAAGAATAAACTGGCCACCTTTTGGCATTGTATCTTGTACGCTCATGTTAATTCCTCCTTATCGTGTACGTTTAATTTATGAATTCGAATACACCAGCAGCACCCATGCCGCCGCCAATACACATAGAGACAACGCCGTATTTGGCTTTGCGACGGGCTGCTTCGTGCACAAGTGATACGGTCAGCTTCGTGCCTGAGCATCCGAGTGGATGCCCAAGAGCAATGGCACCGCCGTTCACATTGACCTTGGTCTGGTCAATTCCTAGATGACGAACAACGTGAAGTGCCTGGGATGCAAAGGCTTCGTTAATCTCAAACAAGTCGACTTGGTCCTGCGTAATCCCGGCAAGCTTCAATGCCTTCGGAATAGCTGCAATCGGCCCGACTCCCATAATATCAGGGTCTACGCCGCCTACGGTAAACGAACGGAAAATCGCCAGCGGCTTTAATCCAAGCTCCTCCGCCTTCTCACGCGACATAACAACCACCGCAGCCGCACCATCGCTCGTCTGCGAAGCATTGCCTGCCGTTACACTGCCGCCGATGCGAAACGGAGATTTTAGGCGGGCGAGTCCTTCTATACTCGTATCCGGGCGAACACCTTCATCTGTATCAAACGTAAACTCTCGGACCTTTAGCTTGTCGTTGCTGTCCAGATAACTTTCTTTTATTGTAAGAGGGACAATTTCGTCTTTAAATTTGCCTTCCTGAATGGCTGCAGCCGCTTTTCGATGACTCTCTACCGCAAATTGATCCTGGTCTTCCCGACTCACGTTGAAACGCTCAGCCACGTTTTCAGCTGTGTGTCCCATCCCGATATAGATTTCCGGATACTTCTCTACGATTTCTGGATGGGGTGCCGGTTTATAGCCGGTCATTGGCACATAACTCATGCTTTCTACGCCGCCAGCAATCACGACATCGGCATAGCCGCACATTATTTTCTCCGCTGCTATGGCAATGGATTGCAGTCCGGAAGAACAAAAACGGTTAATCGTAAATGCCGGAACCGTATTCGGAAGTCCAGCATACACCGAAATAATCCGTGCCATATTAAGACCCTGCTCACCTTCCGGCATCGCGCAGCCAATAACTACATCTTCAATCATCTCCGGCTCTAGTCCAGGAGCCCGGCGAACCGCTTCTTTGATGACCGCCGCGCCCAGATCTTCCGGACGGGTATTTTTCAAAGTTCCTTTAGGTGCTTTTCCTACAGCTGTTCGCACAGCTGATACAATGACCGCTTCTCTCATCTCTTCCGCTCCTCTCTAATTGCGCAGTGGTTTTCCTTTCGTTAGCATGTGATGCATTCTCTCCTGGCTTTTCGGCTCGCCGCACAGGCTTAGAAACGCTTCACGCTCGAGATCAAGCAAGTACTGCTCACTCACATACGTATTGCGGTTTACATCGCCGCCCGAGAGCACATGAGCAAGCTTGTTCGCGATTTTCACATCATGGTCGCTAATATAACCGCCCTGGCGCATGGAATAGACACCAAGCTTCAATACTGCTTTGCCGTCAGCGCCTACCACGCGAATCTTCTCCGGCCGCGGCGGTTCATACCCTGCCATATCAAGTCCGAGCACCGCCTGCTTAGCATCATAGAGCAGATGGTCGCGATTCATCGAAATCGCATCGCCCCGACGCAGGAAACCAAGATCTCTGGCCTCTTCTGCACTGGTCGATACCTTTGCCATGGCAATCATTTCAAACGCCTTCGTAACAAAAGGTACCAAGTCTGCCTTCGAATCGACGGCATCAGCGCCTTTTGTTGCGCGCCACAGCACTTCTTTCGTACCGCCACCGCCAGGAATGACGCCAACGCCCACCTCAACAAGTCCCATGAATGTCTCTGCCGAAGCCTGAATACGCGCTGTAGGCAAGCATACTTCCGCACCGCCGCCCAGCGTCATACCGAACGGAGCTGCCACAACTGGTTTTTTTGCATATTTGAGCGCAAGCGAAGCCTGTTGGAAGCGGTGTACGAGATAGTTAATGTCATCCCAATTGTCATCCTGGGCCTCCATCAATATCATCATCAAGTTAGCGCCAACGCAGAAGTTTTTTGCTTCATTGCCGATGACAAGCCCGCGATAATTCTTCTCCACTTCATCAAGTGATTTGAACAGCATATCGACTATATCGAAGCCGATCGCATTATTTGGCGAATGAAATTCTAAGCAGGCTACTCCATCACCGATATCAATCAAGCTTGCACCTGAATTAGAGAGAATCGGTGCAGACTTCGACTTATATTCAGCAAGCGTAAGCCACTCACGCGCGCGTTCTTCCTGTGCGCGTTCCCCTGTTAAGGTGTGGTAGTATGTTCCACTTCCTTCTTTCTCATAGAAGGAGGTCTTGCCTGCCGCAAGCATATCCTCTACCCACTGCGGGATCGTCTCGCCTTCCTTCTTCATCCTCTCTGCCGCTTCTCTTACACCGAGCGCATCCCATGTCTCAAACGGTCCAAGCTCCCAGTTGAATCCCCATTTCATCGCCTGATCCACACTTACAATGTCGTCTGCGATTTCTGGAAGCTTCGCTGCCGAATACAGCATGGTTTTCTTCAATACATTCCAGGTAAACTGCCCTTCTTTAGACGGACTGTAGGCAAGCGCCTTCAGGCGTTTTTTCAATCCACCAGCCGCTTTCGCCTGCTCTACCGCTGGGATTTTAACCTTCTTGATTGGAGTGTACGTACATTCCTGAAAATCGAGCACAAGTATCTCTCTGCCAGCTGCCGTTTTCTTCTTCTGATAGAATCCTTGACCGGATTTATCGCCTAGCCAGCCGTTTTCAACCATTTTATTCAGAAGCTCAGGTACAGTAAAAGCGGACTGTTCAGCTTGATCGGTAACGTTCCTATACACATTCGCGGCTACATGAACGAACGTATCGAGCCCCACCATATCGAGCGTGCGGAATGTTGCGCTTTTGGGGCGACCGATAACAGTTCCTGTCATCGCATCCACTTCCTCTGCACCAAAGCCCGCCTTCTGCATCTCGTCGAATGTAACCAAAAGTCCGTACGTTCCGATTCGATTGGCAATAAAATTCGGCGTATCCTTAGCGAGTACGACTCCCTTGCCAAGTGTCCGCTCTCCGAAACGCTTCATAAAAGCGATTACATTTTCATCTGTATCCTTGCCTGGAATCAGTTCAAGCAGCTTCATATAGCGCGGCGGGTTAAAAAAGTGCGTACCGAGAAAATGACGGCGGAATGCCTCTCCTCTTCCTTCTATCATTTTATTGATCGAAACACCGGATGTATTGGAGCTGACGATGGTGCCTTCCGTCCAGTTTTGCTCCACCTTCTCCCAGAGCTTTTGTTTTATTTCAAGGTTTTCGACAATCGCCTCGACAATCCAGTCTACCTCACGCAAGCGTGCCAGATCATCGTCTAGATTACCGGGAATAATCCACTCAGCATTTTTTTGGGAGAATAGCGGAGCCGGCTTTGTTTTAAAGAGCCGCGCCTTTGCTTCTGTCGCAATCCGATTACGCACAACAGGATGCTCTAGCGTCCATCCTTTTTTCTCTTCCTGTTCTGTCAGTGTGCTTGGCACAATATCTAATAGATACGTCTGAATGCCTGCATTCGCCAGATGTGCAGCAATTGCGGCTCCCATAACACCTGAGCCCAGCACTGCGGCTTTCTTAATGCTTCTCTCCATCGTGCAGCCTCCTCGTCTTCTAAAATTAATGAGTGAATGCTCATTCATATATGGATAAAAGAATATAATGAATATCAAATGTTCTGAGTATTATTGTAGTACACAATTGCCAGAATTTCTACCCCAATTTTCATAAATATATATTCTTTTTTTGACAGACAAGCTACAAGGTCGGTATAGTGAAAATAGTAAAAATATTTTGCGTGAAAGGAGTACAAGCATGACCGGACACGTTTTAATGCTATTTTTAACAATTACTGCGCTGATGTCTTTCATTTTGATTATTTTAGGGCTGCTTCCACAGCCTGAAAAAGGCAACCAACGCCAATTTAGCTTGACCATCTGGGGGCTTCTGCTCGGGGTGGCTACGGTTGTGTTGTATTATCTTGAGCCTGTTTTATTTCCGGCATAATTCTCATCTAGAATATACAGCAGATAACGCCTGATTCCTTATGTGAATCAGGCGTTTGATTTTTTATAGGATAACATGGAAACAATAGTAAGGACATCGTATATAAAGGAGGTTTACGTTTAATGCATCTATTCATTTGGATTTTTCTGATCTTTGCCGCACATCTACTTATGTATTACGCACTTGGCACACCAGCCTGGATTGCGACCTCGCTTCTTGCTACCCTTGTATGGGCAGTGGTGCTCATCGTCGCTCAGGCCCTATGGAAACAGCGGCAAAAGAGCGGAACATAACTTCACAGCCGCCAAACCATGATCATAAAAAGGAAATACGCAACTCTCCTCCGAACATAGTATATAGAGCACTGATTTATTGACTATGTTGATGCAGAAGCAGGTTGTCTGCTTACTTGCGTTAGAGCAGGAGAGGAGTATATATGCGATTCTTACTTGTCGGAGCAGGAGCAATCGGCGGCTACTTTGGCGGACGCCTCATCCAAAAAGGCGAAGAAGTAGTGTTTCTTGTCCGTCCACCAAAACAGAAGCAATTAGAAAAAGCAGGACTGACTATAACGAGTGTGCACGGCGACTTCCATACTCCCGTACAGACGATTGTCAGCGGAGAGCGCGCGGAGCCGTTTGATTGCATTATCTTATCGATCAAAGCGTATCACCTTGCGCAGGCATTGCACGATATTGCGCCTTATGTGGGAGAAAATACGATCATTCTGCCGCTTCTCAACGGTTATGATCATTATGCACAGCTCACAGATGCTTTTGGAGAGGCGCATATTCTAGGTGGACTATGCTTTATTGAGACTACGCTTGATCATGAAGGAACCATTATCCAGACAAGCCCGCGCCATGATATCGTATTCGGCGAATGGGGGGGCGGTACCTCGAAGCGCACAGAAAGATTGCTTCATCACCTAGAAGGCGCACAATTCGCAGTGAAGCACAGCGAGAATATTCAGCGCGATATTTGGCAGAAATATATTTTCATTGCAAGCATGAGCGGAATTACGACGCTCATTAACGCTCCGATAGGCCCCATCCTTTCTACCACCGCTGCGCGCACCGTATTTGAGCGCTTGGTGCATGAGGTCGTTGCCATCGCCCGCAATGCAGGAGCACCTATTGATAAAGACACGGAGGAGCGCACAATCAAAACAATGGAGTCTTTGCATCCAGAAATGAAATCCTCAATGCAGCGGGATATGGAAAAAGGAGATCCTGTTGAGACTGACCATCTGCACGGAGCACTGCTTGCGCTTGCAGCCCCGGAACAGGGTTTTTACCCGGTGCTTGAAGCAGTATACGGAAAATTAAAAGTATATGAAGCATCGCTTGAACTACCATAAAGATACGCAAAAAGCTCGCCTGATCTCTCAGGCGAGCTTCTTTTCTTACTGCCCCTGCTGTACTTTCCAAATTAGGAAGTGGCTACGAATTTCCCGCGAACTTGGGTATACTCCACGCCTGCTTCAAGGCAGCATTTCTTGTACTTCTTGCCGCTGCCGCACGGGCATACATCGTTGCGGCCAAGCTTGGATGCATTCTTGCGTTTTGCTTTACGCTTTTCTGCATCTGTCTTCTTTGGTGCAGCCGTCTGCGTAACGGCTTCTACCTTCTTAGGCTCTTTTGCTTTCGGCTGTTTAGAAACGGATGTCTGTGGTGCTTTTTGCTGCACGCCTGCCATATCCAATTTCTCTGTCAGAATAGCTAGAGCCTTTGCTTTTGTTTCCTCTGCAAAACCAGCTTGTTCATGGTAGCCCTTCGCCGTATAGCCCGCTGCATCTTCGTTCTTCTCAGAACACCAGGCATAATGCGAATCTAACGAGTCTTTCAGCCATTCGGCATAAAATGTATCGATAACATCCGCTTCGCTGGCAAAGCTGGACAAATCGCCCTTATGCTTTTCCGCAAACGCGTCGGCATACTTCTTCATTGAGAGCGTGAGGCTGCGCTTTTCTCCACTGGTCATATCTTTGTATGTACGAATAAGAATCACCCCTACTCCTATGCATTATTGACCATATCTTTTTATTGTACAAACTCTTGTCCCAAAGGGAAAGGAAATGAACAAAGAAAAATAATTTAGAATTATTAAACAAACGGGTAAAACGTTAAAAAACGCTGTCCCTCTCTATGGATTAGCCAATCCGTATCGTCTTAATCATCGCACGAAAACTTGGTACGACTCCCTCTGCTGATTCGGTCTTGGCGATGTTTAATGTGAAACGAAACCATTTCCCGTCCACCTTTTGAATGATAATCTCACGTGTGTACTGTGCATCTGATGCGAAAAGGTACGCTTTGGCTTTTTGGAAGAATGGATCAACTGCATCCGTTTTCTCATTGACCGCCCCAAGCGTTCCCAGTTCTTTTTTGGCCTGCTCGACTTCTTTGTTTATGTCCGCGTCTTGCGGCAGCAGCTGAATGCGCATCATATGACGGTCATCATAGTCTGCCATAATGATATCGCGTCCTGGCTCTTCGGCGCTTGCCGCAAAACGTGGAAGTGTGTACAAATAGTATCCTTGCTCACTGTTGAACAGTGTTCCCTGCTTTTCTTCTTTCATTCCTTCAATCTCAACTTCGATCTCTTTATTTTTTGCTGGACTCTGCGGCTTCTGCGCAGGTGCGGATGGCGATTCGGCCGGAGCATCGGCAGGCTTTTCTGGTGGCTGCTGCTGGGGTTTTACTTGGTTTTGCGATGCTGGCGGCTGTGGCTCACCAGATGAACATGCTCCTAGCATCAGGATCACAGCTAGAACAGCCCCGCTCCTTAACCATGTACTTTTGTATCGTTTCATCGTGATTCCTCCTTACTATGCTTCCCCTTCTTTAATTATAGACGCAATAGACTCCAAAAAGGTTGAAGAAAAACAGCAACCAATACCAGCCTTAACAAAAAAAGAGCCACGTCGGCTCCCCTATTAAGAAAATTTGTACAGACGTGCTTTTTTAAGCAGCCTCTCTTTTTGTTTCCCCTGCTCGCAGCTTGAGTAAAGCTGCATATAATAGTTGTACCAAAACTGACGCCAAGCTCTCACCAGTTTCTCTTTCATCCCGCCTCTTCCTTCCCTACTTTTCATCCACGTCTATAGGCCTCATTATTATCAAAACACACATGCTTTCGGCGTACTTTTAAAAGTGTATACCAGGATTTTACGTGATGAATCCACCTCTAGCTAGGTAATAAAGTCGTATTTACCGTGCTAATTTCATAAAAAAAGGAAAGAATGCGAACGCACCCTCTCCTTGTGTTGTTTTCCCTTATTGTTGATACGTACGCTGTACTTCCTGCAGCACTTCTTCTGCTGTCATGCCATCCGCATTAATGACAGGCGCTTTTGTCACCGCGCTTGCCATACCCATCATATTTTGATCTTGTCCGGATATCACACAGCAATCACAACTCTTTAGGTTGGCCTCGTTCATCTCCATCACTTGATGACCTTGGCTCTCTAGATACTGTTTAATATCACCCAACGAATTTTCAACTCCGATTCGTGCCATACTCTCACTCCTTTCTGGTATGTACAACCTTATTTTGTGTTGATCTCATGAAAACTATTCGCAGACGCCGCAGCAAAAATATGATTGCCCCTTCTCCAAAAATAACCATCTTAAAAACAAGCTAGGTGGCTCACACTAACAATGCAACGTACTCTGTCATGAAAGAGAAGATGATTATTTATGAGACCAAAAACAATGTTCATTGCTGTATGGACACTCCTCTTCACTTTTCTTTTTACACCGGTCTATGCCCTACACCAAGTGAATACCCCTGTGGATGTTCTGATTGATGTAGGACACGGAGGCATTGACGGAGGGGCTGTACATGGCAATGTAATGGAAAAAACAATCACATTAGAGGTTGCCAAGCTACTCTACAGGCAGCTTTCTATGAAGGGATACAATGTCGTCATTAACCGGACGGAAGACTATGCATTGAGCGATGATAACAATTGGCTGCTTACCCATTCTCGCCATCGCAAAGACTTAGCACAGCGTAAACATCTGGCTAAAGAACTCTCACCGAAAATCATGGTGAGCCTGCACGTCAATACGTCAAGTGATACCTCGTCACACGGCCCGATTGTACTGTATCAAAAAAACAATCAAAGCTTTATGCTTGCTGATACGGTCCAGCATTCTTTGAATAATTTATTCAAGGTTACCGAACTTCCTCAGCCCGGAAAAAGACTTTATATGCTCAATCATTCGATTTGCCCTACCATTCTTGTTGAAATGGGATTTATCAGCAACCACCAAGAACGCAGATTAATGACGACAGCAGCCTATCAAGCACAAATCGCAAATGCGATTCATACCGGTATTGATACGTACTTTTTATTGCTTAATCACACATCACTTACCGAAAAGGATCTGAAAGGAGTGGACTAAAATGAAAAGTCGCCTTATCCTCAGTATTGTTTTGCTGCTTACGTTTTGTGTTGATCCTACACACATAACAGCGGAAACAAAAAATAGAGCGTACTGGGAAGCAAAAGGGGATATTGTATGGGATATACATACGAAGGAAAAAGTAATCGCTTTAACCTTTGATGATGGACCGGACCCACACTACACCAAACAAATCCTAGAATTATTGGATAAGCACAAAGCCAAAGGAACTTTTTTTGTGATGGGGCATAAAGCAGAAAAAAATCCTTCCCTTCTTCGAGACATGCAGAAAAAAGGACATGAAATTGCCAATCACACATACCGTCATCCGCAGCTGCGCACAATTTCGCTTGCCAACTTAAAAAAAGAAATCAAAGATACGGACGACATCATTCATTCGATTACAGGCACATACCCTGCCCTATTCCGTCCACCTGGCGGCGTCTATGATGATAAAGTCGTAAATGCTGCTAAAAGTGAAAAACATCTCGTCGTTATGTGGTCATGGACCCAAGATACAAAGGATTGGACCAATCCTGGCGTAAAAAAGATTGTCCACAAAGTATGTGCGAGTGCCAAACCAGGCAATATCGTATTATTTCATGATTCTGGCGGCAACCGGGAGCAGACCGTAAAAGCCTTAGAAATCATATTAGATCAATTAGCTAAAGAAGGTTACCGCTTCATTACCGTATCGCAGCTGCTATCCTATAAAGACAAAAAAGTATCCACTAAGAAGCCAAAATAATACACCGTGTTTCTGCATAGATAAAGAGGAGAAGTTCCATGATGGAACCTCTCCTCTTTCACTTACAAGCAAGTATCACTTAGCGGAAAGGAGTCGTAACCGCACGACCGATGTCACGAATGAGCACACCCACATCTTGTGTTAGCGTATGGACCGGATGGCCTGCGCGAACGCGATCATTAAGCGTACGTACCCGCTGATGGATGCCGCGATCTGCCGTTACATGCACATTATATCCAGGCTCTGCTGATTTTACGGCGCGCTGAACATCGCGCTCAATCTTCGCTCTGCCCTTGGTAACGTTGTTGATGTCAAGTCCGACTACAACGTCTTTGCCATGTACGACCGCTGTCGCATGGGTAACTCCCGGTACTTTAGCGGCAACGGAAGCCGCACGATCCGCGGTTGCGTGTTGTTTTGTGTTACCCGTAGTGTACGGGTGAACGCCACCAGGTGCAGCATACGGTGTATAATTTCCATACGGCTGCATTCCGTTTGTATAATTCGGAGTGGCATGCATCTGATAATTTTGCGTACGAGTGGTCGATGGATTCGGAGCTGCCTTTTGACCGCAAGCCGCAAGGGAGCCTGCCATTATAACAGCAACCGATAACACGGTACAGCGTTTAATCCATTGTTTCATTTCTACACCTCCTACGAAGTAGTATGTGTAGCTTCCTCTTCCTCTCTCGTGGTGATTTTAGGAAAGTAAAATACGGATTTCATCAGCCTACTCGTTCAGCAAACATAAAAAAGCTGACCAGTTCGGGTCAACTTTTTACGAAAAAGTAACAAGTTATATTCCACTCTGTTCCGTAAGAATGAGCGGGCCATCTTTTGTAATCGCAATCGTATGCTCATACTGGGCCGACAGCTTACCATCTCTTGTTCTTGCTGTCCACCCGTTCGCATCCATTTTAGAGTGCCACGTACCCGCATTGATCATCGGCTCAATGGTGATAACCATTCCTTCCTTTAGTCGCTGCCCCTTGCCCGGTTTTCCATAATGCGGGACGAACGGATCTTCATGAATAACCGCTCCAATGCCATGACCCGTAAAATCACGGACAACCGAGAAACCTTCTGATTCAGCGTATGTCTGAATCGCGTGTCCGATATCTCCAATCCGATTGCCGGGAAGCGCCTGCTCAATGCCTTTATATAATGCCGTCTTGGCTACGCGCAGCAAATGGCTCGCCTCTTCAGAGATACTGCCAACTGTATGTGTCCACGCCGAATCAGCAAGTGCACCATTGAGGTTGACTACCATATCAATAGTGACAATATCCCCATCTTTCACCGGCTTCTTCGTAGGAAATCCATGGCAGATCTCATCATTAACGGACGCGCACGTCGCGTATTGATATCCTTGGTACCCCTTCTGTTCCGGGGTTGCTCCATGCTTAGCCAGATAGTCCGCCACAAAGCGCTCAATTTCGAATGTGGTGATGCCAGGGCGCATTCGTTTGGCAATTTCTTTATGACATGAAGCCAACAGCTTCCCGGCTTCGTGCATTCGCTCAATTTCTTTTTCTGTTTTTAGTGTAATCATTCATTACCGCTCCTTATTTATCGTTGTAATCCGTTCCACAGAATTGACATCACATCATCTACCCATTTTATATGGTCATGATTTTTTAATCCGCTCTCCTTTTTGCTGAGATGGATAGCCGCTGTCCCGATTAATGTACCGAAAAACCATTCCACGGCTGTTTCTTCTCCTACATCAGCCAGCTTGTCAGAGGCGGTGCCTTCACGTATGGTATTCATCACCGGTGTATACAATTCCACCCGAACCTGCCGCTCTAATTCTTGGCTATTGTTGATGGGCAGCGGCTCATGATCCTGAAAAAAATTCTTATACAGAATAAAAATAAACGGTTGCTCCATCCATGTGCTTAGCTGTGCTCGCGCATACGCCTCCAATCGCTTCGCCGGGCATCCGTTACCCTTAAGCGTCTCCTCTGTCAATTGCTTAGCCTCCTGTAAAGCATCCAGCAGCAGATCCTCAAGCAGGGCGATTTTATTATTATAATAATGATATATGGTGCCTCGGCCGATGCCGGCTTTTTGGGCAATATCACCAATTTCCATACGAAGTCCTTTTTGTAAATACACTTCGGCTGCCACCCTGCGTATTTGAAACATACGCTTCTTACGGATCTGTTCATTTTGCTCCTTGGTACGTGGACACACAAATCTCACCTCTTTTTTTGACATTCTTGTATGTCGATATAAAATATATATGTATGGTACGCCTCTTACGTGCAAAAATCAACCCGCCCGATATATACTATACGGGTTTGTTTGCATTCTATGCCCCTCCTTGCTACCATGAAAACAAAAAATACAGACAGGACGGAGATATATATGAAGCTAAGCATCCTTGATCAATCCCCGGTCTCAAGCGGCAGCAGTGCAGGTGAAGCGCTCGCGCAAACAGCACGCCTCGTGCAACGGGCGGAGAAGCTCGGCTATACACGTTATTGGGTAGCCGAGCATCATGGCATGGAATACCTTGCAAATCCTTCCCCTGAGATACTTCTCGGACAATTAGGCGCGATTACGTCTACGATTCGCATTGGTTCGGGGGCCGTTCTTCTCCCGCACTACAGTCCGTATAAAGTAGCCGAGAACTTCAATCTTCTCTCCTCTCTATATCCAGACAGAATTGATTTAGGAATAGGCCGGGCTCCCGGAGGCTCTGCCCACGAAACGCTGGCGCTACGGGAAAATTATTTGCAGAATGTCTATAACTTTCCTTCCCTTGTATCCGACACGCTTGGATATTTGCACCAGAATCTTGCTAGCGACCATGCCTTCTCCGGCATTCATGCGCGTCCCATCCCACCTGTCCCGCCTGAAGCATGGCTGCTTGGTACAAGCGAAAAAAGCGCTGCATATGCTGCAGAGTTAGGCATATCCTTTGCCTTTGGACACTTTATGAGCGAAAGCTTTGGACCTGATATCGTACGAAACTACCGCAAAAACTTTCAATCTTCTTATGTGAAGCAGCATCCGTATGTCATGGTTGCACTCTCCGCGATCTGTGCGGACACAGAAGAGGAAGCGAACCGCCTGGCCACAAGTCTCGACCTATGGGCGATACAGACAGAGAAGGGAAAGATATCCGGAGGAATTCCAAGTGTAGAAGAAGCGTTGGCTTATGCCTATACGGATGAAGAACGAGAGATGATTCAAACAAAACGGCAGCGCATGCTGATTGGCACAAAGGAGCAGGTTACGGCACAGCTTCACGCACTTCAAGCAGAATACGAGGCCGATGAATGGATGATTGTCACTATTACTCATGACTATGAGGCACGCTTGCGATCGTATGAGCTAGTAGCGGACGCTTTATTAACATAGTCATCTCATCGGTGCTCTTCCATGTATTCACCCCTGATCCCTATGATTAGGGGTTTTTTAAAAATGACTTAAAAACGATATAAATATCTGAATATTTACAATAAAAAATTTGTTTAGTATGATTAATCTTGATTCTTACTATTTAATCATAAAAGGAGATGAAGTGTGTTGGAGCAAACCATTCGCGTCCTTTTACAAGGCAAAGGAATTGAAGCACCCGAGCAAGACTACCCTATTCTTGCAGCCCTTTGGCAGTCAATCGTTACATTAAAAGGAGATGCATCTCAGATACCGTTAGAAGAAGCGGATATTGCCCTCTATCATATGCCAGGTGGAGGTGGAAAGAATGAACAATAAACTTGCTGCCAAGTCAATTGAAGAATTAGCACCGCTTCTACAAAACAAAGAAGTATCCCCTGTAGACGTGACCGAGGCGGTGCTTGAGCAGGCAGAGACATACAATCCACAGATTAATGCTTATATTCATATCACAAGGGATAAAGCCCTGGCCGCTTCTAAGCAGGCCGAAAAAGAAATCATGGCAGGTCAATACCGTGGACCGCTTCATGGTATTCCTATGGCGTTAAAGGATATTTTATATTTTAAGGACGAGGTTGCCACCATCGGATCTAAAATCCATCAAGACTTCACCCCTTCCTATGACGCAACCGTCGTATCCAAGCTGAAGGAAGCAGGCGTTATTTTCACAGGTACGCTTAACATGCATGAATATGCCTGGGGTGCAACAACGAATAATCCGCATTTCGGTCCCTGCCGTAATCCGTGGGATATCGAGAAAATCCCCGGCGGTTCAAGCGGAGGCTCGGGTGCTGCTGTAGCAGCCGATATGACGATTGCATCAGTTGGTACGGATACGGGAGGTTCAATACGCATTCCCGCCTCTGCTTGCGGCATCGTCGGCCTCAAGCCTACGCATGGACGCGTAAGCAAATACGGGTGTTTCCCTCTCGCCTGGTCGCTCGATCATATTGGCCCTATGACCAAAACCGTGTGGGATGCTGCTGCGATGCTTGAAGTAATGGCGGGTTATGACAGCAAAGACCCTACTTGCGTTAATACACCAACCGCTCCTTATACGACTCTACTCTCAACTGATGTAAGCCGTATGAAAATCGGTATCAATGAGGCCTATTTCTTCCATAATGTCGACCCGGAAGTGGAGCTGCTTATCCGCAACGGAATCAGATTATTAGAACAGATGGGTGCCGAGATCATTTCGATTGAACTTCCTACCATGCAGTATGCGGAATTCGCGGAGATGATCACGATTACTTCGGAAGCAAGTGCGATTCATCACGAAAATCTTCGCCAACGGCCCCAGGACTTCGGAGATGATGTTCGCCTTCTACTTGAACTTGGGGAAATCCCGTCTGCTGTCGATTACCTGCAAGCACAGCAGATTCGCAGACGGCTTGACCTTGAATATAAACAAGCCTTCGAACAAGTAGATGTTTTACTTACACCTACACTTCCTATTCTCCCTTCCTTCATTGGACAGGATATCGTACATCTAAATGGCAAAGACGTTAGTTTCCTTGACCATATCATTCGCTTTACCGGTGTTGGTAACCTCACAGGTCTCCCTGCTCTCAGCTTGCCGTGCGGCCAAAGTGATGGACTGCCTGTCGGACTGCAGATCATGGGGCCAGCCTTCCGAGAAGACCTTGTGCTCCATGTCGCTTATGCGCTAGAGCAGGCCAATATCATGAGCGTCAAAAAACCTGATGTATCCAAATTTCACGTAACAGGGTAGTGAAAAAGGCCGTTCCAGATTTGGAACGGCCTTCTACGAATTACCTGACTGTAAAGAGCGGTTTACTCATTCGATACACCCATACACCAATGACAATCCCCGCCATATTGAACAGAAAATCATCAATATCGAGCAGGCCGCGATGCGTCACATACTGTAGTACTTCAATAGTTACGATAGCGGCTGCAGGAATGAAATATTTGCTGTGTCTTTTTTCTTTTCTATAATAGGCATAATGCAGAGCAAGAAAGAAGCCAAACGGCACAAACAAGCCGATATTTCCTGCCAGATTGTAGACAGCAACAGAGAGTTCTATCTCTTCCTTACTATAGAAAAAAATTGTCCGCATCGGAAAGAGATTATACTCATTGTATACTTGATTCGACGGGCGAAAAAATAATAAGATGAGTAAGCATGCCCCATACAAAGTCAATAAAACCAAAAAGATGCGATAGGATATAAAAATTCGCTGCCTATGTAATGCAGCATATAAAACAATCGTAGCGAATATGACGCCAAAAGTAACAAGCATCCACATCATCCCTGCGGCAAGCGGATGTACATAAATAATCAAACGAAGCACAAATGGCAACAGACATAAAAATAACACTTGCGAAATACAGAGAGAAATGAAGAGCCACGTTTGTGGAAGTGTACGTATCAAAACAGCTTCTTCTCTGATGTGTTCGTGTTCTGGTTGATTTTCTCTTTCGTCTCTTGATCAAGAATCTCTCGCATTGATTTCAATACATCATTGTCACGAGCATACTCTTTGCCATAATCAAGGTTAAATACATAATCAAAATCAGAAGGGTTACGGCCTTGATTATGCTGAATAATGGTCTCCATTTTATCAACGGCCTTAACAAGCTTCGCTTCCTTCGTCTCCCCTTGATTGTACTCTTGCCAAAGGTTAATAAACTCATTGCGTACCGCTTCCGAAAGTGGCGACAGCAAGGTCTGCAATGCCTTTGCTTCTGTTGCTAATTTTTTCTTTTGGTCTACTTGTTCTTTGGCAGATACATCTCCTTCATATGCTTCACCAAGGTCATGAATCAGACACATACGAATCGCTTTACTGCAATCTACATCTGGAAAATCCTTTTCAAGCGCAAGGACAAATACAGCAAGACGCCAGGAGTGCTCAGCCACACTCTCTCGTCTGCCCTCCTTTGTCCATGCCGTTCTCGTAATATCCTTCAGACGCTCCAGTTCCTTAACAAAAGACAGAATACCGTGTTCATCCATTGCTGGACACCACCCTTTACTGGCAAACAAGCGAGCAAGCTACCTTGCCTACGATAGTGAAACCGGCTTCAGTGGTGCAATGGTAGAAATGGCTGCTTTATAGAGGATGTTTTGCTTATTCTCCACCTGCAGTGCAACCGTATATTGATCAAACGACGTAATCAATCCACGGATTTGTACCCCTTTTGTCGTAAACACGGTGACTGGGATTTTATTGCTGCGCAGTTGGTTTAAAAAGTAATCTTGTAGTTTTGCTTTTTCCAATGATAACACCCTCTCTCTTCTTTTCCCTCATTGTACCACATCTGTACTCGTTGCATTAGGCAAACGCCGTAAGCTTCACTAGCTGCTCTTGGATATTCGTGTTACATAGCCCACCGTGATAACAAATGACTGACTCAATATCAAAAAGCAAAAATTTCTTTACTGACTGAAAAGCCATATCCATATCCAATGTCGTCTGCTCAACAGGCCCACGTAAGGTACCGCCTGCACACACCATCGCATCTCCAGCCACAAGCGTTTTGCTCTGTTTTATATATAAGCTGCAGTGTCCGGGTGTATGCCCTGGACTCGCAATCACCTGAATACCTCCACAAAATGGAAGCTCTTCTCCATCTGTTAGTATCTTGTTCACCTTTGCTTTTGGCGGATTTTCGTATAGAGTACGCATCGATTCCGGAAGGGCCTCTTTTTCCTCTTTACTCATGCGGCTTACATCTGTTTTAATTAACGGGAGATCCCCTTCAATATATGGCTTATCCAGTTCATGTGCATATACATCGATTTGATGAGAAAAGGCTTGAAGAATTTCGGGCAGACTGCCGATATGGTCAATATCTTGATGGGTCAGAATAATCGCTTTTACCTTATCAAGCGATACGCCGACTTTACACATAGCCATCCGTATTGCTTCCCATTGGCCGGGCATCCCGACATCAATAAGAACGGCCTCTTTTTCATTCCAAACGAATGTAGGGTGTAATACATACCCCTGAATGCTTAACTCAATCATTTCTACTCCACCCGCAATCCTCATCGCCTTCTCCCCTTTTATAAAATTTGCTGTACGCTATCGTAAAATGGTACATATTATATGTAACACAGCCCAAAACATTAAATCAATGTAAAATTTTTAATTATAACACAAAAATAATTTTTTGTCAATGTTTATTTACTCCGTATGAGACTGTTGAATACATATCGGTCGGCTCCACCATCTCTACGGAAAACTCGACCAAAAAATATGTGATTACTCTATTGCAAAACGTTATTCTTTTTACTTTTTCCGTTCTACTAGCAACTTTTATTTGGTATAAGTGGAAAAAAAGCTGGGTCGTACATATTGGTATATTTCTTGTCACCTTTTTTCTTGCATTGCTGCTCATTTCCTTCATGCGCACATGAAAAAGGTGTAGAAAAATCTCTACACCTTTGATGAATGGTATTTATTCACCTTGCTCATTGCCATTTAATTTTACAGGGTTTTTGTACCCTTCGTATTCTACTGTGGTCGCCATTCCTGTGCTTGCATGATGTAAGTCATGGCAGTGAAACATCCAATTACCAGGATTATCAGCAACAAATTCGATTTCATATTTCTCACCTGGCTTTACATTTAGCGTATCTTTACTAATTGGCGAACCGGATACTGGTTTTCCGTTTTTAGACAACACTTTTACAAAGTGTCCATGAAGATGCATAGGATGATTGGCATCTCCTTTATTCTCATAGGTTACTTTTACATACTCTCCCTTTTTGACTGTTAGTTTTTCAGTATCAGGAAAGGACTTTCCGTTAATCGTATACTTCATTCCCATATCTGATCTCGGATCCATTATGTCTTCGAATACCATATGAAATTGCCTGTCGTATTTTGGACCCCCAGACTGCGTCGGCGCTGTGGCTTTCCCATAATTGGCGATATCAAATAACTCTGCAGCGGCCTTGCCGCTCGGTGTCACTTTCTTATTTTCTTGGTTTTGCACAACCACCTTCACGTCTTTTGCCGCTTCCCTTTGGGTTCGATCCAGAATTTCAAAGCTGGACGACGGTGTTGTAAAGATCACATCATAGCGCTCCCCTGGACCGATCGGAAGTGCCTTTCCCTTTACTTCACTTGGCTGTTGAATTTTCTGTCCATCTGTCGATACAACTCTATACGGCACATCTCCAAAATCGAAGAGACGAAGCTGGTAACCGGCATTAATCAAGCGCAACCGAACCGTTTCCCCTGTCTGAGCTGCTAGAGGTTCAATTAGCGCCCCCGATTTCCCGTTCACTGTAAATAAATCATAGGAGGACATGTGATCCATACTCATCTTGTTCATAGGTGAAGTGTGATTATCTGCTGCATGCTTATTCATATTCTCCATGTTGGCATGATCCATTCCATTCATGGAATGGCCCTGATTGGCTGTATTCGTCTCCCATTCGTCTAATACGAGTGTATAATCTCTTGCTGTTTTTTCCTCGTCTTCCCCCTCGACAATAAGTGCTCCATATAATCCTTTATCAACCTGGGCGGCACTATCCTTATGGGAATGATACCAATACGTACCCGGAACGGTTGCTTTGAATCGGTATGTAAACGATTCTCCTGGTTTTATCGAGTTTTGTGACATGCCAGGTACTCCATCCATTTCAGAAGGAACAGGATAGCCATGCCAGTGTATGGTTACATTTTCTGTAAGTTCATTTTTTAACTTTACAATAACCTCTTGTCCTTGTTTCACCCGGATCTCCTGGCCCGGCACACTCCCTCCGTATGTCCAAACTGGCAACATAAGACCCGGTTTCATTTCCAGGCGTGACTCCTTCGCTATGATATCCATAATCATTTGCTGCTCTTTTTTATTTGCTATGGGCGCAGTCGACTGTCCACTCGTCTGTGTTAGAGCCTCATCCTTTTCGGTTTGTCCACAGGCAGCAAGCAATAACATACTTACCATGGCACCAGCTATAAGCACTTTTTTATTCATCCTTTTCCCTTCCCCTCTGGCAGTTCCTTCTCTTTTTATATCAAACAGCTGTGAAGAAACAGTGGAGAATCCATCCTTTTCTCTCCATTGTTTCTTCATATATTCATGGAAAAGCGGAAGGGAAGAGAGTTTTATTAAAGAATGTGCTTTCCTATTTTAATTTGATATTTCTGGCATTTTCTAGTTAATGTCGCAGGATCAATTTCCAGCACTTTAGCTGCGTCCTTCATGACCGGATACTTCTCCAGTGTCTTGCGAATAAACTTCTTCTCGATTTGCTCCATATATTGCTTCAAGGGAAGCGGAGAAGCATCCTCCGGCATGGGCGCAGCCGCCCGAGTAAAGGGCAGATGTGAAGCTTCTATAACGAGCGCGTCTACCATGACAAAAAGGCGCTCGATCGTATTTTGCAGTTCTCTTACGTTTCCGGGCCAATCATATTTCTCCAGACATTCAAGCGCTTCTAAGGTTAGACTTTTTTTCTGATTATACCTTTTTGATAGATTCATTAATGTATAGTGAATGAGCGGTGCGATATCTTCTTTGCGGTCACGAAGCGGCGGAATGTGCAGCGGAATAACATGGATGCGGTAATACAAATCTTCGCGAAATGTTTTTTCTTTCATCATCATCTCTAAGGAACGGTTTGTTGCAGTAATAATCCGTATGTCCAATGGAATGGGTGTCGTATCCCCCACTCTTGTAACCTCATAGTCCTGCAGCACTCGCAGAAGCTTAACTTGCAGGTGCAACGGCAGCTCGCCAATTTCATCAAGAAAGATGGTGCCTCCATTAGCCACTTCAAACATGCCGGCTTTACCTGTGCGGCTCGCTCCGGTAAATGCGCCCGTCTTGTAGCCGAATAGCTCTGACTCCAATAGCTCTGCCGGAATGGCTCCGCAATTCACTTTGATAAACGGCTTGCTGGAACGATTTCCAGACTCATGAATATATTTTGCGAGAACTTCTTTCCCTACCCCGGACTCTCCAAGCAGAATGACAGGGGATTCAACCACGGCAATTCTTGCTGCGGTATCTAGCAAATTTCTCATCGCTACACTTTTGGCGACGATTTGATTCGTATAGAGAAATTGAGCTTTCAAATGGCTGAGTTCTTGAAGATACACCTCCGATTGAAAATGCGCTTCCTCTAACTCAACCTTCAGCTGGTTAATCTCTGTGACATCCCTGGCCGTAACAACAACATAGACCAGCTTACGAGACTTATCAAATACCGGCGTTCCCGTTACCAGACACACCTTTCCACTTTTAAATTTCTGCATGATCGACACAGGCTTGCCCAGATTTTTCACTTGTTCGCATACGGATTCGGAGATGATACCCTCCTCCGCCAAAAACGTTACCTTTTTTCCTAATAGGTCATTTTTGGTCATGCCGGTAATACGGTCATATGCTACATTCATCTTGATTCCGACTAGATTCTCATCACATATAAAGATACCTTCTCGACAGGCGTTAATTAAATGATCCATATCCAACGACAAAGAATTTTGCATCGTCTCTTCCAATCTCTATCATCCTTTCCTGCTTATTCGGCATCATTACCAAGAATAGTAGCAATCGAATTGAATAAATGCAATTATCAAACTTGTCTGATTTTAAGAAGATACATGTATTCGTATTGCATTTTTGCAATTATTCTATTTTTTATGGTGCAATGCAACAAGCTTTTTAATTGGCATGCCATTTGCAAAGTAACTATGGAAGAAAGCGATTACATCAAAATATAAAGAAATGATCTTTATTATGGAGGGTGATTTGCATGATCAAGCCAAAGCTGTATGTGTTAGACACAGGAACGATGAAAATGGACAAAGGATATATGGTTGCAATGCATAATCCAGCATCCGTACAACATCCGAATCCGCCGGCAGACTTTATCGAATTTCCAGTATATGCGGTGCTGATTGATCACCCGGAAGGCAAAATTTTATTTGACACAGGCTGCAATCCGGAAGGAATGGGAAAAGCCGGACGCTGGCCTGAAGGTGTGCAGAATCTCTTTCCGTACCTGGCGAATGAAGAATGCTATCTGATCAATCGCTTAGCCCAATTAAAGGTGCGGCCGGAAGACATCAAATATGTCGTAGCCTCGCATCTGCATCTCGATCACGCCGGCTGCCTCGAACTTTTTACGAATGCGACCATTATCGTACACGACACCGAGCTGTCCAACACCATGAAATCGTATGCAATGAGTAAAGATTTAGGCGCATACATTTGGGCTGATATTGACGCTTGGGTGCGGACGGGGCTTCATTGGAAAACCATTCGTCCGACAGATAAAGAAGTTCCGCTCGTAGAGGGCATAAAAATATTGAACTTCGGTCCAGGTCACGCATGGGGCATGCTTGGCCTGCATGTAGAGCTGCCGGGAACCGGAGGCATCCTGCTCGCCTCCGATGCCGTGTATTCAGCAGAGAATTACGGGCCTCCAGTAAAGACACCGGGCATTATTTATGATTCTGTCGGATTCACCAACACGGTGGAACGTATTCGGGAATACGCAGTTCGTACCCGTTCACAGGTATGGTTTGGTCATGATGCCGACCAGTTCAATTCCTTCATCAAATCGACGGAAGGATACTACGAATAAATAAACAAATAAACAAAGGGAGTGACGCGCAATGAAAGGGAAAGTAGCTGTCATGACGGAACCGGAAAAATTAACATTTGCAGAATACGAGCTGCCGGATGTAGGGCCGGGAGCAGTGTTAGTTAAAGTGGTCCGCACCAACGTATGCGGCTCTGAGCTACACATATGGAAAGGCCTGCACCCGACTAAAAAATCCGGCGTAATGGGACATGAGATGGTGGGCGTAATCGAGAAGCTAGGCGATGGAGTAGAAACGGATTATGCCGGTAATCCGGTGCAGGTGGGAGATCGGATTGCATCCACCTACTTCTTAACCTGCCGAAAATGCCTTCCGTGCCAGGAAGGAAAATTCCATCTATGTGCGAACGCATACAAGTATTGGTCAAAAGACCCTGAGGAAGCGCCGCACTTCCACGGCTCCTTTGCCACCCATTATTACATTCATCCGGACCAATATTTCTATAAAGTGCCTGACAATGTCTCCGATTCTGCGGCTGCCAGCGCAAATTGTGCGCTGTCACAAGTGTATTTCGGCATCGAGAAAGCGAATGTACACTACGGAGATACCGTAATCATCCAGGGCGCAGGCGGACTGGGGCTAAACGCGGCCGCAGTCGCCAAAGAATTCGGTGCACAGGTGGTTGTCATTGATGCGGTGGCTGCCAGACTTACGAAAGCGCGCCTGTTTGGTGCAGACCATGTCATTAACATGAGTGAGCTGGACACCGTAGAGAAACGCGTGCAAGCCATTTTGGATGTGACAAATGGCAGAGGCGGCGATGTGGCTATGGAATTAACCGGGGTGCCTGCCGCATTTAATGAAGGCATTCACCTTTTAAAACCAGGCGGTACGTATGTCAGCATCGGCAATATTTCTCCAGGAAAGATGATGTCATTTGACCCCGGCCTGATGACAAGAAAAGCAATTCAGATTATCTCGCTAATTCGTTACGATCCGTGGTATCTCCAGAAGGCGTTACGCTTCCTATCAGAAAAAGGGAATACATATCCTTTTAATGATATGCTGGATTGCGATTTTTCATTGAACGAGATCGGGGAAGCGCTCGATAAATCAGCCAACAGAGAAATTACTCGCGCTTCGATTGTAATTGAGTAATCCGCTACCCTATACGCTCCAGGAGGAAATAATGGAATCCTTACAGATGTTTGTTAATGGAAGCTGGATTGACAGCAGTTCACAGGAAACCTTTGCAACGATCAACCCGGCAACGAAAGAAGAACTGGCACACATCCCCCGTGGCAATCAGGAGGATATCCACCGCGCTGTGCAAGCCGCCCGGAACGCTTTTGAATTGGAAGAGTGGAAGACATTCCTCCCCGCTGACCGGGGCAGAATTATGCTCGAAGTAGCACGGCTCATTCGCGAACAAAAAGAGGCGCTCGCTAACTTAGAAACAAGCGATACGGGCAAGCCTCTGGCACAGGCGACAGCCGATGTGGAGGTAGCCGCTCGCTACTTTGAATACTATGCGGGTGTCGCTGACAAAATCTTAGGTGAGACGATTCCCGTCCGTGCTGATATTCTGGACTTTACCCTTCGCGAGCCGCTGGGCGTGACAGCACACATCGTACCATGGAATTATCCGATACAAATTGCCGCCCGCAGTCTGGCCCCGGCATTTGCTACAGGGAATGCCGCAGTGATTAAGCCAGCAGAAGATACGCCGCTTACGGCGTTGCGATTGGCCGCGATTTGTGAGGAGGCAGGAATGCCTAATGGTATTGTGAATGTGGTGACAGGTTATGGAAGCGAAGCCGGAGCTGCTCTCGCCGCACACCCGGACATCGACCACATTACGTTCACCGGCTCCGTCGCTACGGGAACTGAAGTGATGCGCGCAGCAGCCGCAACAATCACCCCCGTCACGCTAGAACTAGGCGGGAAATCGCCGAATATTGTATTCGCGGATGCGAATCTAGAGGAAGCGGCCCAATGGGTGGTACGCTCCATTATTCAAAATGCAGGGCAGACATGCTCCGCAGGCTCTCGCCTGCTTGTCGAGCGCTCTATTCATGCATCCTTTGTCGAAATGGTAAGAGCAATCATGGAAAAACTCCGCATTGGAGCAGGAAGGGATAATCCAGACATTGGCCCGATTATCTCAGAGAAGCAGCTTGCCACCATCCAATCATACGTAGACATCGCCCGCAGCGAAGGCGCATCCATTCTGCTTGGTGGCCAGCGGCATACCGCTGCAGGCGACGGGTTCTTTTTCGAACCGACGATCATTGACGGAATCACAAAAGACAGCCGGCTTGCCCGGGAGGAAGTATTCGGCCCTGTGCTGAGCGTGCTTTCGTTCGACTCACCTGCGGAAGCCGTAGCGCTTGCCAATGACACGGAGTACGGTCTGGTGACAGGCGTATGGACTTCCGACATCAACAAAGCACACTGGGTAAGTTCGCGCGTACGTTCCGGTCAGGTATTTGTGAATAACTATGGAGCTGGAGGCGGCGTGGAGATGACATTCGGAGGCTACCGCAAGAGCGGATTTGGCCGGGAAAAAGGGCTGGAAGCGCTGAAATATTATACGCAGGTGAAAAACGTAGCCATCAAATTCCAAGTATAAAAACACATACCCCACCGTACGCGACTTCGAGCGGTGGGGTATCATTATGTCGTATATTAATAAGCAGACCAGCCAGCATCAGCCTTAATCACGGCGCCGTTGACATAGGAGGATTCATTTGACCCTAAGAACAGGGCAATATTAGCAATCTCTTCTGTCGTTCCGGCACGATGAACCAGGTTCAATCCCAAGGTCGCCCGTTCCATCCCGAACGGATCAGGGTTGTTTAGTGATTTCGTAATATTTGTTGGAACAGCGCTTGGCGCAATTGCGTTGCAGCGAATGCCGAGATGCGCATATTGTGACGCAACGTTTTTCGTCATCCCTACTACCGCATGCTTCGAAGCTGTATACGCCAATCCGCCACGGCCGCCGGTAACGCCTGAGATAGACGCCATATTCACGATGACGCCGGCCTTCTTCTCTTCAAATATCGGCAGCACCTTTCTCATCGCACGCATAATTCCTGTCGTGTTAATGGCCAACACCCGATCCCATACTTCATCCGTAATGTTGCCTGCCGCATACATATTATCGACAATGCCCGCATTGTTCACAAGAATGTCTACCGTTCCATATGTTTTGATCGCGGTGTTAATCATATTCTGAATATCTTCTTCTACCGTTACATTTGTTTTGACCGCAATCGCCTGTCCGCCATTATCTACGATTTCTTTGGCTGTTTCCTCGGCTGCTTCCATGTTCATATCTGCAATGACCACTTTCGCGCCTTCTTTCGCATACAAAACCGTGATGGCTTTTCCCAAGCCTGCCCCTGCTCCGGTGATGACCGCTACCTGATTGTCTAGACGTCCCATGTTCTCTGCCTCCTGTTATGTACCCTCCTGCCTTTACTGGAAAGGAGGAATAAAACTTGATCAATAGTAATCATTTGATCTCATATACTACCTTATCATAAAACACACAACAATAAAGGGGGTGGGGTATTTTTACTGTGAAATCTCCTATGCGTGCTGTTGTGTCATGTATATGTAGTCTGTGCAAAACGCATAAAAAACACGCAGTTTTATGTATACTCCTGCGTGTTTTTACAGTTTATTTTTTATACGTCTCCCATTGTCTCCTAGGCTTATAGCCTGCCTTCTCTAAAAAATCTTTTTCTATCTCAGAGGATACGATATTCATTTCAGCTTTGGCGGCTTGAGAAATAATCAGCATTTTACAGGCCATTTCTAAGGTTTGTAATGCCATCCTTGCTTCTCGAATGCTCGTGTCGTAAACCAATACTCCGTGATTTTCAAGAAGCAGTATATTTGCTTCTCTTGCTTTCGCTGCGACAGCTTCGCCTAAATTTTCACTTCCTGGATGATGATAAGCCACTCGCTCTACCCGCTCTAGATAATACATCGTTTCTACAAATAAATTTGATGGAATATCAAGGGAAGAGCAAGCAAACAATGTGCTATAAAAAGGAGAAGCATGCAGCACAGCGCCAATATCTGGACGGTTTTCATAAATGGCACGGTGCATTGGCGTTTCCTTAGAAGGCTTCTTCACGCTCGTCTTTGAATCCTGTCCAGCAAACGAGCACGTAACAAGGTCTTCGTCTTCTAATTCACCAAGAAATGTGCCGCTTGCTGTAATCATATAGCAGTCTTGATCAATACGTGCACTAATATTTCCTGCATTTCCCCATGCCAGTTGATATTCCATCATATATTTTCCGGTTTTCTTCAATTCCTCTCTAACTGATTCAATATTTTTCATTACCGCTTACCTCCTGCACCATATTATAGAATCATTTAAAGAGAGTAACAAAACCAATTGATAACTGCGGAATAAACGTAAGCAGCAATAACGTAAACAGTAGCACAGCATAATACGGAAGCATCCCTCTTGTGATTTGATCCAATCTAATCTTTGCTAATTGCGCAGAAATGAATAGATTGACGCCAAGCGGCGGCGTACACATGCCTAAAGCTAAGTTTACGATCATAATAATGCCAAAATGAACAGGATCAATGCCGAGCTGGACTGCGACCGGCAAGAGTAAAGGCGCTAAAATAATGATCGATGCATTGGTTTCCATAAACATCCCTACGATAAGTAGAAAAATGTTAACCAACAGCAAAAAAACGATCGGGTTATCAGAAATGTTCATGAAGAATTCAGCAACCATTTGCGGAACATTCTCACGTGTAATGATCCAGCCGAATAACCCTGCACTAGCAATAATAAACATAATTGTAGCTGTAGTTACGGTAGATTGCGTTAAAATTTGCAGGACATGCTTCCCCTTAATCTCTCTATAAATTAGCACACCAACAATAAAAGCATAACCTACAGCAATACCAGCAGCTTCTGTCGGAGTAAAAATCCCGCCATAAATACCACCTAAAATAATGACAGGCATTAATAAAGCCCAGAATGCCTCTTTGAACGCCTGCAGCACTTCACCAATTGATTTTCGCGGTTCACGCTTATAATCCCGCCTTTTTGCGATAACCATTACCGTTAAAATAAGAGCAAAACCTATCAAAATACCTGGTACGAAACCTGCCATAAACATGTCACCAATAGACACGGAAGCTGATACACCATACAAAATCATCGGAATACTGGGCGGTATGATAATACCAAGTTCACCTGATACGGCTTGTGTTGCTCCCGCAAAGTTAGGTTGATACCCTCGCTTAATCATGGCTGGGATCAATAAACTCCCAAGCGCAGCTGTGGTGGCTGCACTAGAACCGGATATCGCCGAGAAGAACATCGCCGTTACAATCGTAACAATAGCAAGCCCTCCTGGCAGATGACCGGTTAGGGCATTCGCTAAATTAATTAACCTTTTGGATATTCCCCCATACTCCATTAATGTTCCGGCAAGAATAAAAAACGGAATAGCCATTAAAGGAAATGAGTCAATGGAAGTGAATGAACGCTGTACAAGAACCATGAGGGGCGTTCCTCCCTCCCACCATAAGGCAATTGCCGAGGCAAGCCCCATAGAAACAGCAATCGGAATACTTAAAGCAAAAAACAGCAGCATAAAAACCATTAAAACAACGGACATTACTTTTCTCCCCCTTCTTTTGGGGTAAACTCGTCAAAAATGGCGGCTACTGAATTAAGCGCTAACAAAAATGAGCCGATCGGAATAGCTGCATACGGAATGGCCATTGAAATTCCTAGTCCAGCAGATGATTGTGTTTTAGCATGATCTAGTATATCGATCCCCTGCTTAAATAAAATAATGAAAAAGATAATAGAGATGAGCATAACGATAATCGTAACTATTTTTCGTTTACTTTCACTCAGCAATTCCGGCAGTAATTCAATCGAAATCAACTTATTATGGCGCATAGCTAAGCTAGCTCCTACAAAAACAATATAAACCATTAAGTAGCGCGACACTTCTTCTGACCAAGTTAATGGAAAGTGAATAACAAAACGACTCATAACCTGAACAATAATGAGTATAGACATCACACCTAGCATCAAAGCTAGAATCACTCCAACAACTTTGTTCAAGGCATCAATCATTTTTACTACCTGGTGCATAGAACATCTCCTTTAACTATAGAACTGGATTCAGAAAGTAAAATGGTACCCGGACCACGGATGGACACGGGTACCTAGCAGAAGTAACATATTACTTCGTATTTACAATGCTGTCATAGAGTTCTTTATCGGCTTGGGATTTATCTGCGAAATCCTTATGCACAGTTTTTGCTTTTTCCATAAATGGTGCGGTATCAATATCAACGATCTCCATACCTTTTTCTTTCAATTTATTGATAAGCTCTTTTTCTTGTTCATAAACAATTTTGTTCTCATAGTCTGTAGCCTCTTTTGCAGCCTCATCCACTGCTTTTTGCTGCTCTGGAGAAAGCTTCTGGTAGGTAGCATCGCTCATTGTCAACATAACGTATCCATATACATGGTTTGTATTAATCAAGTACTTTTGAACTTCCTGTAGTTTGGAACTTTCAATAAGAGCAATTGGATTTTCTTGTGCATCAATAACGCCTGTTTGCAGAGAAGAATATACCTCGCTGAATGCCATCGGTGTTGGTGTTGCACCCATCGCCTTCCAAGCAGCGATCGAAGCTGGAATTTCTGGCACACGTACCTTCAACCCGTTTAGATCAGCAGGCGTTGTTACTTTTTTGTTTGCGGTCAATTCACGTGGTGTGCGCTGCCAGAATTCAAGACCTCGAATTTTAGTGTTTGTAAGCAAATCCGCTTTCAACTTTTCGCCTACAGGACCATATAATACCTTTTCCATATGAGCCTGATCACGGAACAGATAAGGAAGCTCTAAAATTGAATATGGCTCGTAAAAATTGGACAAAACGCCAGCAACGAGTGCAAAGTCGACTGAACCAAGCTGCATACCCTCTATTAGATCTCGATCATTCCCAAGAGCCGAACTAGGATAAAGATCAATTTCAACACTTCCGTTTGTTTTTTGCTTAACAAGCTCAGCAAATTTCTTTGCTCCGAGGTTCCATGGATCAGATTCGGCTGCAATATGACCTAATTTAAGCTTTACAGGTTGTTCGGCACTGCCTGCTGCACCTGAAGTCTTGCCCGCTTCCTTATTTCCGCATGCTACAACACTGATACTAACAAGCAACGCCATTGCAACTAAAAATATTTTTTTGAAGACCATCATTTTTTCCCCCCTATATAAAATCATTCTGTTATTGCCCCGACTTTTAAAATTCAACGAGCACTTTTAAAGAAGCATCCTCTTTCTTATCAACCATTCGAAAACCCACTGCCGCCTGTTCGTACGGCAGCTTATGCGTAATGATGACATCATCGCGAACATGACCTGCGGCAATAAGATCAATAGCCGTAATCGTATCTTCACGTGTATATGTCATGCAGCCGACAATCTCTTTCTCACCTTGCTGCAAATTGACAATATCAAATGATTGTGCTCCATGAAACATGGCAATTGTTATACAGCGTCCGCCTTTTCTAAGCAATGAAATGGCATGATCAATAATACCTGGGACTCCAACAGCGATAAGCACTTTATCAAATTCTCCACCGATCAGCTCTTTTGCTTCGGTCGTCCACTCCTGCTTTTCTTTAATATTCATTGTATGGGAGGCGCCCATTTTCTTTGCGCCTTCCAATGCATACTCCATAACGTCCGTCACAAGAGTTGTTGTTGCCCCAGCAGCTTTGGCTGCTGTTAGCGTAAACAAGCCAATCGGACCCGCTCCGAGAATTGCTACCTTATCACCGAGTTGAATATCCGCTTTGCGAACGGCATGTACACCTACAGCAAAAGGCTCTACAAGGACTGCTTGATCATAGCTCATGCTGTCTGGGATTTTGAATACACAGAGTTCTGGTGCGGCGAAATACTCAGCCATCGTCCCATACCAGCCTTTAACCCCGGGGGCTTCCCGATACTCACAATAATTAACATTGCCTGTTAAGCAGTTTTCACAAGTAGTACAGCCCATTTGCGGTTCTACTGTTACCCGATCACCTATTTGAAACTTTGTAACGGCATCTCCAACCTTAACAACTTCTCCTGCGATCTCATGACCAATAATCACGGGCGGTTTACGAAACAGATGAAGTCCTTTGTATGTGTGAATATCAGAACCACAGATGCCCGTCACTTTTACTTTGATTAACACTTCATTGTCGGCTAATGTAGGCATTTCTACATCTTTTACAACAACCTTATATGCATCTTCTACAAATACAGCTTTCATTTATTTCCCCCATCACCTTGTTGTTTTTTGTTTAGTTTAATTATTTAGATAATTCTACAGAAGCAGTTTTTGTTTGGATTGCTGGAAATGCTCTCTGATTAATTCAATACTTTTACGATCCCCTTTTTTCAGATGATTGTAAATTTCCACATGTTCTTGCCAAAACAGCTTCATTCGGTGAGGGTCCTTTTTTAAATGCCGTAGTGTAATCCTCAGTAAATGATCCTGGTAATTAAGCAGCACCCGATAGATTTCTTGATTTCCGGAAAACTCGCAAAGTAGAAGATGAAAGGCATGATCTGCCTTGGCAAACGCTTTAATCTCCAGTTGATTTGCTTTCTCCTCAGTATCCTGAAGATTCTTCTCGATAAGCTGACACTGCTCCTCGCTCATCCTTCCAACTATTTGACTGCAAATATATGTCTCAAGCGCAATTCTCAGATCATATATGTCTGCAATACGATTGATTGACAGGTCATTAATAATGATACCCTGCTTAGAAGATACGGTTACAAAGCCTTCTGTCTCTAGTCGAACCAATGCTGATTTTATCGGTGTCTTACTCATCTGAAGCATCTCAATAAGCTCTCGCTCCGACAAAAATTGCCCTGGAGCAAAATTTTCATCTAGGATGTTTTCTTTAATAAACTGGTAAGCAACATCCTTAAGAAGAGGGGCCATCGTTTTTTTGTTATTTTTTATTTCCATTCACTTGTGTCCTTTCATTGTCTTACCGTATAAAACGTTCATTTTTATTCGTTTGAAGCTTGCTTTACATTTGCAAAATAATGAGGACCTCCTAGTTGCCCTCCCTTTAAGGCTAACTCGATACCATCCATTTTTTCATCAAGCGAATATGCTTTACACAATGGTGCACCTGGGGAGACTGGAAGCAGCATCTCTAGCCCATAGATTCCTAGTTCGCGCGTAACAAATCCTGATGTATCCCCTCCGGCAACGATGACTCTGCGCACTCCGGTTTCTAGCATAATTTCGCGTGTCCATCTTCCAAGCTGCCTCCCGATCCATTCTCCTGATTGTAATTCTGGAATGCCTAGACGTACAAAATGTTCCCGGGTCGTACCAATCGCTTCATCTTCTGGACCCAACGCTGTATAAAGAATGATACTTTTTCCTTCACGAATAAGCTTTATCACTTCATCAAGCAACCCATAGGGAACGGATTCATTGTCCATCATTTGATCGACTGCGATCTTCACTCCATGAAACCCAGCTTCGATTGCATTTTCAATCTGCTGCTTTGTTATCATTGAAGCGCTTCCTGATACAGCAAGTACCTGCTCAGCAGGCTTAATAGACTCTACGTTCCTCTTATTCTCGCTCTTTTTGAACCCCGCTGATTCCCAATACGATGTAAATGCGTAGTTCATACCTGAAGAGCCGACGATAAAAGTAGAACGGCCAGATAATGATTCCCAGATCAATTGTCCACTCAAGCGCATTCTCTCTTCATCTAAAACATCAAAGAGAAGGATACCCGGTTGATCCAATTTCTTTTCGTACCGCTCTCTTACGGTTTCCATGCTGCCCTCTAGTTCGAGTATATTCATTACGTTTATGGCTTCGGAAGTTTGTTCAGCGAGATGAAGACGAAGGTCAGCTTCCCGCATCGGTGTAATGGGGTGTTTTGACATAACTGGATGACGATCCAGACGATATACAGTATCATTCATCTTGGCAAAGTGCTGACCAAACAACGTATAGCGTCCTAATGGCGGTGCGCCGACAAGAAGCGGAACGACGGGTTGATCCGTAAAGTAGTCTCTAGCTACCTCAATCGCTTTGCCTATACTGCCGACTTTAGTTCCAGAGTCAAAAGTTGAGCATGTTTTATATTGTACAAATGGTGCTTGAATGTTTGAAAACTGCTTAAATACCGGCCGCAGCTCTGCCTCCATATCTGCCGGTCTTTTGGCCCGACTTGTTCCCGCTACACCAACACAGCGGACGCCTTCAAATTGGTTGATTAACTCAAGAGTTGGCGGCTCTAGAAAGAGAATCGTCCGGTACCCACTAATGGCGAGAGCTTCCATCGCATCCGTAGATCCAGTGAAGTCATCACCGTAAAAAGCGAGTAGCAGTCCACTTTCTTGCATAATGTATACTCCTTTATCTTTATGTTTTAGAGAATTTTTGTATCGCGTGTAATAGCTCTGGGCGTTGCTCCGCATACACATGCAAAGGAACTCCCTGAACAGCCGCCTCCCATCCCTGCCTCATACTTAATACCCCCGCTGCAATACCGTCAGGATGAGCGAGAATACCTCCCCCCGCCAAATGAATAACATCAGTAGAATGAATTGCATCATACGTAGGAACTGCAGTAGCTGCCCACTGAGCGGAAGAAAGCACGGGCATAACTGGATATCCCCCCAAAAATGGGGTCAGGCAACTCTTAATCGCTTGTGCTACTTCCTCGTTGCTTTCAGAAAATTTATTATGTAATCCGTTTGTATGAAGGTGGTCAACCCCTGCAAGTCGACACAATTTTTGATATACGGTAAAACTCATACCCAAAAGCGGACTGCGAGACATCGCTCCCCATTGCGTGCGGTGTCCATGAATGGGAAGCTCTGCGTATTGCCGTAAATAAGCAACACCGTTTAATCCAATGCTGTTGATACATGCCATAACACACGTTCCACCTGCCTGCACAACGAGATCATGGCTTCTGTGCATTTCATCGATATCCCCTGTAATATTAAAGGCGTACATCACTTTCTTTCCGGTTTTGTCTGCGATTCGTTCAATTTCTTCTGTAATAACCTTAATCCTCTGTTCCAACGGAGCAAAGACTGGATTTGCGCATAATTCATCATCTTTAATAAAGTCGATGCCAGCCTCGGCAAGCTGTCGTATAAGAGGAGGATAGTCTTCCGTATGAAGACCAATGCTAGGTTTTATGATCGTACCAATCAGCGGTCGATCATACACATTGCATAATCTTCGCGTCCCCTCAATACCAAACTGCGGACCTGGATATTTGTATGCGAATGCCTCAGGCAACTCCAAGTCTATTAATTTCAAACCGGAAAATTCTCCGAGTTCATACAAGTTTCCAGCCACGGTCGATAAAAGAGTCGATAACGAAGGTCCAATATTATCTAACGGAAAGGATAATACGACAATCGCGCGCTGAAATGAAGGCTTCGAAGTATCTGCTCCTTTGGGAAGCCTGGCACCTGGTAAGGTAGGTTGATGCACTGTCTCCAATTCTTTGATACGCAGCACCTTCGCACCATGCCGCAGCTTTAACTCAGGTGTTTCTCCGGGTACCGAGACAAACGTTCCTGTCGATTGTTCTCCAGCCATTACTTCTGCGGCGTATTCAAGCGGGAAGGCCGTCTCGATTAAATATGTAGCCACAATTTGCTTACATTCCAAAAATCTATTCCTCCTTTTGCGAACTTTATTTACATTCACTAAGATCTATCTTAGATCTATGTTGGATTTATCTGAAATATTAGATTGAACCGCTTTCATTGTCAAGCGATTTCTGAAAAATTTGTTATTTTTGATTCCAAACTAAAAATGACTCCAAATCGAAATTGGAGTCATTTTCTTCTCTGTTTTATTTATAGTTAAATGATAATTCTTTTCTTACTTTGTGTTTCTTTTCCTTCTTGCCCTTCCCTGTACTTTTATTTTGGGCTTTTTAGAATAGCGCGGGGCTTCGGCCGTAAGCTCAACAGCCACATCCTTTTGCTCTTTTGTCAACAGCTTTAAAGCAACCGAAACCAGCGTAATAGAGTCGTATTCATCCAGTAATTCGCTTGCCGTTTGCTTAAACGGTCCATAATTCCCCTCTTTGAGTAATTCAATCATCTTCTCTGACGCCATTTTCTGTTTAGACTCCATCGCTTCCTCAACTGTCGGAATCAACTTACGATGAATTTTTCCTTTTGAAGCTTTTTCAATCGTTCGAAGCTGGCCTATTTCTCTAGGCGTAACAAATGTAGCTGCTATCCCTGTTTTACCTGCTCGTCCTGTTCTACCGATACGATGAACATAGCTTTCCGGATCTTGTGGAATATCAAAATTATAGACGTGCGTTACCCCTGAAACATCAATTCCTCGAGCAGCTACGTCTGTTGCCACCAAAATATCAATGTTTCCCTCACGGAATTTATTCATCACAATATCTCGCTGCCGCTGGTTCAAATCCCCGTGTAAACCATCAGCCATATACCCTCTTTTATTTAAAGCATCATTTAATTCATCTACTCGCCTTTTGGTGCGTCCAAATATAATTGCCAATTCTGGATTTTCAACATCTAATAAGCGGGAAAGAACATCAAACTTTTTCCGTTCATTCACTTCATAGTATACTTGTTCCACTGTTGGGGATGTGACTTCCTTTGCTTGAATCTTAATTAATTCTGGATGGGTCAGGAATTTCTCAGCAAGAGTCTGAATCGGACGCGGCATTGTCGCAGAAAATAATAAGGTTTGCTTATCTTTGGGTGTTTCTTTAAGGATTCGTTCGATATCTTCAAGAAATCCCATATCCAACATTTCATCGGCTTCATCTAGCACAGCTATGGAGATACGATCTAGGCGCAGTGTCTTTCGTTTGATATGATCCAACAGTCTGCCTGGTGTTCCTGTTATAATATGCGGGTGTTTTTTTAATGCCTTAATTTGACGATCAATTGACTGTCCCCCATAAATAGGCAGAGAACGTACTCCTTTATATTTCGCCAAACGGTTAATCTCCTCTGAAACCTGAATAGCTAGTTCCCTTGTAGGTGCAATGGCAATAGCCTGAACATAGTTTTTGCTGGTATCAATTTTCTCTAGAATAGGGATGCCAAATGCTGCTGTTTTACCTGTTCCGGTTTGTGCTTGTCCAATAATATCCTTACCCGATAAGGCGAGGGGAATTGCTTTCTCTTGGATGGGAGATGCCTCTTCAAATCCCATATCAGTAATCGCCCGTTGAATAGGCTCGCTTATACCTAAGTCATAAAATGTTGCCATATCGTAAACTCCCTTCTCTGTCATTCATATTTTTTATAATTAACCAAACTGTTTGGCACAATGCATGCATTCAATAATGGGGTAGACAATATAGGGTAAATTCCTGGATTTTAACAATAAAAAAGGCTGCTAACATAATTTTGTCAGCAGCCTTATGACTTATACCCGTAGCGTATAAGCCTCGTACCATTTTTTACAGCTTAACAACGTTTGCAGCTTGATCTCCGCGGTTACCTTGAGTAATATCAAAGCTTACTCGTTGACCTTCTTCTAGAGATTTAAATCCATCTCCTGTAATCGCAGAGAAATGTACGAATACATCGTCGCCGTCTTCTCTTTCGATAAAGCCAAATCCTTTGTCTGCATTAAACCATTTCACTGTACCTGTCATATAAAAACCCCCAAAAAATTTTACTATAATATGTTGTTGATATTTACCGTAGAAAATAAAAATTCACATATTATCACGGGACACATATACACAAAACATAACCCCTGATAACATGTGAATAATAAATATCAAACATCTTATTAAGTGTATATTGAGTATAGCACACTCATTTCCAAATAACAACATCCGATTTTTTATCAGCAAAGCAATTAAAATTACGTGTAGAGATAAGACGCACAGATATTCCGATACTGTTCAATATTTTTTGACTCCGAAGACCATCTTCAAAATTCAGGCGGAGAGTTTTTACCGCCTCGTGCACAATCAGCAGACGTCCGGTTTTTTCTACAGAAGCTACAATCGTATCCTGATGCGGCCAAAGGAGTATCGAAGACACGGCTCGCTTCAAGCGTTGGATGAGCTGAGTTATTTGCTTCTCAAAACCAGACAAAATACAAAGAGGATGACATGAAAGGACATGAACTTCATGACTTTCTAGAGCGTGTTCACATCTGTGGGTTAATCTTAAAATGTAGTTGCTATTTTCCTGAAAACCAAATGAAAATAGATTATATTTGAAGAAACAAGAACACAGGAAGAGGGAATTACTATGAAAAGCAAAAAACTATTTTCAATCGGCATGATTACAACAAGTGTGTTCCTCTCAACTTCTCTTATTGCATCAGCAGCTACTACACTTTTTAAGGACACAAAAACACACTGGGCTAAAGCATCCATTCAATGGGCATCGGAGAAAAAAATTGTTGTTGGTTATCCAGATGGAACATTTAAACCTGAAAAGAAAGTCACCGAGGCTGAGTTTATTTCTATGCTCCTTCGAGCATACCAGCCGCCTTCATTTTTCACTAAAAAAGTAGGGCAAGCACACTGGGCTGATAATGAGTACGAATACTCTGCAAGAATGAACTACCCGGTACGAGAACTTCGAAATGTACCAATGACACGTCAGCAGGTAGCGGACTTTATTGTGGCTAGTCAGGGTCTTCATTATACAGGTAACAACAGTATTCAATATCTCTTAGGGAGGGGACTGGCAAAAGGGAAGACAACCTTAAGTATCGAGGGATATAAAGGAAGCGATACATTAACGCGGGCCGAAGCAGTCCAGTTTATAAAGACAATAAAGGAAAAGGGAACAAGTACGCTCATGCCGCGGCCAGAAACACCTTCTAATCCTAGTAATCTCCCAAAATTACCTGTTACACAGCCGAAGCCTGGTAGCAGCATTGAGGACAAGGTAGCTAAGAACCCGGCAATTCTAGGTAATGTAGGAGAGTTAATCAAATTTCTTGAATCATTGAATAGCTTTTCACCATATAAAAAGACATTGGTAGCAGGAAGATATAATGATGTTGATTTTGGAAAGCATCCAGTATACGGAAGTGCAATTAATATGTACTACGATGAACAATATGGAAAACAGGTAGGTATAGCATTTCACCAGTTTACTGCAAATGAGCAAAAGCTTCTAAAAGAGATTCTAAAAGTTTTCTACCCTAATTCATATGAAAAGGCTTTTGCCCCTGCTTTGAAGGTGAGTAAGATGACTTTTGTGCCAGATAAAAGTTATATCGAAACAAAATATGATGGAAGAAGCTTCCGAGCTTTTAAAGGAAATAATCCAAATGGTTTTGGTATTTCAATAGGGGTGAAGTAAATAGGCAGAAAACTTTGAGCGATAAATGGATTTAGGGTATATATAACAAAACCAGCACTTTGAAAATCCTCTTTATCCACCTGATAATGATGCTATAGGTCATTTAGGTAAATCAGGATTAAAAACACGGATGAAGGCAGATGCTTATGTCTGCTTTCATCCGTGTTTCAAGCAAGAGTACACTATATGACCAAAGGAGAGACAGGACTATAAAGCTCCCTGCTTTAACTTCCCCCCCTTATCAGGAACATCTCCCTCTGCTTCTCTACATTTCTCTTCCCAGAAATCAGCGCCGCTGATTCCTAGCTTTCTCGGATCAAATATCGGCTCTCTCCCCGCCTTTCTTTGCATCTCATAATCTTGTAATACTTTTAAGGCCGGTTTTGTTAGAAGTAGAATGGCAATAAGGTTAAGCCAAGCCATACTTCCGATTCCCAAATCGCCAAGCGCCCATAAAAAGGAGGCCGATTCAACACTTCCGACATATACCATAATCAAAAACACAACTTTTAGCGCGATTTTCAGCCACGGCATCGTCCGTTTTTTATCAAGGTAAACAAGAGTCGTCTCAGCTATATAATAATAGGCCAGCAATGTGGTAAATGCGAAAAAGAAAATGGCGATGGAAACAAATAACGGACCAAATCCCGGCAATACCGTTTCAACCGCTTGCTGCGTATAGATCGGTCCCGCCTCGATAGCACCCATCGTTGTAACAATGGGCTCTTTTCCTTCTGGTGTAACGTTATACATACCTGTTACCAAAATCATGAGCGCGGTCGCCGTACATACAACAATCGTATCAATATAGACGGAAAAAGCTTGAACCAACCCCTGCTTGGCAGGATGAGAAACCTCCGCCGCCGCAGAACTGTATGTGCCTTCACCAACACCGGCTACATTCGAAAAGACGGCTCGCTTCACGCCCCAGGCAATCGCAGCACCAACGATCCCTCCAAAAGCTTGATTCGTGCCAAATGCGCTAGAGAAAATCAAGGCAAACATTTCAGGAATCTTCGTGATATTAAAAAACAGGACGATGAATGTAACCACCACATACCCTATTGCCATAAAAGGAACGATGGTCTGGGAGGCGCTGGCGATTCGCTTCACTCCACCAAAAATAATCGTAGCAAGCAGGGCGACCAGCAGAACACCTGTGATGCTTTTATCCAGACCGGATACACTTTCAAATCCGATGGCGATATTGCTTGATTGAATACCAGGCAATAACATCCCATAGGAAAGCGTAACAACACTCGCCACCAGCACGGCAAACCATTTTACTTTTAGCCCTTTTTCAATATAGTAGGGGGTGCCGCCGCGATATTCATTGTCAACCTTGCTTTTATATAGCTGGGCAAGAGTGGATTCTACAAAAGCGCTCGCCCCTCCTACTATCGCCATGACCCACATCCAGAAGACAGCTCCAGGACCTCCAAAGGCAATGGCCGTAGCTACCCCAGCAATATTACCGATACCTACACGTCCTGATAGAGCTAAACAAAAAGCCTGAAAAGAAGATATTCCTGTATCGGAGCTTTTCCCTTCAAAGAGCAGCATGACCATCTCTTTAATATACCGTATTTGCAGAAAGCGAGTAGCAATCGAGAAGAAGATCCCTGCTCCCAGTGCAAAGATAACCAGTCCGATACTCCATACCTGTCCAACTAACCACTCTACGATCGCTTCCATCATGCCCCTCCTTTATAATAATTAAAATATTCAGATAAATAATAGGGCAGCAGCATACATGGCATGTACAAGGACAGCTCTCCAACCTATAAGAGCTGTCCATTCGCTCTTCGTCTATTGTTTTTGCTTCAAGTTTACCCACACGCTTTTTACTTCTGTATAGTTGTCGAGCGCATACGAGCCCATTTCGCGTCCGATGCCGGACTGCTTATAGCCGCCGAATGGAGCGGCAGCATCTTCTAAGTTGTAATCGTTAATCCAGACCGTACCCGCTTTCAGACGGTTCGCTACGTTGTGTGCTGTCTTAATGTTTTCCGTCCATACGCCCGCCGCAAGACCAAATGGTGTGTTATTCGCTCTCTCAATGACCTCTTCCACTGTATCAAACGGAAGAACGACCACTACAGGGCCGAATATTTCTTCTTTTGCGATGATCATCTCATCCGTCACATCCGCAAAAACAGTTGGCTGAATGTAATATCCCTTTTCTAATGCTTTCTCACCACCTGCTGCAACTCTTGCGCCTTCCTCCTTCCCTTTTGCAATATAGTACAGCACACGTTCCTGCTGCTTCTTAGAAACAAGCGGTCCCATCTCTGTGCCGATCTCCATCCCCGCACCAAGCTTTACATTGTTTGCTAGTCTCGCAAGTTCGTCCACCACTTTATCGTAGTGCTTTCTATGGACGAAAATACGGGAGCCAGCACTGCAGTTTTGCCCATGGTTGTACATAATACCATTAAACGCACCAGGGATGGCCTCTGATAAATCGGCATCTTCTAAAATAATATTGGGAGATTTTCCGCCAAGCTCCAGCGTCACATGCTTAATTGTCTCAGCCGCTTGGCGCATAATGTATTTGCCTGTGTCTGTTGAACCGGTGAACGCTACCTTGTCGATATCGGGATGATTTACAATTGCCGACCCTGCTGTTTGGCCAAACCCAGGAACAAAGTTTACGACCCCATCTGGAAAGCCGGCTTCTTTAAACAATTGAGCCGTATATAACAACGATAGCGGTGTCTGTTCCGCAGGCTTTAATACGATGGTACATCCTGTCGCAAGAGCAGCTCCCATTTTCCATGCTGACATTACCAACGGATAATTCCAGGGAATAATCTGGCCGACAACACCGATGGGTTCATGGCGCGTATAATTCAAGTAGTCTTTTGAAATCGGGGTCGTCTGACCAAGAATTTTTGTTGCCCAGCCAGCATAATACCGATAATGCTCCACTGTTGCCGGTATATCATCTTCTACGGCAACTTGATAAGGTTTCCCGTTATCCAAAGCTTCCAATTGGGCCAGCTCTTCTTTATGCTCATCAATTAAATCAGCCAACTTGTAAATGAGATGCGCTCGCTCCGCCGCACTCAGCTTAGGCCAAGGTCCCTCCTCAAATGCCCGCCGAGCGGCCTGCACCGCTATCGTAACATCCTCTTCCTGCGCTTCGCTTACCACAGCAAGAACTTCTTCTGTCGCCGGATTATACGTCTCAAACGTCTTGCCGCTTACTGACGGCACAAATTTCCCGTCGATAAAAAGCGCAATATTCCCGGCTAAAAATTCCTTTACCTTTGGTTTTACTTCTACTTGTGCTATTAGCATCTTTTATCCTCCCTGCCTTTCTTTGCTTGATCCTCCCGCCTGATTACGCGTGTGAAACAGCTGTGATATTGGCCATAATTTCTGTAAGCGTTTGCTCCTCTTCCGCTGTCAATCCCAGGCGCGGATAGCGAGAAGGACCACCCGCCTGACCGTTCAGCTCCATCGCCCGCTTAACAATTTGCACATACTTTCCTGATCCTTCAAGAAATGCGCAAAGCGGCAATATGCGGTCGTTGATCGCCCAAGCTTCCGTCAGCTCACCCCGCTCAAAATGATCGAACATTTGCGTAACAAGCTTTGGCACAATATTTCCCGCAACAGAGATCCAGCCGGTTGCTCCGACCAAATACGATTCCATCACCAACTCTTCCGCACCGCAAAATACCTCAATATCCCCCCTGCCCTGTCTAGCAAGGTCGCGGACTTTGCGAATATCGCCACTTGATTCTTTAATATGTGTCACGCTTTCACACTCTTTTCCAATGCGAAGCATAAGCTCTGTGCTCATGTCGACACCGGATGTAAAGGGATTGTTGTACAGCATAATAGGGATCGTCCCTGCATTTGATACTTCTTTGAAGTGAAAGTAGATTTCCTCCTCTTTTGGTTTGCAGTAGTATGAGTTGATGATCAGCGCACCATGCGCACCATGCGCCTCTGCCTGCTTTGTATATTCAATGGTTTCCTTCGTTGTCTCAGCAGATGTTCCTACAATAACAGGCAGGCGACCGTTTACTTCTTGTAGGACGGTTTTAACCATTTGAAATCTCTCTTCTTTCGATAGACTCACAAATTCTCCTGTGCTCCCATTGATGACAATCCCTGCCACCCCTTGATCCATAAAGTAGTTCACATTGCTTCGCACACCACCCCAATCAATCTCCTGTGCCTCATTCATCGGGGTAATTAATACGGGATACGCTCCTCTAATTGTCGTCATGTTCATGTCCTCCTTCGTGTTATATTTTGGTTATTTCAACAAAAATCCAGCGGGCAGAGGATCTGTCGGATCCAATACAAATTGCTGCATTCCTGTAATGAAGCCGCGGCTTGTGAGATGAAACGTATATGCGTCCTTTGTTTTCGTAGCTGCCTGTGCAGTTAAAACACTCCCAAAAATACTTTCGTTTACAAATGATTCTTTTATGTCTCCTCTTCCTTTTGAAAGGACGCTTGTATAGCATGCCATCGTCGACCCAAAGCCGGGAGAACGAACGATATACTGATCCTCACGAAAAGTGATTGTTTTCACCCGCCCCTGTGCTAGATGCGTATCATCCATTAAAATGACACTTTGTACAGGCGCTTTTAACGCGAGAGCCTGAAGAATCCCTCTTCCCCACTGCTTCAACTCAGACAGTTCTTCGATACGAATCTCTGTGGTCATCGTACGCTTTTCAAATACTGCATATAATTGGTCTGCCTGTACGAGAGAAAACGGTGTATCGATATGCGGATAAGACAGTGGAATATTGGCTTCGATCACTTGACACATCCCACTTTCTACTCGCACGGATACCACGTCATCTCTCTCCATCGTCGCGATAACCGGAATCACACCATTGATGGTTTCGATTTTGTATTCATTTGACTCCCTCGGCTGCAGATGACCGCATTCTAGCAGCACCGTCATTACAGCAACGATGCCGCCGTAATGAAGAGAGGCTAAACCTTCATGGTTAAAAAACAACACGGCAGCATCCGCTTCTTGGTTGAGCGGCGGGACAAGCCAACATCCCTGTAGACCCGCAAAACCACGCGGCTCATTCAATAACAGGCGAATTTTCTCTATAAACCTATCCCCAAGCTGTTCATGCAGTTGCTTCAGACTTTGATAATGCATGAATGGCGCTTCTTTGATAATACGAAATGCCTCGCCGGCTACATGTACATCCGTTGTTGTATGCACCTTTTGCAGCTTCATTTCACATCCTCCATTTCATGCTCCATTGGCGGAATGAGCAGAAAGCCTTCTTTGAGCGGGTCGTCTTCATGATGGAAGAAGCGATGCATTCCCATCAGCCACGCCGATCCCGTAATCTTGGTTATCACAGCCTCGATGCCCTGCACATCCGTTACCCCCACTACGCGGCCCTTAAATAAGGAACCGACAATACTTTCATGAACGAACGCTTCACCCATCGAAATCTCTTGATGCGCATACAGTACAGCTAATTTGGCAGACGTGCCTGTTCCGCAGGGAGAACGATCAATCCCTCCCGGAGGAACAACGACCGTGTTTTTCACATCTGCGCCCTTATGCGTTGGTTCAGTAAAAAATTCAACATGGGTTAGCCCTTGAATAAATGGATATTGCGGATGAACAATTTCAGTTTTTTCGTTAATGGTATTTCTGATATTGATCGCTTTTTCGATTATGCTCGACGCATTCTCCGGAACTAAGTCTAATCCCACCGACTTCGCGTCAATAATGGCGTAAAAATTGCCGCCATACGCAATGTCTGCATCGACACACCCAATTCCTTCGACGTCTACGGAAACGCTTTTTAGCAAAAAGGCCGGGATATTGCAAAAAGAGACTTCCTTGGCCTTCCCACCCTCTACAGAAATGGTCACTTCAACAAGTCCGGCAGGCGTATCCAATTTTAATGACGTAACCGGCTCCCGAACAGGAATCAATCCCGATTCAACGAGCGCCGTACACACCCCAATCGTATCGTGTCCGCACATGGGCAGATATCCGCCTGTCTCTATGTAAATCACGCCAATATCGGCTTCTGGATGACACGGATCGGTTATCAGCGCACCCGACATCACATCATGTCCACGCGGTTCATTCATTAACAGCTTGCGAATCCAGTCATATTCCTTCTTCATATGAAGCATTTTTTCTGACATGGTGGCCCCAACTAATTTTGGAAGACCACTAATCAGTGTGCGTGTCGGATTCCCGCCTGTATGCGTGTCAACTGTTGTAAAAACTCTTTGTGCTCTCAACTGCTCAACACCCTTTCTCTAAACCGATTAAGACGAAGCGGTTCAATGGGAATCGATGTTTCTTTTCTATTAATTAGTTCCTCTATTACTTTTCCTGTGATTGCGGCAAGACTAATGCCGTCTCCTTCATGACCAGCTGCAATATAATAGTTCGGAATGATATCGACCGGTGAAATGATCGGTAAATGGTCTTCTGTCCATGGCCGTAGCCCGGCATAGGAACGAATCACCATCATATCGGCCATTTTTGGATAGAAGCGGATGGCACGGTTAGCAATGCACTTTATCACTTCATTGTTTACTTTCGTATGAAAACCGGCGAATTCTCTACTGCTCCCGATTAAAAAGTTCTGGCTCTCCGTCGGTTCAAAGACAAGCGCCACGCCATATTTTTCAGTTAGCGGATCAACGCGGCGTTCTCCACCAAATTTGGATATCAAGTAGCCAAATTCCATCACCTTTCTCGATCCTACATGCTGCTGCCTTGAGGCAACGATGATATGACCTTTTCTTGGTTGGATCGGTATGGAAAGACCCAGCATCTCTCCTATTCGAGGCGCCCATACTCCAGCGGCATTGACGACATGATCAGCCGTAAATACCCCGTTTGTCGTCTCTATCGTAAATGATCTGCCTTCCTCTTTTTTTATTCGCTTTACTTCCGTATGTTTTAAAGCCGTGGCCCCCCGCTTCTTTGCTCCTTCAAGCAGGGAAAATGCTAGCAGATACGGATTAACCGTAGAATCTGTGGCACATTCCAACCCGCCTGCTAGATCATCCGCAAAAAAAGGAGACTCTTGGCGAATATCCTCCCTATCAAGCATCCGAAATGGCAGGCCGGCAACCTTTTGACGATCAACCCATTTCTGCGCTGCCTCCATCTCTTCATCCGACTCACAGACAAGAATGCTGCCCGGAGCTCGGTATTCAAAGGGATGCTCTAATTCTCTGCTTAGTTCATCCACTAAATTCTGACTCAGCAGCGACATCTGACTATCGAAGCCCGGATCTTTATCAATGGCTAAAATATTGCCGTCACACCGCGAAGACGTACCGCTTACAAATTCTCCTTTTTCAATAATTGTTACGTCTCTGCCAAATGCAGAAGCATAGTAGGCAATCGAGCAGCCGATGATTCCTCCGCCGATGACTACTACATCACAGTGTTTCACATAACGTCCCCCCTCTCGATGAAATCGCTTCATTTTCCTTATCACGCAATTCATATGCCAAGGAAAGAGAGGCGCCTTGCCACATCCATTGTAAAAATATTTTTAACATTGGATAAATAAGTGTATAATTTTCTTTACAGTGTTAATAAATTTTTACAGGCTGGGAGGACGTTATGGCATTTCCATTACCGTCAGTGAAAGACCTACTGCACTCTCTTCTACTAGATACAGCCATTGATACGCATTGCATAGAAAAGAAAAACGGCGAGCTTTTATGCAGTGTCGTATATGAGGATGATTCGTTTTCTACTTTGACTCAGGCGTTCACTCACCATTCCACAGCTATCATTCTCGATACAAACAAGCAGCCGATAGGCTGTATAACAGCCGCACAAATCATCGATTTCCTTCATAACACGTACAATCAATTACAAGCATTCTATGAAACCGTTATCCAAACAACCGATGCCTCGATTACGGTCATTGATCATCACGAGCGGGTGTGTACCTGGACGGGAGGGGCAGAAAAAATTTTTTCAGTCAAACAACAAGAGATCATCGGTCGGCCTATTACCGATTTTTTTGACCACACCAAACTAGAGATTCTGCAATCGCTCCATGAAGGGAAAGGGATTGTAGGCCAGCACCATCAGCCTCGTTCTGATTTATTTGTCTTAATTAACTCCAATCCGGTTTATCTTAACGACAAAATTATCGGTGCCGTCGTTTCAGAGACAGACATTACAAGTCAAGTCGTGCTCAATGAAAAGCTGTTTAATATGTCCAACGAAGTACACCGTCTAGAGCAAGAAGTCGCAAAGTATAAGGACTTCTCTGATCCCTTTATTTCCATTAAGGGAAAGAGCGCTGCCTTACAGCGCACTGTGCAGCTTGCAAGAAAAGTATGCTCTGTTAAATCAACGGTGCTCATCCTAGGCGAAAGCGGTGTCGGAAAAGAAGTGTTTGCCAAAGCGATTCATGAAGCAAGCGAGAAAGCACACGCACCTTTTATTTCCATTAACTGCGGGGCGATCCCCGCGTCTTTATTTGAAAGTGAATTGTTCGGCTACGAGCGCGGCGCCTTCTCCGGTGCTGACAACAAAGGAAAAAAAGGAAAAATAGAAATGGCAAAAGGAGGCACATTATTCCTTGATGAAGTAGGAGAAATGCCGCTTGAAATGCAAGTGAAGCTCCTCCGCGTACTTCAGGAGCGAAAGTATTACCGTGTCGGCGGAGAAAAAGAAATCGATGTTGACTTTCGTATCATCGCTGCAACCAATCGTGATTTACGTGAATTAATGAAGGAAGGACAATTCCGCGAAGATTTATATTACCGCTTGAACGTAGTCAGCTTACACATCCCCTCCCTACGAGAGCGGAAGGAAGATATTATCGAATTAACTCATTATTTTCTCAATGACTTCTCGTTAAGCTATCAGCGGCCGATTCGTGATCTTTCACCAGAGATCATACATGAATTACTTCGTTATGATTGGCCCGGTAATATCCGTGAGCTTCGCAATGTCGTTGAACGGCTTATTGTATTTGCCACAGATGGCGTCATTAAAAGAGAGTATCTGCCCTTTTCTACAAACTACAGCAGCATCGAAAACACACCACCCATCGCAGCAGACGCATTGATTGAGAGCGACTCTACTATTTTGCCGCTGCAGGAAGAAATGGAGCAGCATGAGAAAAAAGTAATCGAGAGAGCGTTAGAGATTTTGGACGGAAATAAATTAGAATGCGCAAAAAAGCTGGGGATCACAAGGGCCACGCTATACAACCGGTTGAAGCGGCTCGGCCTGCATTAATCTCCCCTCCCTCTTATTTTGGCGCACTTTTTGCATTATCCCTTCTACAAAACCGAATGGAGGGAACATGCAGATGACGAACAAAGAAAGCATGGTTATTTGCCGCTGTGAGGAAGTGACATATGGACAGCTTCAAGCGACGGCACATGAACATACATGCACAGCAAGAGAATTAAAATTACGCACACGAGCTGGAATGGGTTTTTGCGGAGGCCGCACATGCAGGCCAACATTAGATCGAATTATCGAAAGCGTAATTCCTCATACAGCACCTGGTGATATCCCACTCAAACACCAGCCGCCAATTCGGCCGGTGACCTTCGGGACAGTAGGTGAGCAGCAATGAAGAGAATCATGAGGCACCCTATTTTGGGAAATATAGAAGACAGGGAACGCATCTCCTTTCAATTTGATGGAGTCAAATATGAAGCATATGAAAATGAAACGGTCGCTGCCGCTCTTTTGGCAAATGGCATCCGCAAATTACGTGTTCACGAAGATACCGGAACACCCCGCGGAATCTACTGCAATATCGGTCATTGCTTGGAATGCCGTGTAACGATAAACAAGCAGGCAAACGTAAGGGCCTGCGTAACGATGGTAGAAAAAAATATGGTCATTGAAAGCGGCAAGCAGTATCCAAATATTGTACGGGGGATGGTGGAAGGGCGATGATGGATGTCATTGTGATCGGAGCCGGACCGGCTGGACTAGCAGGAGCCATTGCCTGTGCAAGCTATGGTCTTAACGTGACCGTTATTGATGAATTTATAAAGCCTGGCGGCAGATTGCTCGGTCAACTTCATCAGGAACCTTCGGGTGAATGGTGGAACGGGATAAGAGAAGCAGAGCGTCTGCAGCAGGAAGCGAAAGAACTAGGGGTTGATATCCGGTGCGGTGTATCCGTATACAACCTGGAAAAAGAAGACCGCCTATGGAATGTGCATACGACCATCGGTACACTAGAAGCCCCCTTTGTATTGCTGGCTACTGGAGCCGCCGAATATTCGATCCCATTGCCCGGCTGGACCCTTCCGGGTGTTATGTCGATCGGTGCTGCTCAGGTAATGACGAACGTGCATCGCGTCCAGGTCGGTAGAAAAGGAATCGTTATCGGAGCTAATATTTTAGCCTTTGCGATCGTAAATGAATTGCAATTAGCCGGTATTACCGTTGATCGGATTGTACTCCCGGAAAAAAGTCCCCTCAGCCAAAAAGCAGGGGAACCCGCAGAAGTCATAAAATCGCTCGTAAACGCCGCCCATCTTGCTCCATCGCGGCTCCTGCGTATCGGCGGCCGTCTTATGGGCAGCGACTGGATCAGACAAATCGGCTTGAAATTCTATCCGAAAAACGGTGTAAACGTAAACGGCACGCCTCTTCAGCTTCGCCAAGCGGCTCTCGAAATCATCGGTACGGAGCAGGTGGAGGGCGTGCGTATCGCCAGCATTGATGCAAATGGAGATCTCATTGCCGGATCTGATACGGTCTATGAAGCGGATTTTGTCTGTATAGCGGGCGGCTTGTATCCGCTCGCGGAACTTGCTGCTGTTGCCGGGTGTTCCTTTCACTATCTTCCCGAGCTTGGCGGTCATGTGCCTCATCACACAGAGTCGATGGAAACTCCTCTCGCCGGGCTATTTGTAGCCGGGAATATTACCGGTATTGAGAGCGGAAAAATCGCTATGGCTCAGGGTACCGTCGCAGGTCTATCCATCGCCAGCCATGCTGGAAAAGGAGTGGACATCGTGGATCGGGAACTGCGGCATGCAATGCAGATGGTCCGCACAGTTCGCAAGCAAGCCGCCATACAATTTAATCCAGATATTGTAAGCGGCAGAGATAAAATGAATACGCTTTGGGAACGACTCTATGCAAACAATGGAATGGATAAAGCAAAAAAGAAAATCGTGTAACGCATAAAAGTGCATGGCGGTAAAGGCCATGCACTTTGCACTCATATCATTTCATCAATACGGTGCATCCATCCTTGCTTGCGCTGCATCTCTACCTGTATTTGCAGCAGCATCCATCATCTCTTCTGTTACTTGTGTAATCGTATCCAGCATATCATTAGTGCTATTGGCTGCAGTCTCCATGCCAGCTTGTGCCGCTTGAGATGAATCATCCATAAAATTTTCTGTCGCTTGCTGCCAAACGCCACGGCTGTTACGACCTCTAGTCATTCCATACATCGTTGCACCAATACCCAAAGCTAACAGGGAAAGAGCCATCGCGTTTCTATTCCTCCGTCTTTTTCGAAACCCTGGTAGCATTTGCTGCCATGTTGCTCTCCGTATGCCATTCATCTTTTAACACATCCTTTTTACATCATGAGTAAAACATCTGCACAACGTTAGCTAACAAGCATGACAATCCCTTTCGTCAGCAGCACCAACAGCCCAATTGTTTCCAACCATATAATAAAATGTGTGCTTTTTTCCATCTCACCGCTTCACTTACGTTGTGTTTAATAAAATTTGAACCTCTCTACATTCTTTATCAAATTCATCATAACGAAACAAAGAAAATGCTGGCGCTCTCTCCATTACAAAAGCCTCCAAAAAATTTTGGAGGCTAAACCACTGTACTGCATCATCGGTTATTTACATTACAGTTTCATTTGTTTTAGGCTCTTAAATTCATACCCCTGTTTCCGTGCAGCGTCGATCATTTTGCCCATCGCCTCTGCATTATCCTTAGAAACCGAATGCAGCAAAATTACCGCACCTGGATGAAGCTGAGCTATAAAACTGTCATATGCGTATTTCCAGCCTCTTTGGGCCTTGGTGTCCCAGTCTTTGTAGGCAATGGACCAAAAGACGTTTGTATATCCCAACTGCTTGCTTGTTGCGAGTGTCCGCTCACTAAAAATCCCACGCGGCGGCCGCAAAAAGGTGAGCTCCTTTTGTCCGGTAACCTTGGTTACCTCTTCTCTCACTTTTTCCAACTCTTCTTTTATTTTACTGTCCGATACTCTGGTCATATCCGGATGGCTCCAAGAATGATTGCCAACGAGATGCCCTTCCTTCACCATTCGCTTTAATAATTCAGGCTGATCTTTAGCATAGTGTCCGGTAACAAAAAAAATCGCCGGAACTTTTTTCTCCTTCAACGTATCCAAAATTTGTGCCGTATAGCCATTCTCATACCCATTGTCAAAAGTAAGGTAAAGCTCCTTCTTCGTTGTATCTCCCAAGAAGATGGCTCCATGCTTGGTTAAAATATCCTTAAAGCCCTCTTCGTCAATGGAGGGAAGTTGGCCGTTTTTGCTCTTTTTAAAACCGAAGTGATATGGATCATCCCGGTATCCTTCCACCGTGTGCAGTGGCAATAAGAAGCTAAGCAAAATAACAGCAATAAGAATGGATAAACGCTTCATGATTGATTTCACTCCCTGATACATGCAGCTTTTTGTTCAAATCCAATACAGGTATTTTTCCAAAAAGGGAAGAAAGTTATGTACCTTTGCTTGTGCAAAAAAAGCATGGGTATGAAAAGCGCGCTTTCCATAAATGATCCGCACAAAAAAAGACGCTCCCAACGGAAGCGTCTTTATTTATCAAGAACAAATGTTCGTTTTTTAAATCAGCTAAATTAAATCGGACTATTTTTGACTTTCATATTATTAGTATAAACCACACATGATTATAAGTCTATATTTCTTTAGCGTAATGTTTTACAGTATGTATACCCGGCCGGGAAACGCGCGTAGTAGGTGTTTTTACACGTGACACGTAATGCTATAAAAAGGAGAGGACCTTGTGCCCATACGTGTATGGAATACTAATTTGAAGGTACGGTTAATTGGAGAAGCGCTGTTTAATATGCTGTTTTGGATGTACTTTCCCTTTATCATCGTATATTTTGGTGCGGCATTAGGCAATCATATTGCCGGTATCCTAATGACAATCCCTCCGATATTCAGCCTGCTCGGAAGTTTGCTCGGAGGTACTTTAGCGGATCGGATCGGCCGGCGCCCTGTGATGCTGCTGGGCGCTGCACTTCAGACGGTGATGTTTGCATTGTTTGCAATGTCGCCATCCCCCTGGATTGATTATATCGCCTTTATTGGCATTGGACTGGGGGGAGCCATCTATCGGCCTGCAAGTTCGGCTATGGTTGCTGACCTTGTCCCTACACAAAGCTTACGCCAAGTATTCGCAACATTTACGACAGCTAACAACATTGGTGCAGTGCTTGGTCCTGTACTTGGAGCTATTTTCTTCTTCCATTACCGGCAAGCGCTGTTATGGACCTGTGCATCGGTTTTACTGCTGTATTTTATCGCCATTTCTATCATGGTTCAGGAAACATTGCCGCATTCAGCAAAAAAAACAAGCGGTTTCACCTCTATTCCTGATGCATTCAAGGAACAATGGATAGGGTATGGCATTATTTTTCGCGATAAAGTGTTCCTGGTGTATACGCTGGCTGGCATCTTTGCTCTGGTACCCATTATGCAGCTTGATCTATATTTGGCAGTATACGTGATCAATAACGTCCCCGCTCAGACTCTATTCCCATGGAACAGTGCTGCCCTCATGCTATCGAGCACAGAAATATTTGGCTGGGTACTGGGATTAAACGGCCTTTTGTTTGTCCTATTTATCATTCCGATTACGAGATGGTTCCGCAATTGGAAGGAGCGTAATGTATTCATTCTGTCATCGCTGCTGTCCGGGGTAGGCACATTTTCCCTTGGACTGAACACAAATATATGGTTTCTGTTTTTTGTTACAATACTTTTTACCTTTGGCGAGATTGTACGCTCTCCTGTAACACAGAGCTTTATTAGCCGCTATGCCCCTCCGCATGCAAGGGGACAATATATGGGAGCTGACAGCTTGCAGTTTACAATCGGAAAATTTTTGGCTCCATTGACAGTCTTTCTGTCTAGTTGGGTGCCGCCTATGGGAATATTCAGTATCATTTTGTTGTTTTCCCTCGTTAGTATCCTGCTGTACATTCAGTTATTCAGAATCTATACGGAACAGCCCGAGGCAGTGGATTGATTGAACGAGAGCTTTTCTATGCAATAAGGCCACTTTTCATGGAAGTGGCCTCTTATCTGCAAAAAATACTGGTTATTGTCAACTCAATTGCCTGGTATTTTTATTTTTTAGCTTAATGGCATCATATTACATGCGAACGTATTTAATTGATCTACTCTTATTCATACACTAAGAGCGCTTCCACTATATCACATGCTCCTGCGTTCATTGCACGCCCGCACTCACTTCCTCCAATGGCATAGATCGTATCACCAACTACTGCAGCCATTAACTGGGCTCTGGCGCAGCTTAATTTAGCAGGCGAAATGCTCCAGGTGTTTGTCGCTGGATCATACACCTGCACGGCATCATAAAACGTACCAGCAAATGGCCCCCCCTCACTACAGCCTCCAATTAAGTATATTTTTCCTCTTGCTACTACAGATGCTGCCCCAAATACGCATAGTGGGCTTTGCGCAATCTCTGACCATACATTGGAAATAGTATCGAAGACAAACTGTTTGTTTTGTTTGTTTCCACCCAACACGTAGATGTTACTATCCACCACCGCTACTGTATGATCTAGGCAAGCGAGCGGAAGAGGGGGGTATTCTTTCCAACTATTTGTAGCTACATCATAGACTTCATGATAAACACATGGGCCTGCTCCTTGACCAAATCGGCTTGAACCACCGATCACGTGAATTTTACCTTTGACAGCAGCCAATCCCGCTTTTACACGGGAAGTAGACATATCCGCCATGCGCTCCCACGATTGATTCGGTGTATATTTCCAGTTTTCCCCAGTGAAATATTGATACTTACCGACACCACTCCCTATAAGATAAAGGGATGTATCAACAACTGCAGCATTGAGAAGAGAAACTTTGTGAAAAGGCATAGTGGGTAATAGACTCCACTCGTTTGTTTCGGGATTATACTGTTGAACTGTGTTGGAGCGGTCATCTTCATAACCGTTCATGTATCCGCCGCCCAAAACATATATTATCCCATCTTTTACTCCAGTAGCTGCTCCTCTTCGCGGTACTGGCATGGAAGCGATCCGCTTCCACTCTGGATATAAGAGATTTACGGCAGTTTCCGCTTCTGCTTGTGAAAAGCCTCCCCCGCTAAGCGCAGATTTCATTTCCGCCTTATTGAGTAAGGGATAGGCTTGCTCATTCAATAATAATTTTCCTATTTCTGCAGCAGAAAACGTGCTGTCAAATTCACGCATTCCCTTTACCGCTTCTTGCGGGAGATATCCCCACTGCTTGATGATCCATGTCATTTCTAAAGGGGTAAGTGTCATCTCCATTGTCATCCGAACTCTCCTCCTCTTTTAACTATCCTATAATTTGATCCCATACCCCTTCTTCATTGCATGCACTCTCTGCACAACCCCTGTCTGCGGATACGCTGCTACAACGGCATTCGCTGTATCTTGTGGCTTACATTCTGCAAAAGCCAAAGCTTCTACCATATCACTTACAGTCAATGTAGGGAAATGGACAGACAGTTGACGGCCTGTCTCTACTACTCCCACGCCATCTGCAATCCACGCTCTAGCTCTCTCTTGTTCTGTAGCTTTTTTATAGGAGGCGATCAATATGCCAACCAGTTCGGTTGCCCCAAGCTCAGGCTTGGTCTGATGCAGACCGGCTGCAGTCTGAGATGGGTTAAATCCGGCAAACGCCATCGCTTTACCTATCTGGACAGCAGATAATTCAGGATAATGATTTACCAAAGCGACCGCCACTTCCCTTTCGTCACGTCCTTCTTCTTTAAGTCGCTTGGCGAATACTTCCGGCGCCTCTCTGATGTAATGTAGCAGGACCGGATCACTGAATGCAGACTCTACACGCTCTGTATATGCTTGAGCTCTAATGAAATAATCTGTACGATCTTCCAAACCAGATGCGTCTATTTGTGCATTCGTTTCTCTATACGTAATGAATGGCTGTACTTCTAGTGGCTGCCTTTGTTCATTTAGAACCTGTAGACGATACGAACTCGCCTTCTCTACCACGTGCCATTCGGCATGTATATATTCATCTTTATTCTCTAAAGTGAGGCCAGATGGTGCTGGTAAATCAATAATTTCTAGAGAATCCGGACTGCTCCACGCACTCTCAGCGTCAGCTCTCTCTGCTTTGACAACCACCTGGATTTTATTAGTAGGCAGCTCAGCTAGTGAGTTGGAGGAAATTTCTGCTGTTGTACCATTAATCTGTATATTTGGTTGCGGGTTAAGCGGTTGGTTTGCTTGGTCACGCACTTCGATGATATATTGTTCCGCTGTGGCTACAGCCAACCATGACATTTTGACTGTACGCGTTACTCCTGTATAAGACAGATAAAGTGCTTGTGGCGCTGCCAATGGGTGAATAGTAAATACGACAGGCTCACAGAATGATCCAATTGCATTTTCTTTTATGGCTTTAAAAGAGACACTCATTTCTTGACCGTTTACAATAACTTCACCAGTAATGACCGCGCTTGTTTCATGAACTGCGATCTGCGGCATTGGGTCGAATAATTGCCCTGCGAGATCTCTGATCTGTCCGGCATAGCTAACAGCTCCCTCAACAGGCAGCCAATTTGCAATCAGCTCTTCCCCTTTCATCTTAAGAGTAAGTCCCTGTGGCGGCGCGAGAATAGTAATCGTAATCTCGGCTGCCACTCCCCACGGCCCTATAACGTTTGGTGCCAAAGCTCTCACTTGCAGACGGAACAAACCGCCTGTACAGAACTCCTCTGCTTTTATTCTGGCTTCTGTTCCCTGTATATCGCATAAAGTAGGTACAATAGTTTTTCCTTCCATATCTGTTATAAATAATTCATAGCTAGCAGCACCGGAAACAATCTCCCACCGCGCGAGTAATATATCTTCTTCAAAAGAAAGAGAAGGTACTTTTGGTGCTGTCACTAAGAAAATGCTAGCTGCTTTGCTGTGGTCGCTTATGCCACCCGGGCCGGAGGCAATAACCTGTACAACCGCTTCGGCTCCGAGTATTACTCTATCTTTATGAATCCTCATCTGATTACTGGATGTAGCTGATAGAGGCACTATACTTCCTCCGACAGTCAAGGCCACACCATACTCTGTCGTATGTTCACGATCTGTTTCTTCCCATGTGACGATAAGCCAATCCGTATCATAGCGAAGTGATGGCGTACCAGGTATTTTTGGTGCAGGAGGTTTGTCCTCTCCTCCACCTCCTGTACTGATAACCACAACGCCTCCGATAATCGTGGCTACGACTCCTCCGACAGCGATGGCTCCAGCACCACACGCACCACCTGAAACTGAGCCTACTGCTGCCGAAGCAGAACCCCCGACCGCTGCCTCCGCAGCACTTCTAGACATACCGCGGCAGACTAGATAGTCAATCGCTTCAGCTATTCCCCACTTGATCCCTGCAACACCAGCCAATTTTGCCAGATTGACAGGATCTTTGATTAGATTATCAAAGACACTTTGCGCTGAATATTGTATACAGTCTACAAAAGATTGTAACAGGTCATCCCAACTATATGTTCCTGAACCTGGAAGCGGTATAGCCCATACAGCATTCACGATGTTGGCTTCTAGCAATGGCTCACGTTGATATGCCGCACTCTTTATGACCAAGCCAAAACTTCCGTTTAACTTTATTTCGAGCTTTGCCGTTTCATGTTCTGTAGGCGGTATGATGGAAAAATCCACTTTCAACTTAAATTTCGTATCTAATGGAAGCTGCTTAACGATGACCTGCGAGCATGTACCGCTCCCCTGTAAATTTTCCAGATCGAATTTCGGCAGTTTGATATTATCTAGCGGCCAATCTTTGACGTGAAAACCATTTTTGTCCCATGTAAAAGAGAAGCGTGTTCTTGAAAAAGGACCGATATGATCTGGCAAAGTAAGACTGCCGCTCATCTGCTCTTTTCCAACGCGGACATCCACATCACCAATCTCTGTCGAGAAAAGTTCTATTCCTGCTCCAATCGCAAATGGCAATGCCTGATTGACTGTATCTATAGATACATAAGGACCTGCTTGTTTGCTGCCATGTTCTTTTGTACCGCTAAACTTGATAAAGCCCCAATCAATCGGATTGGATAAACTTGCAGAGGCTACTAATCCCCTGTTTTGGTTTTTCGTATCTTTATCATAGAGAGCAACCTCTAGAATCACTTCAGGTAAGAAAAAGATTTTGGTACGTACTGAGGCATGAAAACCTTGATGATACACGTTATCTTTGTACGTCACCGGTTCTGTTCCCGGAACATACCACAACATTCCATTGTACAATTGCACGTCCAATACATCCGGCCACTCCAGCCCCGTTACTTTATAGAATAAAGAGCTTATACTGATGGCTGTCTGTTCTCCCTCTGGTGTTATCAGCTGGATCATCACCATTTTCGCACTGCCATTAAGTAAAACGGCTGCTCCTCGTAAACAAATCGCATCGCTAAAGGCAACTTCTCCGAAAAATTCTGTAGTTACATTCGATACATGTCCATCAGCAAAGGCACACGTAACCAGTAGACCTAGTTGCTCTAAGCTAAATGCAGGTATTCCTAATGGATTTTTTACCGTGTTGGAAGTAACTGTAGAGAATTCCGCTTGATGGCTGTTCACCTTCATATCACCGATAAATGCATACTCCTTATCCAACTTGGCAATGATCTCGCCGTGCAATGTTAATTCAGAGTTGGCCGCTTGCTCATCTTGATCTTGGTTTTCTCTTACCGCTGTATACTGGAGTTTACTATTACGGAATGTTAGAGATGAAAGTAGTGTTAACGAATAAAGTTCTGCTTGTAAAGTGATGGATGCGTCTTTCTCTGCTGGAATGCTACCGTATAGTATATAGGGTCCTTTTATTTCTAAAATCGACTTTACATTTTTCAATAAAGCGCCACCATCAAAATCAAGCACAGCGTAAAAATTTACTCCTGGTCGGATAGACATATCCTTACCGATAATAGGAAATCTCTCTTGCAAAAACGCGCCCGTCGTCTCATCCAATGAAGAGAGGACGACTGCCGCTCCTGCACGCTTCAGTCCAATCCATTCATCCACTGTGGCCAACACAGGAGAAATATCTGCCAACGTCCATTGATCCAGTGCTGCCGCTAAAAGATATCCCCATTCCTGCTCTTTCGTTTCGACTTTCACTTTTTCTTTGTCCTGCACGCCCATCTCTATCGCTTGCGTGTCATCCTTTGGTTGTTTTTTCCCAATTAATAGTGACAATTCAGCATAACGAGATTTATCTACTTGTTGGGAAGTATACTTTCCACGTAGCAGGAATAAGCTCTGTTTGACATCAATCGTAAGAGCCATCTCGGCGAAAGAAGTAGGCTTAACAAATGTATCTGGAACCATCACTGAGTCAAAAACATTTTCCCCTATTGCCTTATCTACTACTTGTCTGGCTTGTGCCTGAGCGGTTGTCAGCGCTACATCGATAATGAAATCGTTCTCCGCTTCTCCCATTTGAACACTTGCCCAGCCACTAAGTGGTCCAAACAAAAATTCAGCAGAAATAAGCCCTGTCGTCTCCGTTCCCTTCTCCATGTGAACTTCTCCGCCGAGCTTAGTCAAAGCGAACGTAGTATTAGCAAATGACAAGCTCCAGTCAAGTTCTGCTTGTGCTGCAAAATCGATCTTACGTGTAGCAGGTATTACCGAAAGCTCAGCCATTATCAGCTCGATAGCTGTGGGAAAACCATAACCGGACGGTAGCTTTAATCCTGTATTCAACTGTTCTAGCACAGCAGCAAAATCTATAGTAAAGGTATCCTTTAACTGCCCTATAAAACACCAAGGCTCCCCAGCTATCTCTTTTACAGCTCTCATTGCAATCAATGCTCCTGCCAGTTCTACCTCCCCACCTAAATGCCCACTAAACTCCAATGACTCTTCCGCCTCTTGCCTCTCTGCTGTCAAGTCGATATCGATTTCCCATAACGTTAACAGATTCTCTATCATTCTCCATTCCTTATTGCTGCCGAGAAGAAAGCGCACTCGCTTGACTGTAAAACGATTTGTCCAGACATCGAGTTCTAATCCGCCGATACTGTACGCCGTACTTGTTGGCATTTCACCTGGTAAGAACGCAATGATATCCTTAGTAGGCAATATATCACTAAGTGTTTCCCATCCCGGTATCATTGTCGTATATGAGGTCAATCGAAGTGTCCATATATCTGTAGCATCATAAGCAGCTTCTACAGCAAACTGAACGGAGCGAAGGGTCATCCAGCCTGAAATTGTGCTTGTTATAATGCGTTTCTCCTGGTTCAGTGGTGATGTAACGTCCAATACAAGCGCAAGCTCCTTTACTGTAAACCAGGACTGAGAGGGTATCGTCCAGTTTTGCGCGGCCAACTCTATTGAAAACGAGTGAATCGTTGCTCCTTCTCTTCCGGAAGAAAAAAGAAACTCCACATTTCGGATGCCTATACTCTCAATGGTTCCAAAGGAGCTGAGCGTATGTTGAAGAGGTGAAGCATTCCCTCCTACATACTTAGCTAATTTCTCTATATTAAACGTTTCTGCCATAGCACTAGCGCACAGACGCCACTTTCCATCCGCTACTGGAATATCTATAGCTGCCATTACAGTTAACTCATCTGCCAGTGTAAACACACCCTGTAATGATCCATACGAAGCGGTAGAAAGACCGTCTATTGTTTGATAGATGGTGATTCCCAAAGTGGCATTCAGTTCATTTACTTCAATCAGACCTGGAACTGCTTTCCACCCTTCTCCCTCCCGCCCGATACCGAAGGAAACTTCTACCTTCCATACATGAGGTTGTTCGGGAGAAAACGAAAAATTCAGTGTATTTATTCTAAAATTCCCAAGTCCAATCACCGCCTCTGGAAGATTAGAATGTGCACCGCCCATCAAAGGCTCAAATAGCTTAAGATCTCCAAGGAAAATTCCCTCGGATGGTGCATCCAAGCCTACAATCCATCCATTTAATCCACTAGGTAATTGTAGGAAAATAGGAATTTCCACTTCCTTTCCGAGACATAACTTTGACTTCACTTGCGACTTATATGTTTTCTTCCCTGTTTTTTCATCTTGTTTGATTTCGAAAAAAGGCAGCATAGAAGAAAATCCGATTCCACTCAACCCTACTGCTACGGGCCAAGATACTTCTGCTCCAGTAAGTATTACTTGTTCCTTTTGTGAATCTAGCTCTAACTTCAAGTCCGGGATGGGTGCAAGGGCTTCGAACCAGTGCGAACTGTCATACACACTTTTAGGGAGCAGTTTATTCGCTTGAAGTTCTCGCACAGTTTTATTCCCTATGCTTGTAGATACTACATGCATCTCGAGAGTACTATATGAATCTGTAAATAATAGAGTCGTTTCTTTATTGTTCGCAAATGGATACGTAGCATTGGCTGTAAGTTCTACTCGATCCGGTCCATAGGAGACTTCCACTTGAGCAAGAGATAATCCATGTTCGCTCACTCCAATAAGAGATTCGAGCAACTGGATGAGCTTATCAGATGCGAGGACTTCGTGATTAAGAGCAAAACTTCCCTGTCCCTCAAAAATTGCTACTTTGACTCGTGCGAGCAAATCACGAAGAATCGGACTGTCTGGCAATCGTTTGTCCAATATGAAAGCGTCGGAACGACTCCATTCTCCACAAGAGCCTTCTTTTTTGGCCCGAACGCTTATATAATATGTTTCCCCATCAATCAGGGGTTCCCCGTTGATCTTAATACCTGCTTCACCTTCTGAAAGCTGCACAGGCTGTGGATGAAGCAATTGTTCATTCTTATCCAACACAACGGTTTCATACTGGTATATCCCATCTTCTAGCGGAATCCAGTTCGCATGTAATGAACCATTGTACCAATCTACTTGAATAGGGCCAACAGGTCCAATCTCATGAATAACAACATGTTCTGTTTGCGACCAGGGAGAAACAGCCCGTGCATGTATCAGGAATTCATCCCCTTTATTAATCTCTCCTAGTACCACAGCTTCTCCCTCACTGTATCGAAGCTGCGGCTGGTTCGCTAACGGTTTTCCCTGCGTATCAACGAATTCTATCTGCACCACATATCCTATTGGGTAAGAATAGGGGTTCCACGAAATGATTACTTGTCCATTTTCGTAGCGAGAGTATACATTTTCTACAAACACTTCTTTTCCGTTCTCTTCCATTTTTCTCCCTCTCCTATTGAAATGAGTTCAGCGCAAGTCTTTCCTCGTCCAATCCTGGAAAAATTAGCGAATCGACATTTCCTCTTCTCTCGCCCTCTATATATGCAATAAGTAATGACCGCAATAGAAAAAGTCGATCGTCTCTCCTTAGCCATCGTAGATAGGAATTGGTCGGATTTTCTAAAACCTTACGAAATACAGTAAACCATACGCTCCAGAAACCTGTTGTCTTTATCATCAATCTCATGGATTGAAGCATCATCAACAACGTATCGTTCATATATAGCTTTATATAACCTTCTATGTCCCGTTTTTTAAATGTTTTGCTTAATATCTCAACGAAATCATCTATACTCTCTTGTGCCAGAAGATATGCTTTAGTGCGATTGATAACCCTTCTATCGCTGAATTTCATGTCACTGTCGTTATAATAATTCAGTTGAAGCCCCTTTAACGTATTTAGTGCCCGTTTCCGCAATTGACTTGCCTCACTATCTTCGAAACTCGATAAGTAGGCTTCATTTGGTAGAATCCATACCATCTTATGTTTGTCTGTTGTCCAGCTTGGCCACGTCTTTGTATTGATCGGTTTCACCATTCCTGCTTCAATCAACTCTTTTTGTGATTTTTCTTCGTAAACCAATTGAAATAACTGGTATGTATTATCATTCGTTGCAATATCTATAGAATCACTTGAAAAAGTTCTGTCTGGCCATACCCATAGCTTCATGGTAGCCAAGAATAAGTTTTCATCCCCTTTTACACCTTTTACTTCATTCTTATCAGGGGTAGTGCCTTTCGCTGAGTTACAAGACTGGCAGGCAACCAACAAATTACTCCACCGAGTCTGATATTGCTGAAAACCTCTTTTATTCGATTTAGGAACTTTGTGCTCTACTGCACTGTCCATCGAGATGGGAGTTTCGCAATACGAACAATAAGAACCGATCTGTTTAAATAGGTAGGTTCTCAATACATCATATTCATCGTTGTCGTTATATTTAGGAATGTGTCTTTTAATGACGGGTCTCATATTATCCTCCTTATAATATGGGTTTAGTTATCCAACCAATATTTTGGATTTGTACCCGGCAGACAACTCTGAAGCAATTGTTGCTTTTCTTCGCCTGTCCACCCCCCCAGTTCTTGAAACCAGATTCCCCAAAAACCAGTAGCAGCAATCGTCCGTTTTGAGAATTTCATAATCTTAGGATAAAGGATGTCGCTATCATCATGCAGCATAGCATCAATCAACTGCTCTCTGATCCACCTAGCTACAAAAAAAGCTCTGGTTCTCATTTCCATGCGGCGATCTACCGACTTACTGGAATCTTTTACTTTTACAAACTTGTTAAGCGAAGCCATTTCAATTGTTTTGGCAGCAGCCTGTCGTATACTTTCTGAACAAGCTGGGTTGGGGATCGTTTCAATGCCAAAGAAGTACTTAGTACGATCATCCGGTTTTAGATAATAGTATCTGCCGTTATCAATGTACAACTCTCCACTTTTAAACTTAGAAAATAACTCGTTTATTTCTTGCTCCGTTAGTTGCTCCTCAAATCGTGGTTTTTTGCGATAGGTGCCTATTTTTTTTAATGCATAAACGAATGGATAAATGCTGCCAGTTCTATCACTATTATTACTTATTTTGGGCCAATAGAAGTGCAGGTCTTCTTCATTCATAATATGTTTAATCGCTTCTTCAGTACGTAAGATTTTTGGCTTATCTACCGTAGCCTGATTAGGATTATTCCCTTTGGCGGAGTTACAGGTAGGACAAGACAACAAGAAATTTCCCCAGGAAAAAACTTTATTTGCAAAAAAGCTTTTAGGTAATTGGTGTTCAATATGCAAATTGGAATAGATAGGTGAGTCACAGTATGAACAATACTGACCAATTGTATTAATCAAATCCTTTCGTGCCTCTCCCCAGGTATGATTTCCATTCTCTAGCATCCCAAAAATTTGCTCATAGTTTGCTTGATCACTTTTATTTTTAAACAGAACGGTTCCTTGTTTACTAACTTTTCCCCCTTCCTCAATCCACTGATTAATTAGATTGTTTAAAGTATCCAACATTTTCTTTTTGTCGACGGATTTCCACCGCTTCAGTTTATCTAGGTCATATCCTTGATAAACAAGGGTTTCTAGTTGTACTTTTTCATTATAATTAATCGGATTATCTGGAATGAATAATGGTCGCACGACTCTTCCCCCCTGCCCTTTACTTTCATTTTTAGAAAAAAGCATTCTGATATTAATTTGTTTTATTTAGAATTTTTTACCTACTATATTTATTATAGATTCAAATATAGATGTAGTAGGTCACAATATAAGTCATGTTTTCTGTTAAACATATGAATATTTAGACCTATGAATGACAAATTTTTCAAAAGATAAAAAAAGCCTGCTAGGTATAAAATGAACTGTAATTCGAATGATATATTCGGGTTACAGTTCAATACTCAGCAGGTGATCTTCTTCCTTATTTTATCAAGATTTCTTTGCAAGGCTCAAATTATCTAGTATTTCTTCACTGGTTCTTTCAAGTTTCAGTGGAAGTAAACATGTTTTCTCAGGGGCTCGACTGTTTAGCTCCTCATAAGCTGCTTCAGAGGCATATATATAATCAACAGAAGAGATAATCTCCTCAAGTTTTTCTCTTTTATTTATCCCACCGACAACACTCACGATGTGATTGATGCCTGCTTCCTCAACTCTTTTTGCCATCCACTGTCCACCGCTGTCTCCAAGACAGACAAAGGCAACCTTTGTTCCTTCTTTTAACTTCGCAATGTTCATCAGATCTATTACAGAAAGAGTCGCACCGATTGTATAAACAGGCTTTTTGTGCTTCTTAAAGTAATCCTTTACTTCCTCTGAATGATTTAGCGTTGTGATGACTCCGTGTATCTCGTCCATATTCGTAATTTTGTCCTCAATGTTACCCTTCATATCCTCAATAAACAATTCTGTGATCTTAGCTCCCGTATGCTTTTTGATTTCTTCTAAATAAAAGTTGCGGTCATGCTCTCTGCATTCTATAAATAAGAATTGTCCCGTACCCCTATCCTCGATAAAAAAGTGATGATGCATAAATGTAGAAGCGATAAACTCATCAAATGTATATCCTTTTTCAATCGCTCTTTCGATTGATGTTTTCACAATTTCATCTAATTCTTTTTTCGCTACTAAGGATTTCACATGAGGGGAGTCCTTTATTTGCGTTCTCCGTCCTTTTTGCATCAACAGCAAATCTTCTTCTTTGAGTTGTGTATAGACCCAATTGATTGTATTTCGATTAATAGCAAGTTGATCTGCAAGCTGATTTACAGTTGGGAGATAATCTCCCGGCAATAAAAACTCCATTTTTATCAAAAACTTGATTTGCTCTTTAAGCTGTATGTTTATTGGAATCGGAAGCTTTGCATTGATAACCAAACTTAAGGTTTTATACATGCTCATTTTCTACACCACCTTATATTAATAATAAACTATGTATATTTACATCTCAATAAGAAAGACATTGATATTTTTATTGACACAAGGCTCATCCCAATGCTATAAATTAACATATATTAATATGTAACTATGTTTATAAGGGGGGCAGAGTGGTTTGAAAGCAACGGTCGTAAAAAGGAGGAAACCAGAAAAATCTTTTCTCCATCGATATTTCGCAAAAATGAAAACAGCAGAAAGAACAACACAAAAAGCATTGCCTGAGAATGCAATAATGGGATTTTTCGGTGGATTTCTTACTATTTTAGCCCTTATGTTAATAACGCAAATTTCCGGTGATTCTTGGGTAATGGCTCCATTCGGGGCAAGCTGTGTCTTGGCCTACAGCGCCTGGGATGCTCCTTTTTCTCAACCAAGAAACATTGTCGGAGGTCATTTCATTTCTACACTGGTTGGATTAGCAATTCTACACTCTATAGGAACTTCCATATGGTCGATCTCTTTAGCTGTTGGGATAGCGATAGCTATGATGGTGTTAACAAAGACCGTCCATCCCCCTGCAGGTGCCGATCCGTTAGTTGTCATGTTCGCAAAAAGCAAGTGGAGCTTTCTTCTTTTCCCTTCTTTATTTGGTGCTATAGCCATCGTATTTATTGCTTTGCTTATTAATAATCTGCATAACAACAGAAGCTATCCTAAGTTTTGGTATTAAAAGCCGATTTCCTGAAGGGAGGTGAGAGAATGCATGGAGATGGGGTTTCATAGTGGCGAGAGAAGAGCACATAAGCTTGCTGGCGTCAGAATGCCTGATGATTTTACTGCTAAAATGTATAGGAACCATATTCCTAAAGCTGCCTTAGGTTTTTTACAAAAACAGAACTTTGTTTTTGTAAGCTCTATTGATAGCAGCGGAAGAGTCTGGGCATCGATCATCCAGGGAGAACCCGGTTTTATCGATGTAGTTGAAGAAAAAACGATTGTCATTTCTGGTATCCATAATCCTGAAGACCCTTTAGTTGCAAATATTCATGAAAACGGGCATATCGGTACTTTATTTATGGACTTTTTGGATAGACGACGTCTTAGAGTGAATGGTACAGCTAGTTACGACAAGAAGAGACTGATTATTCATACTGAACAAGTTTATGGGAATTGTCCAAAATATATAACGACCCGGAGAATCGAAACCAGTAAAAAGAAGGAACCGTTAGCTGTTTCAACCTTACAAAATACAAGCCTATTGCCAAGCCAGGCAAAATGGATTGAAGACTCGGATACCTTTTTTATCGCAAGCACGAACAACCAAAGAGAAGTGGATGCGTCACATCGCGGTGGAAATCCTGGGTTTGTAAAGATTATTGATGATACTCATCTACTCTTTCCTGACTACTTTGGTAATAACATGTTTAATACACTGGGCAATATTGAGGTTAACCCCAATGTAGGTTTGATTTTCATCAACTTCGAGAATTGTAAAACCTTACAGATTTCAGGAAGAGCTAACATACGGTGGAATGAAGGGGCTTCAGACAAATTCCCTGGAGCAGAAAGGCTGCTTGATGTAGAGATTGAAAAAGTGATAGAAACTCGGAACGCATTAAGCTTCACATCGGAACTGTTAGAGCGATCACCGTTTAATCCGAAATAAAGTACAGCAACTTACTTATTTTAATCCAATTGGAGGAATGTAAAATGGAAAACAAATTTGTTGTCATTATTCAAGCTGGAGCACATGACGGAGGCAAGGCTTTGCACGGGTTATTGTACGGTCAAGAATTACATGAGGCTGGATATGAAGTAGAGATTCTTTTTGATGGTGCAGGGACTACCTGGGTAAGCGAGCTAGAAAAGCCAGATCATATCTTTAACCCGGTATATAAACAAGTAATGAAGCTTGGCATCATTAAAGGCGGCTGTCAGGCGTGCTCCGGGTTCTTTGATGTAGAAGACGCTGTAGGCAGCGGAGTGGGATTTGCGGCTACAGATGAGTCAACAAGCGGTAAGCATATAGATTTTGCTGGTTATATTAAGAACGGATTCCAGCCCATCATCCTGTAAGATACAAAGAAAGCCGTAAAAAGGGCTGGTCATCCCTTTATTGATGACCAGCCTTTAGTTATGCTTGTACACAAAAATGAACATGGCCCATTCTACAAAAGTACATCGATTTGTTCTATAACCTCATCAAGGATTCGTTTCTTATTGTTCAATACCTGCATCTCCTTCAACTTATACAGCAGCTGAACAACCTCATTTTTTGAAGGTGCATGGACAATTTTTTTCTGCTCCTCTCCATAAGGGAAGTACGGATTTGTCTCTACCATTCTTTCCAAAGCATGAATAATTGTCGTTCTGTGTCTATCCTCTAAATGAATCCACCTTACGATATCATCCCAGGTCGGCTTCGATACAGCAAAAAGCTCATCCCAACCGTCCGTTACAGGGAAACGCACATGCTCCTCCATCCATGAAATGACTTTATTGGATTGAAAATGACAGAGATGCCGCGCAGCGTGTGCGTTTGTCTGACTTTCCAAATACGAATATACGAGCGCTAGTCCCTTATCTTCCGCTACACAGCATGCGGTAAGATAAGAACGAAGCTCCTCATCTACAAGATAATTGTCCTTCCAAAGTTCAAGAACCCAGTCAGATGCACATTCACCTACTACCTCTCCAATGATTTTGCAAGCGGTTCTCTTACGCTGCCTATCTTCTTGTTGCAGATGTCCTTTTGCTTTTTCAAATATCTCTTTCCGACTGTACAGCTCAAACATTTCTTTCTCTACACTGCCGTGGTTCAATACATACTCAATCACGCACTCCAAATCATGCGCAACATCTTCTCGCTTCACCTCTGTTAATAACTTGAACCAGCTTTTCCACCTGCTCGATGATTCCATAGCAGGATTCAGTCCATTTGCATCCATAAAGGTTTCATACTGCCATATTTCCGCACCAACACAATACAGTTCCGTCAGCTTCTCGATAAAGGATAAAAAGCTATCCGCTACAAGAACCACTTCATCTTCTTCATGGCTCCAATAGACAATATTTTTGTTATTCCCCTCGGAACTCATATCGAACGCTACCATATCACCGTTACCTACATAAAAAAACTGAAGTTTATTTTTCAGCCCCTGTCCATATCCCTCCTCTTCCATTTCAATGGCACTAGGCGTTGCATCTTCAAGCCATTCTATGTTCCACCCTAATTCCCCGGAAAAAACCTCACTCCATTCATCCGGTACATTCACTTCATCTGGAAAAGACCAGCGAAAATATACCGCCTTCGAAAAATGTAACACTACATCTTTAAAATCCTCGGGAAGTGAAAAGCCAAGTTTACATTCAACAGCATGAATTTCCTCTACCGTTGCGGGGCGATCAATAGAAAGAGGTAGTACGTCTCCGCCAATGTCACATATTTTAGATAACATATCATTCCATTGCTCTACAAAAATTGTATAGTTATTGTTCAAAACGACATCTCACTCCGTCCTCATTCCTCTTTCAACAAAATAATTAAATGTATCTTCAATATAATTCTTTCCATCAATCATCCAATATCTATTTTCATCCGGTACTTCATTAGTAAAATCAACGTATCTTCCTATCCAATCTTTATATGCTACTTTTTCGAATGCTGTATACTCCGGATATAAAGAAAATAGACATTTGGTATCAAAGTTCATATATACGGATGGATTGAATTTTAAGGTATCATCCGCACAACGATAATTCTCTTCAATTACACAGTTCCTTATATACTCAGTCGTTGTCCTGTATCCTTCAATATGGCTGCTTAACGTCGAATAATCTAATTGGTCAGACAAGAAATCGTATAGGTCATCCTTATCAAGAATATACCAGCTAAAAATATTTTCTTTTACAATGCCTACAATAATATTCTGGGCATACGTAATGTCCAAATGAATACACCACTCATTCCTGTACAAAATTAGACGTTTAGACGAGTTGAGTCGCTTTAAATCTCTTGGCAACAACATACGAATCGCCAAATATAAAAACTTTATAGTCCTGCTCTTTCCCCTGCCATTGCTTTTCACTTATAGAGGGTAAAAGGGATGTTTTTACCCCATGCTTCTCTAGAATTTTTGCATATTCTGTACCAAGTTTAGCTGGTGCTTTAGCAAATAAGCCCATGCTTGAATCCAGCAGCCAGTCGACCTTTCCATTACTATACGTACCAAAAGGAATGAGTCCTTCCGTAACTTCCCAATGCACTATGTATGTAAACTCAAATGTAAGCAAAATCTCATTTTCCTTCAATTCGAATCCAACTACACTTACATATACATCATCCTCAAATATTCCGCTATCAATTGTTTCTATCATGTTATGAATCATGCAGCTCAACTCTTATTATACTGGTTCTATTTTACACATTCATTTTTAACCACTATAATCAAATTGGATTGTTACGTAGTAGTAAGGGGAGGAATTAATTTGGATATTTTTGAACATCTTGATGATATGCAGCAGCACTTATTTACTAGGTCGTCCACAGAAATTGAGCAAAAATATCATAATCTATGCTCACAACTAGCAGATGAAAAAACAGCGAAAGAAATTCATACCATTAATCTGAATGAGTATCAGAAAGAATTAGAAAAAGGGCTTGTAGCATCCATAATTTTAGCTGAGAATAACGCTGCCAAAGCCATTTATTTCGAGTATGATTTGGATAATAACTGGGATAGTCATTTCTTTATCTGTGATAACTATAATCCTCCTGAAGACCAAGACGATGATTGGGCTTGTGATTGGTCCAATAGTATTGATGGACCCATTCTAATAAAATTTGCAGAGATTTACTCTGAGAATGGCTTCGATAGTTCGGAAAAAGCAATGGGTATCACATTGTATTTACTAGCACGAACAATTGTCGCATTTGCTAATGCTTGTAAAAAAGCGGACAGCAAAATTCCTATCTGTATTGCCTTCCATGACCAAGACCCTATTATGCGTATTGGAGGGGAATAACTCCTCCCGCTCCCAAACTTGGATTTCTATGTTCCTTTCTTTATCCGAGCATAATGAGTCAATCCATATCAGAATATACGTTGTGTTTCCCGCAATGCAGGCATTGAAATAAATAGCCCTGCATATGTCCGTCTACTAATTCATCGATATATTCGTCAACTGTTAACCCGAACCATTCCGCTTGTTCTTCTAGATCCTCTACTACCTCTTCTTTAAAATTTTCAATATCTGATGCCTGCAAATCCCCGATAAACGCACAGATGTTATTACAATGCGAAAACCAAAATTCCCCTTGCCAAGTAATATAGGAGGGGGTTCTTTCCACTAACTCTTTGATTTTTTCTTGATCGACCCCGTCAAAGTTTTTTGCAATGACGTTATTAAATTCTGCCCCGAATTTTTTATTGGCCTCTCCATTCGCAATACAATACACGCATACATGTTCTAAATCGTATTCGCTGTAAGGATGCAAATCATAAAAGTACTCCTGCTCCTTTTCACACACTTCACATATATTCGGATGGTAGATAATGATATTTTGCTTGTACACGTTTGGATGATAGGTAAATACCGGCAGTTGATTATTCTCTATAAAATGTTCAATGTGCTCGCGGACTTCTTCTATACTCCCAATGCTTCGCGTCAATCCTTCGACTTTATAAATCGTATAGCGTCCATGATGCGAGGAGACAATGCAAGCCAATTGCTCCATTCGCAAGAGGCCATCCAGATTCTTTATCTTTGCGGTGTGAACTTCTTTTTTGGTTTGCGCTGCCAATCTAAAAATCTCAAATTCCTCTTGTGTAAAAATCTTGCGGACCCCAGCAAAAAATGAGCCTTTTTTGCTCTGTTCCAGCATGGTTACATCTATTTCTATGACAAATGAGAGCATGTTATTTTCCCCCGATTTAATGTAGTCGCACAAGACAAAGATCATACACCAACGCGGGATTCGATAAATTAACTTGCGCGAGCGTATCTTCGAACGCCTCGAATTCTTCCATGGAATGCAAGAATCTGTTCTTATATAAAGCTTCTGCCGTTTTGTGCATATGTTAACCTATCCTCCGTTCTGAATGATTTCCTGTTTTCAAAGAACGTTTTTTATCACAGTATACCATGTCCTTACAACTCTTCTGATTCGATATGCTGACGCAAACAATTGCAGCTATACATAAAAGCCCCCTAGTCTACTAGAGGGCTTTATCATTACTTTTAGTCAATGGTAAGGACAACTTTTCCCCGGCCGTGACCACTTTCGATCTCCCGGTGGGCGTCCGCAGCTTGGTCCAGTGGAAATGTCTTTCTGATGTGGATGCGCAATTTTCCTTGTGCATATAAGTCGACAAGTTCAGTGAGCCGCTCGACAGATCGGTTGCTGCGAATGAGGCGGACCCCCAGTTTTTCTCCCAGGTCAAATGCAACGATCGTCCCAATGCGATCTCTGTCCTGGACAAGTTCTACCGATGCAAGCAGAGCTGCATCCCCAGCGGCATCGAAGGCAGCGTCTACTCCCTTTGGTGCATAAGCACGGACTCTGTCTACAAGCCCCTCTCCATACGTAACAGGCAGCACGCCAAGCGAACGGAGGTACTCATGATTGCGTTCGCTTGCAGTACCAATGACAGTCGCTCCCCAGGCACGCGCCAGTTGAACAGCAATCGTACCGACACCTCCAGCAGCGGCATGTATCAGCACAGTATCGCCTTTGCCAACCCTTACTACCGATAGTGCAGTATGAGCTGTCTGTCCAGAAGCGGCTATTGCCCCCGCCTCTTCCCAAGACATGCTGGTGGGCTTATGCACAATCTGATCAACACTAACTACAACAAATTCTGCATAGCAGGCCAGTAAAGCCCATCCAATCACTTCATCTCCAACTGAAAAGTCTGTACCTTCATCCCCGACTTGATCAATAATCCCTGCAAACTCGTTGCCAAGAATTTGTGGATACCGTACTTCTAGACCGGGTGGTGTCCAGCCGCTGCTGCGTACCTCTGCATCGAACGGCTGTACCCCGGCAGCTTTAATCCGTACACGTACTTGGCCAGTGTTTACCTTTGGGTTTTCAAATTCCATTACCTGCAAAACGCTCGGAGGGCCAAAAGTAGACATTGCTGCGGCTTTCATCTATGCAACTCTCCCTTATTAGATTTACATACCTTTTCCATCCAAAGTCTGAATTGTATGCTTGCATATGTTATCTTATAATGAATTATTAATGATGGATAATATATCCTTTTATATCTATATATAACCTTTAGTATATGAATAGAGGAGGAACAAGATGGAACTGCTGCAGCTACAGTATTTTAGAAAGGTCGCAAGATTAGAACATATGACGAAAGCTGCACAAGAACTTCATATCGCTCAGCCCGCTCTCAGCAAAACAATCTCTCGGCTCGAGAAGGAATTAGGGGTACCGTTATTTGATCGCAAAGGAAGGCACATCTCTCTCAACGAGTACGGAAAAACATTTTTACATAAAGTAGAATCGGCATTAACCACTCTTGAAGAGGGCAGAATGGAGATTCAGGATCTCGCAGGAATGGAGCAAGGACGTATTTCTGTAGCAACAACCAATCATAAATGCTTTTCTGAGATCATTGGTTCATTTATTATTTCAAACCCGCATGTAAAACTTCAAATTACGCAAGCGTCTGAGAAAGAAAAAGTGCAGCAGCTGCGAAACGGGGACATCGACTTTTGTATTACATTCCCTCCTATTGAAGAGGCGGGAATCGAGGGATTGGCCTTCCCCAGCGAAGAAATCTTACTGGCTGTTCCCCATACACATCGATTTGCAAATCGAAGGAGCATTACCCTACGTGAACTTTCCGATGATCCTTTTATCTGCATAAAACAAGGGAATTCATTTCGCAACATGACGGATGAATTCTTTCGAACGGCCGGGTGTAATCCAAATATAATGTGCGAAGTTGATGAACATGCAGCAGTTATTTATTTCATTCGTGCGGGAATTGGGGTTGGTTTTTTACCGGAAACTTTAATAGAAAAAGGGGAGACATTTTATCATACATTGCATATCGACCAGCCTGTTTGTCAACGCACCTACCAAATCGCTTGGCTCAAGGGACGCTATCTATCTTTGGCGGCACGAAATTTCCGAGACTTTCTTGTCCGGGATTTTACCGACATGCTACGGTAAAAACCACACCCTTTACCCTGCATGCCTTGTTATAGTATTAATTAATTTCTATATTTCCTACTAAGACCGATATATTTAGTTTTGTTTCATTATTTGGTGTATTATTAATTACTTCTTTCCCTGGTCCTTTATTGGTAATATTTAATGTACGCTCTTTAGAAAAAATCTTGCCATTTTTAGTCGAAATATTTAATCCTATATCATCCGTTTTTGTCTCTTTAGGTAACTGAACGTTTACATTGCCATTAGAAATTTTAATATTGTTTTCTCCTTTCATACTTTGGAGGACTAGACTCTTTAACGAGCCTACTTTATTTCTAATAGTAATTTGTCCATGTACTTCTCCTAAAGTAATGGAACCATTCCCCGCTTCAACATGTAGAAATTCTCCTTGGAAGCTATTCATGCTAATCCCTCCTACATCTGAGCTAAGGAATAGCCGACTAGCTCCCGCAACACGGTCTACATCAACATTTCCATTTTTTGTTTCTAAGTGAATCTCATCTAACGAACTAGGTGGTATGTTTAAATGTATATCCCCTCTGTGTCTTTTACCAGGCAGCATTTTCTTCCATCCATTATTAAATGTACGTACAGTAATAACAGCTTTGTCCTTATTGTAAGTAATATCAATATTCGGCTTTCCAAATACAGTTTCTTGCCCTTGAAAATCAATAAATAAATCTGGTTGAGTACTGACTACCTTAATGTTTGAAAAATCGGATTGCAGCACAATTCCATTGACATTTTCTATGTTTGATCGGTATTCGAAGTTACTTTTAAAACTGTTCAATAAACCTAGAACTGCTAGTGTCATCAAAATGATCCCTCCTAATATAAACTTCTTTTTCCGCATTTTTCACAGCTCATTCCTTCATCAAAATATATTTTACTTATTCAAATAAATACTAAGTAAAATATATAAAAAATCAATTATTACGTCAACAATAAAAAACAGATCATTGTATGATCTGCTTCAAATGGTCTCTTCGATATTTTTAAACAAGTGATTTATCTCTGATAAGGAACTGGCTATAGTCTGTAGCTGTTTAAGGGAGAATGTAGAAAATATTTGATCCACTTTTTCTCCTCCTTTTTTTGTTAAGGTAACTCTTACAACTCTACGATCTTCTTTTAATCTTATTCTTTCAACAAAACCCAGTTGTTCAAGCTTATCACACATTTTAGTTGCAGCACCTGGCGTTAAGAAGAATGTATCTGCAATTTCCGTGATTTTTAAAAACCTAAACAATTTAAGATGCAATAGTAAAAGCACTAAATTGTCAGAGATACCTTGATTATGAGTAAGCAATTTTATAAAACGATTCGACTTAACTTGAATATTAAACATTTCCTCCATTAAAGCTCGAATGGAATCTTCCTTATTCTTATCCATAAAAACATCCTTTACGCTTGATTGATTAAAATATATAGCAATTATATATTTTAATCAATCAAGCGTACAATAGTAATAATCCTGTATTGTACAAGATTGTTGACTCTCCTCCAACACGAGAGAAGGAATAGGTAAAGGATTACCTTCATCTAAAAATCGGTATTAAAAAAGAAACACTACATTTAACGAAATATTACGATAACATAGGCGTTGAATGTTTTCAGAGGAGGTGTAAAAATGAGAAAGACAAAAAAAGTTATCATGGCTTTGGTACTTGGCTTACTGCTTGTAATAGGAATATCACCAAACCAGGCTTCTGCTGCCTGTAATGGACACGGTTTTGTTAATACGTACACTCCAGTTTATGATTTTCCTGGGGGGATCTTATTGATATATATCTGCCTGAAGAAGACACGTCTGTACATGGAAATATGTTAGATAACGGATGGACGTATAGATGGAATGGCGGTGGGTTTATTCAAAATGAAGATTTCTTGTTTTTCACGTGCGAAGGGACCCCTTAATAAAAGTATTTTTTATTATGTGAACATGTCTCTGAATATATGAAAATACTTGCAAAAAAAGGCCACCATTTAATTCGATAATTTTCAAGCGATGAGTATTTTTAACAAAAATCGTTTTATATTGTTTTTTACCGTTCTGGTCTACAAACAATAAAATACGCTTTCCTTTATGATCTGTGACAGTCTGGATCTTATAACCCTGCACCTTATCAATTTGCTTCGCAATGACATCAAGTTCAGGGTATGATGACCTGTCATCTTTTTTTACAGTGGTCGCCGATTCCTTTGTCAATTCAATTACATCTCCTGTAATGGCGTTAATATCAGCTTCGGCTTCCCCTGTCTTCGTTTCAAGCTCTACCTCGTACACATATTGGTCATTATCTTCCTCCAAGTTAACTTTAGTTACTGTGCCTTTTGCAGCCCTTTCAGCAATTTGAATAGCTTGCTTTTCCGTCATCAGCTTTTTCTCTATGTCTTTATCTTGGTTTGAAGCTGATGTAATACCGAATCCGCTTAGAATAAGCCCTGTTGATAAGGCACTTACCAATAGCCTTTTATTCATACTACTCACCATTCCTTTATTCCGTACGTACCACAGAATAACATACTACATCTTTTTCAGATAAACTAAAGGGGCTACAACTGTTAAAATGAATAGAAACTCCCACGATAAAACCAAGCAAGCGAAACTTAAGTGTTATTCTTCCACATGCTCCTTTCTCCAATGAAAAAGTGTAACCGTAAAAAATAAACGATCCCTTCCCCCTGCTAAAAGAAAAAGCACGGATGAAATCAGATGTTTGACTCGATTTTCACTCATGCTCTAGGGAACAGTTTTATTTTGCTGGGAACCATCATTGCATAGGTACCACCCTTTAGTATAAAATCTCATTCAATAGAGGTTATGTTTTGGATCATAATACATGAAAAATCTTATAGAAAGGGAGGCATTATATGAAAGTCTCTAGAAATCCAAAAGAAATTCACGCACCAGTAGCTCCTTATGTACACCAAATCGAAGTAACCGGACCTAATAAATGGTTAACATTATCTGGACAATTAGGCATGGAAAAAGACGGGAGTGTACCCGAAGATCCAGCAGAACAAATGAAGATAGCACTAGACAATATCAGAAAAAATCTTGAATCTGCTGACATGGATGTTCAAGACATAACCAAGCTAGTTTTTTATTTGGTTGAAGAAATTGACCTCAATCAAAGAAAGAAAATAATTCATGACTTTCTTGGTGATCACCTTCCTTGCATGACACTGATGTATGTAGTCGCATTAGCTGCACCTATCTTTAAAGTTGAGATTGATGCTTGGGCATGCAAAGAAATAACATGATCTACAAGTATTGATTAGCTAGTCTCTTTTCGTAAAGATTGTTGTTATAAAGATACGAAAGAGGGCAATGCATTTTGCTTTGCCCTTGTCGTTTGAGCTTCTTTTTGAATCCTACATGAGTCTGAGAACTATACCCTGCTAATACTCGTTTCAAGTTTAATCCTAGGTAGTAAGCAGATAATACAGGGATACTTCACATTTCAAAAAAATGACAGCCCAGTTAGACGACTCATGCAAATTTTATTAAAGCAGAAATTGATTGATTTCTACTATTGTGTTATTAATATCATCTACTAAAGGAGAATGCCCCGCATTTAAAACTTTATAGATTACATGAATATCGTGCTCTTTCATGTCATTAACAATCTCTAATGTCATAGTTTCTGAAACCATGAGATCATGTTTCCCCCGTAAAACAAGTACTGGGGAAACGATATTTTTTAGATTTCTGGTACCTTCAATAATCCCATTTGAAACTGAGCTTATATTGAATCTATTGGCTGCATCTGCTACATCAATTACATTTTGCTGCTGTAATGCCCCTTCTACATACTTCTCAAATCTTTCTTTCTCTGGTTTATTGATTGGATACACTAAGTGATTCATAGCTGCCTCAAAAAAAGTTTTTTCTCCTTTAGTTTGTGCATGTAACATTCTATTAATCATAGGATCAGAAGCAATTTTCTCTCTGGATTGAAGTCTTTCTCCATCAGGATTATAGGCTGGATACCCACGAGTGGACATAGAAGCAAGCAGTATTAATTTATCTACTCGGGTAGGATAATTAGCTGCAAATTGCATGGCCACTCCCCCACCATTTGACCAACCCATTAAATGAAAAGTAGTAAGATTTAATTCATCACAGAACAACTTGATATCTGTAGCAAAATCATTAAATGTTTTTATGGGTTTGTTGTAAGTAGATTTCCCGTAACCACGCAAATCAGGTGCATATATTGTATAATTAGATGGTAATTGTTCAATTAACAAATCCCATTGATCTGAAGATGCCAAATTACCATGAAGCAGCAAAAGAATATCTTCTCCACCATTCTTTTTTTGATAAAAAAGCGTCTCGCCATTACTTAATGAAACCTCCATACTGTTCCCCCCTTATCAAGCATTAGCTTGTTCACTATTCTATTTCCCTTTACCATATTCCACTCTCTTCTTGAGTTGTCCTGCCCCGTTAGCAGCATAGCATTTCCGTACTACAAAACGTTAGATGAGTTTGATATACAGGAATAATAGTTCCCTCAGTACAAAGCAACTCAAACAACTGAGGGAGCTTACATAGTTAGAACAAACATATACCTTGAAAAGAATATGCTATTATATTTTTTCTTGGAGAGAGTTATACTTTTATCTAAAGAGCAATATAGAATGGAGTTAAATTTTAAATATGAACTGCTTTAAATTTATTGCTTTTCAATTCATATTATTTGTCATCATTATAGTTTCGAATGTGTATCAGGATAAATACATTAGTAAACCCTTTTCTTACATTGATTTAATAGCAATGAGTATATCTTTACCTATCCATATACTAATCTTATTCTTGATATTTAAGCTATATAGACATTTTAATACTATTCGATTAAGAAATAAGATTTCATTTTCGATAGTATCCTTTAGTTTAGCCTTTTTATTTATAAGTCTATTGGAAAATATTTGGTATGAAATAAAAGGGGAAATGTTGTTTTCCTAATTATTCATAAAAAGGTTTCAAAATATGGTGTATATTTTGCAGGCACCAGACCAGTTCTATCCCCCTCATCCCTTATATATCAAGCCTTGTGGATTTTCTGTGACCTTTCCTTTTCCCCTGTTTTCTTCTCCTTGCTACTTCTCCTGCTAAAAGAAAAAGCACGGATGAAATCAGATGTTTGACCCGATTTTCACTCGTGCTCTAGGAAACGACTTTATTTTGCTGGGAACAATTATTTTTGCCTATTTACCGTTTTTATTTAACAGATACAACACATATACTGTAAAATCGTTCTCCTACTCCACCGTCAAGCTCTTCGCCAAATTTCGCGGGCGATCCACATCATGACCACGCACTTTGCCGGAATAATACGCCAGAAGCTGCAGCGGAATTGCAGCTAAAATCGGCATCAGCAGCGGATGTGTATTCGGAATATACATCACTTCATCCACTTCCTCCGCCAGCAAATCATCACCGATGCGGGTAATCCCTACTACAAAAGCATCGCGCGCCTTCACTTCTTTAATATTGCTGATCGTCTTATCGAAGACACGCTCCTGCGTGGCCAGGGCAATAACGGGTACACCGGGAGTAATCAGCGCCATCGTTCCATGCTTCATCTCGCCTGCTGCATAGGCATCCGCATGAATATAGGCGACTTCCTGTAATTTTAAAGCGCCCTCAAGCGCCAATACATAATCAAGTCCTCTGCCGATCATAAACAGGTGATCTTGATCATCAATTAATTGAGCGAGTTGATCCACAGCATCATGAGTCATAACAAGCGTAGATTCTGTATCCTGCGGCAGCCGCTTGAGTGCTGCAAGCAGCTTCGCATGCTCCTCACCCTCCGCTCTATCAAGCTTTTGTGCCATCCACAGAGCAAGCAGCATAAGCGCTGCAATATGGGAGGTATACGCCTTGGTTGAGGCAACCGCAAGCTCCGGCCCCGCTTTTACATGCAGGGTGCTGTCTGCTTTACGGGCGAGCGAGCTTCCTGACGTATTTGTAATGGCAAGCGTAGGGCATCCCCATTTCTTCGCTTCCCGCAGCGCGGAGAGCGTATCCGCGGTCTCACCGGATTGACTTACAAGCACGACCAGCGACCGCTCGTCAAGCGTGGCGTGCTCATGGATAAACTCGGACGAGTACGAGACTTCTACCGGCAGACCAAGCAGCTGCTCCAATGCTTTCTTGCCGATTGTTCCCGCATGATTGGATGTACCGCTTGCGACGATGTCAATTCTGCGCAGTGTCTGTAGCTGCTCTGCGACCCATAGTTGATCAAGTTCAGGAAGCTCTACCCCTTGCGACGTAAGACGGTCGGCAAGCGTGTCGGCGAGTGCTTTGGGTTGATCGAAGATCTCTTTTAGCATATAGTGCTCATATTCATGAAGCAGCACATCATATACCGACTCATCCGCAAGCGAGTAGGCAGGTTCTACCACGCTTCCGTCCAAGTGCTTGATCGTAACTTTGCCTGGTGTTAGCGTCGCGATCTCTCCATTCTTAATCGGATAGATCTCACGGGTATACGGAAGCAACGCCGGAATATCGGAAGCAAGAAACGCTTCTCTTCTGCCAAGCCCAAGCACAAGCGGATTATCCTGTGATACAGCTACAATCGTATCTGGCTGCGCCTCCGACATGATGGCAAGCGCGAAGGAGCCTTTTAGCATCGGCAGCACTTTCTGCACGGTCATCTCTAGGTCACCTTCATCATATTGTTCAAGCAGGTGCGGAATCACTTCTGTATCCGTTTCTGTTTTAAATGTATGCCCCTCTTTTACCAGCATCCGCCGCAGTTGCGGATAGTTCTCGATAATTCCATTATGTACAACAATAAAGCGGTGATCACAACCCGTTAAAGGATGGGAGTTCACCACCGACGGCGTACCGTGGGTAGCCCAACGAGTATGCCCGATGCCAAGCGTCCCTTGCTTGACGGGCTCACGCAGCAGGTGCGTGCGCAGGTCTTTGATCCGCCCCACTGTCTTTCTGATCTCGATCTGGCTTGCATCCGATACAGCAATTCCCGCTGAATCATATCCACGATAATCCAGCGTATCCAGACAATCGAGCAGAATGGGTACCGCACTACGATTCCCCAAAAAACCTACAATACCACTCATGTATGTCCATCCTTTCTTTCGTTCCTTACTCTTCCATTATAACGAATTCAGATAGACGAATCTATAACATGACGTTTTTTATGTTAGTTTTTCTTACATAAGAAATTCAAAATGTGCTGATTTACCTCTTCTGGTTTCTCCTCATGCAGCAAGTGTCCGCTATCCTCTACAACCACAAGCGTAGAATTCGGCAGTTCACGATGAAGGCGCTGTAAGTGAGCGAGCGGAATCACGCGGTCATGGACACCGGCAAGAATGAGTGTAGAATGATTAATTTCATGGTACCGGGCTTTTTCCTTAGCAAAGTCAAACTCGCGAATAAAACGTTGAAAAGCAGGGCCGCTCTCCTGTGCGAGAATAGGGGCCATCATAAGCCGCATCTCTTCTTCCGCAATTCTCTCCGGTCTATAATACGCTTCACGAAGCGCTGCCCGTATCACCGGTTCTGTCAGCACATGACGGTGGAGCCAGGGACCAACCAGCGGACGATAAGGAAGATAGCTCAGCCAGCGAAATGTACGCGGGATTTCTTCACGGTATGCAGCACTTGCGATGAGTACAAGACGATTGATCCTCTGCGGATGATTGATCGCAATCCGAAGTCCGATCTCACCGCCCATAGAGCTGCCAATATAATCAACCTGCTCAAGTTCAAGCGCATCGAGCAGTTTCAAAAGTGCTTGCTGGTGGTAATAAAGCGAGTAGCCTCTTTTGTTCGGCCGATCAGAGTGTCCGAATCCCCGGAGATCCGGCGCGTACACGGTAAAATGCTTGGCAAGCGCATCAATATTATGCCGCCATGTATACGACGACATACCAAGACCGTGCACCAGCAGAACCGGGGGGCCACTGCCACGGATTTGGCAGTATAGACGAATGCCATCCACCGTAAGAAAGCGTTCGGCTTCCATAATCTCATCCTTTCTACTCATTTATTATGTAGTATATCATTATGTAGTGGTATAGCTTGAGCATGAATAGGATACGCACGCCAGCATAGAAAAAACCGTGTTCGCTTTGGCGGCACGGTTTCTAATTTATGAATGTTACGCTTTTACGTTTACTTTTGCCAAATACAACAGCAGAGCTGGGATAGCCCCAAGCAAAGCACAGATAAGGAGGAAAATCATTCCGCTCATAACAATGAGATTATCGTCCATATTGCAGCACTCTCCTTCATTTAAATTAGTCTATACGCATTACAGAAAGCTACCGCATATCAAGTACATCACAGTATGTAAAAGTATGTATTTTCATTGTAAAACAAGTACATTAATCTTTGGTTACAAAAGTATGATCAATGTATGATCATCAATAAGCAGAAAAGCCCCGGAAGATCCGGGGATATCTCTATTCATGACGCGGATACTTGCTTTGTGATTCGCCACCCGGCTGCAGCTTGTCTATCCGCACAGCCTGCGTATCGGTAGCACTTGCAAATTCACTGTCTTGCTTGCCTGGAGTAGCCTGATTGGTTTGCTGACGTTTGTGATCGAGATTTACCGTATATTTAACACGTTTTGACATGATGCCCACCTCCACCTATAGCTTATCCTACTGACGTCATGCTATTCTGTAATCGGGAAGAAAACATCTAACATTGACTTAGCGAGTTGTATCTGTATACACTTTGCATAGATGGTACAGGAGCAACTTTACAAACAGACGGAGGATGAGACATGTATTCAGATAAAAGACTATTCGCTTCTTTATTTTTCGTGCAGATCGTGTCTTCGTTTCTTGTCCTCGCTGGCCATTACACTGCCGATGTAGATGACTACATTCAGTGGACATTCTGGGAGACGGCGTTGAACCAGATTAGCCGCTACGGCACCGTATTGCTGGCAATCATCACCGGATTTTTTACCGCTCACAGCTTGAGCGGCAAGAAGGTATCGGGCAAGCGTTTCTTCAAAGGCAAAATGAAGTATATTTATATTCCCTTTTTTCTTTCCAGCCTTCTGTATTTTGTGATCCTACGGGAGAGCGTACCTGTACAGTTAAATGACTGGAAAGACATCTTCACCGGACAAACAGCGGGCCATTTATATTTTATCTTTATGCTGTGTCAGTATTATGTATTCGTGTATTTATGTCGACGAATCATTACCAAGCGCACCATTGCGTTTTTCGGGTTGTTTTTCTTAGCCGTACAATATGGATACATTAATATTGTTGCACAAGGTATCGGGGGCTTAGGCGTACGCCACTTCCTGCCTACCTGGATCTTCACGATTTATCTTGGACACATGCTTTATTGGTATCGGGCTTCAATCTTCAAATTTCTTGAACGAAATCAACTGATTTTGGTCGGATTATTGGCTCTGTCCGGATTAAGTATGGTATTCTTCGTTCTGTCGTCGAAACTGTACACAGCCAACCATCTGACATTCGTACTGGCAACATTTGTGACGCTTGTCTCTAGTGCAGCATTTCTAAACTATATTATGGATACCCTGTCCCTACGCTTCCAAAAGGGGCTGACATTCTATATTTATCTGCTGCACCCGGCATTCATTGTTTATGCCAACCGATTTATGAGCAGTAACTTTTCACTGGAGTCGATTTTCCATAACAAGTTCGCCTCGCTGCTCTATCTGTTTGGCATCTATGGCGCAACATTTATCGCTTCCCTTTTCTTGGTGATGCTGGTAAACCGAGGCTTCAGTTGGCTGACAAGCGAACAGAAGCAGACAGCGTAAACAACAAACCCCTTCTGCAATGCAGAAGGGGTTTTCTCATACGATGTATTTATATTTACGAGCAAGAAAACGCCTAGCATATTTCAAAGCCAGATAGCGGCTTGTGCATTCTACAACCTGTGCCGGATATTCATCATGCCGGATAAAAACGAAAATTCCATTAATTTCAACCTGAGGAAACCATGCTTGCTGCTCCTGTCCTTTATAGAAAAATGTTAACTTCTTCGCCCGCGTACGGTGTCCGAACTTCACATTTTTAATTTTCTTCGTTTCTTTGTTAGAAATAAGTTCAAGGATCGGCTCACCAGATCCATAATTAAGGCGTTTGATGAGCGGATATTTCTCATATAACAAATAGGAAACCAGTTCCTGACGCTCTTCACTACCAAGCATCGCCGGGTATTCTTCGAAATCTTCCATCCAAGCGAATGGAGTCTGCTCACTAGTTGAAACCATTTGTGTCTTCACGTCCATCATCCTCTTTTTATGTAATTTCGATATACTCTGCTTCGTTATTACCACAAGAAAGAGATGATGAAACAATTTTTATAGTAATAAAGGTAAATTTAAAACATGGAAGGAGGGAGGAGTGACTAATAAACCTATCTATATCCATAAAGCCGACGATATGCCAACAAGCGGCAGCAGAAGCTACCTTTACTTTTTAACGAATAGTATTTTTTGTTTTTTTATTTATACGTAGTATTTTGGTACTTTAATAGGGATAAACCGTCACCTCATCCGGTTCGATGAATAGAGATTGGATATATTCCTTTTGGTTCATATTTTTGTCCTACCCCTTTTCTTCTTATGCAGCTATAGATCATATAACTATATGAGTTCTGTGAGTATATAATTCGTCTCCCGCTCCCCTTCTTCTTTCTCGCATTTATAATAAAGGAGGATAACACCGATACATACAGTAGGCATAAGACATTGTCTAGAAAGGAGTGCCGCATATGGATATCGCCGCAGTTGCTACCTCACTGAAAGCCGCTTCGCTTAGCACCGCTGTGAGTCTGGCCGTTACCAAAAAAGTTATGAGCACACAGAAAGAAGCAGGCGCCCAAATGGTCGAACTGCTTGAGAAGAGCGTACAACCGCATCTAGGCAGCCGCATCGACGTAAGAGCATAACAAGAAGGCAGGGGAGAAGAGCTGTAGCACGAGGCTCCCTCCTGCATTTCTCTACGCTAAAAAGGAAATCGCAGCTGCTCATATGTCTCATCTGTGAGTTGATGCAGCCGGATGCCAAACAGGCGAAGTGGGCGGGTAGAGAAATACACTTCGTATATGTGCATAGCTGCCCTATAAATTTCTTCAGCTTGATCCGTTGCCACCGTGAGAGCCACACTGCGGGAAACCGCCTGCCGATAATCAAATTTCACTTCTACCACGACAGTTTTGGCCTTTTTTCCCTTCTGCCTTAGCTTCTCCGCCAGTTTTTCACTGAATTCACGCGCCGCTTGAGCAATCACAGTCCGATCCATCGTATCAAAAGCAAACGTACGCGATGAGCCGATGCTTTTCTCTCCTTTTTTCCGTTCTGGATTCACAGGCGATTCATATGTACCGTACGCTGCTCGGTACAAGTATTCTCCCTTCTTTCCAAACCACGCACGCAGTGCATCCTCCGTCTGTGCCGCCAAATCCCCGATTGTATGTATACCTTTGCGCTGCAAACGCTCCACCGTGCTCCGTCCGCATCCATGCAGCGTACCTACCGGCTGCGGCCAAAAATACGTTCGATACTTCTGTACCCCCATCTCTACGAATCCGCCCGGTTTTTTAATGTCTGCACACATCTTGGCAATGAGTTTTGTCGGTCCAGCTCCGATGCTGCTCGGCAGGGATAATTCCCGGTATAGCTTGCTTTGAATATACGCTGCTACTACAGCCGCTGTATGCCCGCGTGAGATCAGCTCCGTAATATCAAGATACGCCTCATCCACCGATGCCACTTCACAGGGAGCGATCCTGCGGAGAAAGCGCATGATGGCTTCTGAATAACGACGATACAGTGCATGATCCGGCTGAACAAATACCGCTTCAGGACAAAGCTTGCGCGCTTCGTAATAACGCATCGTTGTATACACACCCTTCGCCTTCGCATCATAGCTAGCCGCAACTACAATTCCCTTACGCTTTTGCGGATTTCCGGCTACAATAACCGGTACACGGGCAAGTTTCGGATCGTGGCTTTGGTGAACGGAAGCAAAAAACGAATTCATATCGCATAGCAAGATTTTTTTCTCCATCCCATCCGTCCCCTTTTCTGCTCTATTATCATTATAGAACAAGAATATACGTTCGCAACTGTATTCTCTTCCAATATTTCATCGTTTTCATTGTTTCCTCTTCGGTTTATGATGAATAAGCAGCAGCAAAATGAAGAGAGGAGGCGTCGGATGTTTATTACAATATGTATTCTTTCACTTGCATTCATAGTTGGTGTTCGTCGTGCATACCGCAATACGTTTGATGTATGTGTGCAAAAAGTAGAGATTACTGCACCCGTACCGAAGGAGAAGGACATCAATATCCTGCACCTCTCGGACATGCACTTTGAGAATCTCTCCATCACACCGGAGGCTCTATACGATAAAGTAAAGGACGTACCGATTGATCTCATCGCTTTAACTGGTGACCAAATCGAACGGAAGAAAAATATTGAACCGTTCATGCAATATATTGATGTACTAAAAAAACTTCATGCGCCGCTTGGCATCTATGTGGTCTTTGGCAACCATGATTATTTCATGCGTAAGCAAAGCCTTGAGCTATTTCGCAAAAAGCTGGAGAGTCGCGGGTGCACGGTTTTGCAGAATGAAAACAAATCCATCCCCATCGGCAATACGATGCTCAATATTATCGGCATCGACGATTTCAGCACAAAGCGAAGCGATATTGCCAAATCATATCAAGGGATTCAGCGGGGCGTTAATCTTGTGCTCACCCACGATCCGAATATTATACTGCATATGAACAATACCCCTTTTGATTATCTTCTGTCAGGACACTTTCACGGGGGACAAATCCATTGGCCAAAACCTTACCATCTCTTTAAGATGGGAAAGTTGGCACGCATGAACATCATCAAAGGATTGCAATACAAAAATGAAAAGCCGTACTACATTAGTGAAGGCTTGGGACAAACTGGCGTCAATATTCGTACAGGGTGCCGCCCAGAAATTACACTTCATACATTAAAGGCCGAAGAAAGCAAGCGCATCCCTCACAGCGCCTGATACTTCAACCTCTACCCGCACATTCGGGTGAGGTTTTTTTTGTATGCTGCACTCCATCTCTACGCGCACACCTGATTATTTGGAAACAATCTACCCCACATACTCCTAATGTTCTTTACACATTAATAAATATGAAATATACAGCTTCACATTTTACTTCCTAACGTGAAAGGGGGGCGTACGATGAAGGGATGGTTCTGGCTTTGGTCATGGCTTGATACAATGTATTTCACCTGTTCTAAGCTTCGATATGTGAATCGCAAAGAGAAGAACATTTTCCGAGTAAAGCTTCTTCGGTACCGTGGCAGAAGCCTCGTTCTCTCAAGTGGTATTCGTGTGAACACAAATGACATGATGCTTAAAATTCATCTGCATAACTGCCTGCTTATGTATGAGCTTGCCAGTCTGGCGTCTGATACGAAACGGGCATTGTATGTTTATCGGCGGGTAGAGTCTTCCATGCCCGGTCTTGCCGAATTTCTTTCCACACATCCGCAAAAAGACAAAATCAAAGGAATTATTGGTGTAACCGTGCTCTCTCGAGGCGTTGCCCGCCTTGGGTTTGAAGTCAAAGACATTCCGAATCCATATTACCGTGCCATGCGACAGCTATATATGAAGCCGCTATTTCTGTTATGCCATGCTGATAAAAACGTGCGACCCAAGCAGGAAAACCTAGTTCCGAAGTTCTTACTGATGCCTACAGAACATATTCTAAGCAGATACCTCCCTAAGACTTCTCCTCCATAAAATACGAATCATACGTAAAATACTTGCTGTTCACCTCTTCTATGTTTGATACAATAAAGGTGGAAAATTCAGTATGTGATTTTCTATTTTTATGGGAGGGATAAAACATGGCAGAGAAATACCCTGTTCTTCCAGATGCTGAGCCGTTCTTTATGGAAGGGAATGGCGACATCGGTGTCCTTGTACAGCATGGTTTTACCGGAACGACGCAAAGCATGCGCTTTCTTGGTGAATCCCTGGCGGAAAACGGATATACCGTGTACGCACCCCGACTGCGCGGTCATGGTACACATTATGAAGATATGGAGATGACGACGTACCAGGATTGGATCGCCTCTGCAGAAGAAGGACTGAACAAATTAAAAGCCTCCTGCAGCGATATTTATGTAGTCGGTCTCTCCATGGGCGGAACAATTGCGCTCCATCTGGCAGAAGAACATCCGGATATTCGCGGCATCATGCTGATTAATGCAGCGATTCGCATTGAGAACTTCCAAGCACTTGCCGGTGAAACCGCCCGCTATCTCGATGCAATCGGCTCTGATATTAAAGCCCCGGATATACAAGAGCTTGCCTATGCGAAGACACCGGTCGCCTCCATTAAAGAACTGCTCACATTTAAAGACCGGGTCGCCGAGCGTCTCGCTTCCGTTACCTGTCCGACACTCGTACTCGTCTCCCGGGAAGACCATATCGTCCCACCTGCCGACTCTGATTATATCCTCGCCAACATTGGAGCGGAGCTAAAAGAAAAAGTCATCTTGGAAAACTCCTATCATGTAGCAACACTTGATAATGACAAGGAACTAATTGCGCGGCAATGCGCAGCTTTTATTCATGAAATCAGTACATCCAAAAACACATTGTAAACGCTTTCTTACATTGGTGATTCCTTATATGAGCATGAGGCACTATGGAGGTGTCCAGAATTCCTGGATGCCTCCGTTTTGTTTTGGTTATAAAAGCATTTGTTGCCCCCCATTAATCTCACTATACTAAATGAGCCATCATGATTTTCTAGAATAGGAGATAGAATATGCAGAAGAAGATTGGTTTATTGCTTATATTATTGGCACTTATATTCCCAACACGCATGTTTGCGTATGTGTATCCTACGGATGTTGAAGGGTCGTACGCTAAAGAGCAAATCCTTGAGCTGATGGGGGTTGGCATCATCACCGGATATAAAGATCATACATTTAAGCCGCTTAACCCAATTACCCGGGCAGAGTTCGCCAGTCTGCTGGCCGGCGCATTAGAACTTCCGGATAATCCAAAAGCGGCTGCTATGTTCCGCGATGTCCCTACTTGGGCACAAGGCGCTGTGGGTGCGCTCGTCCACGAAGGTCTGACAAAGGGTATCGGGCCAAATGAATTCGGTGCCAAAAACCAAATCACACGGCAGGAGATGACGACGCTGCTTGTACGGGGCATGGGCATGGAAGACTATGCAGAGGCTATGGATTTACCGCTCTCCTTTGCAGACAGCAATAAAATCGCATCCTGGGCAAAACCGCATGTCGCATTCTCACAAGCAATTGGCTTCGTGAAAGGGGACGGAACGAATTTCAATCCGCTTGGCAGCGCCCAAAGACAAGCCGCCGCGATGCTGATTCATGGAATGACATTGAATGCAGAGATGTTTTCCGAGCGGGCTCTTACTCTCATTCTTAATGAGAATGGCATCACCGATATAAAAAAACTAATCATAATGAATGACGGCATTATCAAAATCCTTCATGAATCCGGTGAGGTATCTTTCTTTGACTTTGACACAGGTGAGATCTACGGGATCAACCTGTTTGAGGCTACCGGAGCAGACTGGCTGAGCATGAGCGATGAAGATAAGGCGTCTTTTATCAATGAATTGATTACACATTGGGATGCAACAGAAGAAATCAAAATTAAACAGGGCGGTGTTGATATCTCTAAAGTAAAACCGGCAGTAGACGAACACTTTAAAGACCCGGCAAACAGCAGAGAAAAAATCAGCAGCGCTGCAGGGAAAATCATGAAAGACATGGGATTCATTACATTTACAGAGAGTGAGATTCCTCTTCCCTAACCGCTATTCTTTTGTTTCATTTCCTTCTGTTGTGGGAAAAGATACATACAACCAAGAAGGAAACTAGCCCAGATACCCCTTTCCACAACGGAAAGGGATTTTTTTATATACCAAGACGCCATTTTGCCTCGGCAATCGGATATACAGTGTATGTTCTAAGCCCAATTCCCCCCATTGGGCGGTAGATAGCGAAGGACCCTCTATTATATATAGGAGACACCTGTGTACTCTCCTTGATCTCCTTCATACGCTGGCCTAGTATGGCTTCGTTCAAAAACTTTTTTGTACCGCTTGCCTCCATAAAATAAGGCGTACGGCATGTCGCGGCAATGTCCTGTATCATCTGCTTTCGTGAAGTCTTTGACGCATCTCGGACGATAATACGGCGGTCGTTATATTCATCGACAACAATCTGCTGTATATCTACACCTGAGAGATTGACAAGAAACAAGTCATAATTCGTGTAGTACTGATCAATCAAGCGGCTCAAGTTATGGAAGAGATCATTCGTTGTATTTTTCACAACATAAGCGATTGTCAAATCCGGTACGATGCCTCTCCGCTGCCTTGTTTCCCAATGTGCCTGGTGTACCTCATTCCAACATGTGCGGTGGTACCTCGGATTGGTCCTAATGTTTGTCGATAGACTAAATGGCGAGTTCAAGCGGTACGCCATCGTAACCTCAGGATTAAATTGGATATCGCAATGGTCTGTCATACGCAGCCAATAATCATAATCCTGAATCAGCGTAAACCGATACGGGTCCATGTCCTTGCAATGCTCGATTCGATGAATAAAGGCTGGACCGATGATACATCCTTGAAGAAGATCTTCCTTCGGCCTGCTTTGCCACTTCCGCATATCCTCTATGAACTCCTGGGAATGGGCAAGCGTTCCATCCTCAAAAATCTGATGAAAGCATGTATACGCAATCCCTACATTAGGCGGGGCATAAGTAATGTCATGGTACAATGTCGCAAGAAAGTGCGGATAATATAGATTATCTGTCGATACCCAGGTCACATAACGAATCGAAGGAATCGCATAAATATAGCTAAACCCCGTATTCAACGCATGTGCCACACCTTGGTTATGTTCATAGGAAATGATGTGAACCCGGGAATCATGTCGGACAAGCGGTTCAATGAAAGCGAGCATTTCAGGTGCGCCATCAATCACGATACAGAGCATAAAATCAGTATGTGTTTGGCCTAGAATCGTGTGAAGCGCTGCTTTTACATGCTCTTCCTTTTGATAATATACAGGCATGACAATCCCTACTTCTGTTTCCATATCCTCACCTCATGGATAGTATATGAAGGGATAAGACAAGCGTGTGGGTATTTGTCCAATCTGTGTCAGAGTCTTTAAGATTTATTCACAAAATAACGAACAGACACTGTACTCCTTTCTATTCACAAAGGTTTTGTGTACAATAATTGAGGAATCATAGATAAACAAAGTGCTTATCTTGCATATTGATAGACACTGATAGACAAAGGAGAATAACCATGAAGATCACAAAAGGATTCGCACTTGGCATACTGATCCTAGGACTTGCCGGCATCATCGGATGTTCAGGACAGCAGCAAGCAGAGCAGCCAAATCAAAAACAAGAGCAGAACCAATCAAAAGACGCGAGTGGGAAGCTGACCTTCTCTGATCCCCGCCTTGAGCGGATTTCTAAGAAATTCGACACAAAATATGATCAAAATGAACTATCGCGTGAGAATGTAGCCAGAGTTGATCTTATGGACGGAAAGTTCGAATACAACAATGGCACCATCTATAAACCGGATGACCTCGGATTATACAGTATGATCGGCTATCAGGTTAAGAAAGAAAAGGAAGTATATGACTGGCAGAAAGATGATTTGGTTGCCATGCTGATTCTTGAAGGCGGTAACGGGAAAAAAACACATGCCATTAAACTCTTCGATGAAGCGAAGGCTCGGACAAAGGATGAAGATGTCATTTCTATACTTACTGATATGCAAAAGGAAATGAAAGATCTGCCGGACGACACCATCATTCGCTATCATGCACAAAGCGAGGAAGAGAAATATCCAGTTCTTAAAAAATACAGAGAGCTTGAGATGGCACTGCAAAAGGAAATGTACGAAAAGCTACAAGGGAAATAAATAAAAAGACACAAAGCCGACTGATCGGTTTTGTGTCTTTTTTGTTATCTTGCGCTAACTGCATGGAGCTTTTCACCAAGCTTCACTAACATATCTTGCGTCATTTTCTCAAGGTCGTATTCTACTTTGAAGCCCCATTCCTCACGCGCGATGGATGAATCAATCAAATTAGGCCAGCTATCTGCAATCGCCTGTCGAGCCGGATCAACCGCATAATCCAGCACAAAGCCTGGTATATGCTTGCGAATAGCACCCGCTACGTCCTCAGGCGCGATACTCATCGCTGTAATATTGAATGCATTACGGTGACGAAGCTTAGCCGGGTCAGCTTCCATCAGCATGATGACTGCCTGCAATGCATCCGGCATGTACATCATATCCATGTACGTGCCTTCAGCAATGTATGATGTATAACGACCCGTTTTGATAGCTTCATAATAAATTTCAACCGCATAATCTGTTGTGCCTCCACCAGGAGGTGCTATATACGAGATCAGTCCTGGAAAACGGAGGCCGCGTGTATCCAAACCGAATTTATGGTAGTAATAATCACAAAGCAGCTCACCTGATACTTTGTTGACGCCATACATGGTAATGGGCCTCTGAATCGTCTCTTGCGGTGTACAATCTTTCGGCGTGGTAGGTCCGAAAGCGCCAATCGAGCTTGGCGTGAAGAATTGGCAGCCTCTCTCCCGCGCCACTTCTAAGGTATTGACCAATCCGCCCATGTTCAAATTCCATGCAAGCAGCGGCTTCGCTTCTGCGGTAGCAGATAATAAAGCGGCAAGATGAATGATCGTATCCACATTATACTTTTGCGCAAGTTCATGCATCCGCTTCCCATCTGTAACGTCTAGAATTTCAAACGGCCCCGATTGTACTACCGGATTCATCTCGTCCCCTCGAATATCTGTCGCAATTACGTTTGCTTCCCCGTACAAGCCTCTGAGCTTCATGACAAGTTCTGAACCGATCTGACCGAGTGCTCCTGTAACAAAAATCTTCTTCATCGTTGTGCCTCCTATCCCGGTATGCAGAAGTGGGCGAATGTGCTGCGCATCGTCTAGATTACGCCTAATTCCTTGCCCACTTTCTCATAAATCACCAGAGCCTGATCCAACATATCCTTCGTATGTGCCGCCGTCGGCATATTTCTCACCCGACCCGTTCCTCTCGGTACCGTCGGGAATACGATCGATTTGGCATATACACCTTCTTCATAAAGACGCTTACTGAACTGCTGTGTCTTCACCTCATCACCGATAATGCACGGCGTAATCGGCGTCTCGCTTTGTCCAATATTAAAGCCCAATTCCTTCAGGCCTTTTTTCAAATAATTTCCGTTATCCCATAGACGATCATGCAGCTCCGTACTCTCCATAAGAATGTCAAGTGCTTTCATCGAAGCGGCGACATCCCCTGGTGTAAGCGATGTAGAGAACAAGAACGGTCTGCTGCGCACTTTCAGCCAATCGATCAAATCTTGTGTTCCGGCTACATAGCCGCCAACGACGCCGATGGCTTTTGAAAGTGTGCCGATTTGGAAATCAATTGTATCTGAGAGGCCAAAATGCTTAACTGTGCCAGCCCCCTTACCCAGTACCCCTGACCCGTGCGCATCGTCCACATAGGTGATAAGATCAAATTCCTCGGCAATGGTTGCAATATCGGGAAGGTTCGCTACATCTCCATCCATCGAGAACACACCGTCCGTAATGACCATAACCTTATTGTATTGCCCCGATTCTTTTGCTTCTTTTGCTTTTGCGCGCAAATCATCCATATCCGAATGATTCACACGAATAATTTTTGCTCTCGATAAGCGGCAACCGTCGATGATCGAAGCATGATTCAGCTCATCAGAGAGGATCGCATCATTTTTATCCATCACAGCGGATATGGCCGCCATATTACAGTTAAATCCGGATTGATAAGCGATCGCAGCTTCCGTATGCTTGAATTTTGCCAGTTTTTCTTCCAGCTCGACATGCAGGCGTAACGTTCCGTTAATCGTACGAACAGCACCCGCTCCTACCCCATAGGTTTGCACTGCTTCTACCGCAGCTTTTTTCAGACGTTCGTCCGTCGCAAGCCCCAAATAGTTGTTAGACGATAGATTTACTAGTTCTCTCCCGGCAATTGTAATCATCGGGCCATTTGGACTCTCTAATGGATCAATTACATTATAGAGACCTTTTTCTTTTAAGTCGGTTAGATTCTCATTCAAAAAATTTGCTAATGATTTGCTTGGCACGATCAATTCCTCCTTCACTCGGGGCTTCTATATACCCGGCTTTTTCTGGCATTGGGGTGTATCGCTACGTATTTTCTATTTCCGAAAAACAAATGTCCATATGGAAAGTACAATTATTTTTAAATAAATCCTTTATTATAAAGGTTATTTATTGTTTAATGTACCATACTCCATTTTATGTGTCCACATGACAAAAACATACCCAAGGGATTTTTTTGTATTATTCCCTCTCTTCTCTTTTCCACTCTTCTTCCTGTCTTGAACATACCGTCTATAGTAGTACATGAGTGACAATATTGAGCTAATAGCTTATATTTTGGAAGAAGGGAGGTGGTACAATGGCAAACAAAAGCGGATTGTCAGGAACTGTAGCGTCTCATGCAAAGCCTAGTATTAGAGGGGCGATACTTTGCATGGGGCGGACATTCATCTAAAAAATCGCCTACCTACGCTTGCTCTCATTTCTAATATGATTGGCTTTGCACCTTATTTTTCTTCGAAAAAAGAATAAGGGGCTGGCAGAAATGAAGTATGTAAAAGCGACCGCTATTTTACCTGAAAGTCTAATAGCAGAAATCCAAAAATATGTGCAGGGAAAAACCATTTATATTCCTAAACCGGAGACAGCCCACCATAAATGGGGTACGTGTTCCGGCGGACGTAAATGGCTTGATGAGAGGAACGCGGCCATTAAGCATGCATTTAAAAATGGTACAACCATTGATGAATTAGCCGAGGAGCATTCCCTCGCTATAGAAACGATAAAAAAAATTGTGTACTCTAAATAAATGAAGAATATAGAAACAATAACACTGGTCATCCATTCGTAGGATGACCAGTGTTATTTATATGTCGACTTTGCTTCTTACTCATCTTATCCATTTCATAAAATAGACTACACCTTTACAGTAAAAGGAACAGCAATGTATATAGGAGTGAGAAAAACAATGTCTGAACCATTTATCAGGAATCACCAATACAACTTTATTAAGCAGCAAGCCACGATACTGCAGCGCGCTTACAAGACCGTGCATGATTCCGGTGTACTTGAAGCCGTGAGGGGCAGCGCGGAATCCAAGATTATGCAGATGTTTCCTGATCATACGGATATTCAAAAACAAGTCATCGAAAACATTGCTATAGCAAAAACAGCAGAAGACTTTGAGCACTACTTACATTCTTTAGAACCGTATTTGCTTACCTTTCCACACGTAACAGACAAACAAATCAAGAAGCTATTTCCTAAGAATAAAAAACTAAAGATACCTGATTTATCGACGGTAGACCTCCGCTATGTTACGTATCTTGGTTGGATTGATATATCCACCCATAAATTGTTTATGATTTATCACTTAGACGGAAAAATTGTCGGGATAGAAGGAAGGTATACACCCATACAAAAGAAAAACCTATGCTTTTTGTGTAATGACATCAAAGAAGTTGCCCTCGTCTCAGCGAGATCTAAAGCAAAGCTTGCCCATATACCTGATTATTATAAATCCGTAGGTAACTACATGTGTATAAATAGCCAGGAATGCAATCGGAGCATGACAGATGTTGCGAATGTAGAGCGATTTATTCACAATGTCTTGGGATAACTACGTTCTTGCATCCGGCCTACAGAACGAATAAGAAAGCAGCCATTCCCCCTTTGGAATAGCTGCTTTCGTCTTTGCTTTGCTATGGATCATTAACGAACAGGAATATCCCACTTCATCGTAGGAATATCGACTGCCTCCTCAAAAGCAGCGCCAAACTGATATAGCACCGCTTCATCAAACGGGCGGCCAATCAATTGCATGCCGATAGGAAGGCCGCAGGAGGTTGAGAACCCGCATGGTACAGATAGGCTGGGCAAACCTGTTAGACTGGTTGGACCGGTCAAGCGCAGCAGCGCGGCACGCACCTGCTCAACCGCGCCCGCTACCTCCATCTCCCGTTCCCCGATTCGCGGCGGAAGGATAGGAAGCGTCGGAGTAAGCAGCACATCGACACGCTCAAACACCTCCGCAAAGGAGGCATAGGCATGCTTGCGAATGTGCTGTGCTTTAACATACTCGTACCCCTTTGCCTCAGCGCTCATCATAAGTCGTTCTAACACTTCCGGGTGAAAGTGAGCACGCTTCCCATCCATATGCTTCTCATGAACGGCATACGCCTCACTTTGAATCGTTTTCAATTGCGCCCAAGATACCTCTTCTAAGATCGGCATCTCCACGGTTTCAATATGTACACCCATGCTTTGAAAAATGCGCAAAGCATCCTCTATTTGCTTTCGCACTTCCTCATCAAGTCCATCAAAATAAAACGTGGAAGGTACACCGATCACCTTATCCTTGATACTATCGCCAATATGACGCTCGAAGTCCTCTTCGCCACGCTGGCCCGAATACGGGTCTCGCTCATCATAGCCTGCTAGCACATGCAGCATAAGCGCATTATCCTGCACCGTTCTCGTCATAGGGCCTACATGATCAAGCGTATAGGCGAGCGGATATATACCATGCTTGCTGACCCGCCCGAAAGTCGGCTTCATTCCTACAATGCCGCAGGCCGAAGCCGGGATACGAATCGAGCCGCCCGTATCGGTACCAAGCGCACCAAAACACAGGGCAGAAGCCACAGCCGCACCGGACCCACTGCTCGATCCTCCCGTCATTCGCTCGGTATCATACGGATTGCGAACCGGGCCGAAAAATGAGATATCTCCGGTCGGTCCATAAGCGAATTCATGTGTGTTCAATTTGCCAATGAGAACTGCACCGGCATTCCTTAACTTCTCTACAACTGTTGCATCACGGTCTGGAACGAAGTTCTCATATAACTTCGAGCCCATCGTAGTACGCGTCCCTTTTGTATAAATAAGATCCTTTAACCCGAGCGGAACACCATGCAAAGGCCCTCGCCACTGCCCCCGCATCATCTCTGCCTCCGCTTGCTTTGCAGCATGAGTGGCTTCCTCAACCGAAACCGTAATAAAGGCATTGATGGAAGGGTTGATGACTTCAATTCTCTTTACCAGCTCATCCACAACTTCGACGGGTGATATTTCTTTCTTTCGAATCCTAGACGAGAGATGAGTCAGACTTGATTTCAATACATCCTGCGTAGCCAATTGCTTTCCTCCCTTATGCATCCCTATAACGTTATCCTACTTTATCTATAAACCGAAGCGACCAGACCAAACACCCACAAAATTAGAGCACCGTCCCTTCCTTGCTTATTATTTAATGTTTCTTTTAGGGTACCGTATTTTCTTGCTATTGGCATTATTTTTTATTTTAAACCATTCGTCACTCACCATATCCTCGTATTGCTCTCCACTATGCTACAATCATATATGAGGAAGCATAAAGAAGGACTGTTGCTATGATTGTTTGTAGAATTGTGTTGGGCGAAATTTCTTACCGCGGCACACTCTATACCGCGATAAGAGAAGTCTACGAAGACGGCATCTGGAAGCTTGTTCTCGTTAATGACAACGAGCGGATCGTCCTGCTCGTCCATTAACAGCAAGGTAGATTTCTCTCTCCCGCTGCGCCAATAATTTCTGCAAGCAATCCCTCCTCATATCGCATCGACATGTATAGGAGAGAATACATATGGACAATGAATACGTTGTAGGGTGGGGTACGCTGGCACTCATTAACGCAGGTCTTGCACAGGGTAAGAACCGGACAGGGATCAATTGGTTTTTGCTTTCACTTTTTTTAGGCCCGATCGCCACTTTATTTCTTTTATTTGCTGAAAAAAGATAAAATTCATTAGATCTTCATAAAGAGTTCACAAATTTCATAATTATATGACGTATAATGAAAGGTAAAGAAATCTAAATTGAGGTAATGATATGAATATTATTTTGACGGATAGAAAGTGTAAACAATGTGGCGCGAAGCTAACTGAATATGAAGTGGAAGAAAAAGACCAGTACTGTATGGAATGCTACGAAGAAGAAGTGCAGAAAGTATAGTTCTACACATAAGGGAGCTAGCCCAAAAAGGCATATACTATGACCTTTTCGGGTTAGCTTCCTTTGTTTTATTGCGCTGTGATTGCTTCATTGCAAAAAAGCCTGCAGCTTTAATAAAAGTGCAGACTTCTTTGCTTCTATTATTTTATTCTTCGATCGTTAATTTCTTATTGCTAAATTTTAGGAAAATAAAGTAAATAACTCCGATACCTAACCAAATGAATCCTAATTCCTTTGAAAGGCTGTCCAGGCTGTACCACACATAGCCAATGATCATAAGGCCAATGATCGGAAGAAGAAGGTGGCGAATGTACTGGGTTGACTTCTGCTTTACAATGAAATGATTAATTACCGAGATATGAAGCAGCAGAAACGCCGTTAACGCCCCGAAGTTAACTAGTGAAGCCAGTGCACCCAATTGATCCATAAAAAATAGCCCAACAATCAGCGATACGATAGCAACTAACAACGTGCTTACATATGGCGTCTGATAGCGATCATGCACCTTGGCCAGAAAAGACGGAAGATTCCGATCCCTTGCCATGCTGTATAAAATACGAGAAATGGCGGCCTGTGCTGCCAGCGCATTAGCCAAGCCCCACGAGATGGCAGTAGCAATAATACATAGGTTCTTCAACCAGGCCCCACCAGCCAGCTCAGCTACCTGATAAAAGGCTACGTCTGCATTTTTAAAGGTAGAAAAGTCAGGCCAGATCCACGCTGCAATACATGTTTGAATAATAAACAGGACTCCGACACCCAGCAGGGCAAAAATAGCCGCTCTTCCTACGGTCTTGGTGCCGCCTTTTGTTTCTTCCGCCAGCGTACTAATTCCATCAAAGCCAAGAAAGCTTAACACCGCGATGGAAACGGCCCCCATAACAAGCGGAAGGCTGAAATGTTCGGAATCATAGACAGGCTTTACCGTGAATCCATCTCCTACCCCTTGAGAAATTGCGACAAGACCTACACCAACAAACAGCAGCAGGACAATAAACTCAAATACCAGAATAATGATGTTGGCTTTGGCTGTAAACTCAATACCGCGAATGTTAATCATTGTATTAATACCAATAAAGAGAACGAGCCAGACCCAACTGGGGATGGATGGAATGAGTTCACCAAGCGCGGCACCGGATACAAGGTACAACAATGAAGGAACCAAAATATAATCGAGAAGGATGACCCATCCGGCAAAAAAGCCAAGGGATGGGTTCAATCCTCGCTGTGCATACGAGTATACTGATCCTGCAATCGGAAAAGCTTCTGACATACGCGCATAGCTTAAGGCAGTAAAAATCATACCTGCCATACCAATAAGGTAGACAAGCGCCACCATACCGCCCGAGCCTTGTGCAACCTGCCCGTAAATTCCAAACGGAGCGATCGGTACCATAAAAATCATTCCGTAAACTAGCAAATCCCTAAATGTAAGCGCCCGTTTTAACTCCTGTTTATATCCCGTGGAAGTATTAGCATTCTGCTCCACTTGTACGTTCACTGTCTTCACCTACTTTATCAAATATGATTCTATGTCTACTCCTATTGCTTCTGCATACGCGATCGGCAGTTCCACCCGTGCCGTTTTCAACGGATCAACCACCTGACATATGCGCACATCGCCTGCAATGGAGAGCAGGAAGGTGGCCTCCTCCTTCGGAACTTGCCATTGTTCATGCAGGAAATTCACCATGTTGATAACCGCTTGATCAGAAGCTTTGTCCAACTCCACCTCTGATGCGATCGTAATTACATGTTCGTCTGTAATCACCATCGGCAGGGGCAGCTCTCTCCCCTTCATCACCTCGACCGTCACTGTCACTTCGCCAGCGATCTCTACGCCGCACACAGCAACTTCACCATCAGCCATCGCCGCATGCAGATCACCGAGCCCAAGAAGCGCTCCGGGAACATGGACAGGCAGCAGCAAGGTGACCCCTTCACGAATCTGCTTGCAGTCCATATTGCCTCCATGCCCTCCCGGTGTACCGCAGGAAATAGACTCGACAGCAGGAGCCGTTCCGATTACTCCGATCATAGGATTTACCGGGATTTCAAGGTTGTCTGCGAACACTACATTTCCGTTGCGAACAGGAACGATCCGAATATGGTTCTCTGTCAAATCAAAACCCATCACCCCAAGATTCGGTCCTGTCACCATCACTCCCTGATTCGCTATGTGTATCTTCTCGATCCGTACAGCCAGAATATCTCCCGGCTCAGCGCCTTCAACATATACAGGTCCCGTTGCCGGATTAATGCGATTCCAATCCAACGCATCAAACTGCGTATCAGCAGAACGAATTTGATCCTCAAAGCAGTCACACGTTTCAAAAACCACCGTACTGCCGGATGGCACGCGCAGGACCGGATCATTTTCGGGTGACATCGCATAGATAAGGTTTTCTTTTGTTACGCGATACATGAGATCATCTCCTCCTTACGATTAAAATAAATCAAAATATTCTTTTCGCTCCCATTCGCTTATCGTACGCTCATAGCGCTCGTATTCATGCCGACGTAAAGCCGCGTAGCGATTGAGGAATGCAGAGCCAAAAAACTGAGTGAATACCTCATTGGTTGTGAGAGCATCAATCGCCGCATCAAGATTTTTAGGCAGGCGGGCATGCTGGCCCGGCTCACGGTAAATATCAATTCCTACCACAGGAGGTGGCGGCTCGATCCGATTGCGGATGCCGTCTATTCCGGCTAACAGGGTCGCCGCCATCGCTAAATAAGGATTCGTATCTGCTCCAGGCAGCCGACTTTCCATGTGAGTCTTCTTCCCTCGCCCCTGCGGAATACGTATCATCGTACTGCGATGCTCATAGCCCCATGAAGCATGAACAGGAGCAAATGAATTTGGAACCAAACGCTTGTAACTGTTTACGGTACCGTTCGCTAATGCGCAGATAGCAGACGCATGATGAATTTGTCCGCCAATAAACCAGCGGGCCACATCCGAAAGACCATCCGGAGCAGTCGGATCACTAAATATGTTTTTTTCTTCCTGATCAAGCAGCGAAAGATGGAAATGACCGCCGCTGCCACTCATGCGCTCGTCAGGCTTGCTCATGAATGTGGCATGCCATCCCTTCTGACTCAAGATCTCCTTGATGCTTGTTCGATAGAAAAATGCCATATCTGCAATCGGCATTCCCTGAAACGGCGAATTCGTAATCTCGAACTGCCCTGAGCCGTATTCCGTATTCGCAACCTCAGGCCCAGCCCCGATATCGGATAGCCCAGTTTGAACCGCTTCTAGAATGTCGGCAACCTCTGCCTGTACAACATCCGAAAAACAATTCAGCCCTTCCCAGGCAGGCTTCATACTCTCTTTGTTATAGACATAAAACTCAAATTCAAATGCACCCCGCACCTGATATCCCATGCTGTCAAGCTCCTGCAGCACACGCCCTAATTGATAGCGTGGAGACTCCTGAATCGGCTGGCCTTCTCCATCATAAATGTCGGCGAGTACCCTCGCCGTTTGATGTACCCACGGCAGTACCACAAACGTATTTAAGTCAGGATGCAGCACCCAGCTTGGGTATCCCCCGGCATAGCCATTCCCCGCTTCTTCTACAAGAGCAGCGGATGTATCGAACGAAAAAAGCGTAGAGGGATAGTGAATGCCTTCAGGAATCACGTTTTCCAGAAAAAACTTTGCGGTCACATAACGGGAGCGCGGAATGTTGGAATTGTCCATAATTGAGACACGAACCGTCCTAATCTTGTGCTCTTGAATTACCTGTTGAACATATCTTTGAAAATCTCTCTCTACCATGTGTGCACCTCTCAGTGTTATAAATTTAATTAAGCAAGAACCATGCCAACTAAAAGAAACCAAATGATCCTTTAATTTAGAATATTTATGCTACACAAAACTTTATGGATTTGTTCGTTTTTGAACCGTTTTTTTGAGTGATTGACAAAATTCCTCATTAATCATAGCATTGATTTTGTATCATTATCAAACCACTTTGTTCATAATTGATACAACAGAATAGATTGGAGGCCCGTATGTTTCTTTCCTCTTCACATCTTTCTACCGATGCTATGGAAATAAAGTCAAAAAACCCGGCCTTTGCAAGCACCATTCAAAAAATTCGTCGTGCTGCCCAGTACCCTTCCACCATCCTCATTGAAGGAGAGAGCGGAACAGGAAAGGAAAAGATCGCGGCCATGATTCATGAGACAAGCCCGCGCGCGGCCATGCCGTTTGTAAAGGTAAATTGCGGTGCCATTCCTGATGCACTGGCTGAATCTGAACTATTCGGCTATGAGAGCGGTGCTTTTACCGGGGCAAAGAAAGAAGGCAGCATCGGGCTGTTCGAACAAGCCGATAAAGGCACCATCCTGCTAGATGAGATCGGTGAGCTTCCTCCACTCATGCAGGTCAAGCTGCTTCGCGCACTGCAGGAAAGAGAGATTCGGAGAGTAGGCGGATCCTGGTCAAAAACGATTGATGTACGAGTCATAGCAAGCACGAATCGAAGCTTGGCACAGCTCGTAGAGGACGGGAAATTTCGTGAAGATTTGTACTATCGCCTTCAAGTCGCCCACTTTGTCATTCCGGCACTTCGGGAACGGCCGGAAGACCTGCCATATTTCATCAACCTTTTTTTGACCCACTTTTCTTCCTTATATAAGGTGCCTATAAAAACATATACGCAAGAAGCGATGCGGCAATTCGTACAGTATCATTGGCCGGGAAACATCCGCCAGCTTCAGAATTGTATCGAAGGAATCTATGCGACTGTAGAAGAGGATGTCATCCGCATTGAGCACCTTCCGATTTTTTTGCAATACGATCCCAGTACATATACGAAGCAAGCCGGGTTGCGAGATCGAGTAGCCGCCTTTGAGAAACAATTGATTGAAGAGGCGGTGAAAAAAACAAAAAGTCTCAGACAGGCGGCCTCCATACTTGATGTTCCTCACGCTACGCTCCTTAGACGAATCGAAAAGCTCGGGATTGACAAACACAGAGGAAGCTAACTATGATCAAACAAAACAACTATCATTTTCTGAATATATACTACTTTGCGAGGAGAGAGCGAGATGAACATTGCGGACATGGTACAGGAGCTGCAAGAGTTGACCGGACAGACAGTACGCCCTTACTTTACGGTTAATTTTGGCAGAACAAAAAAAGACGGCGCCTATTCCGTGCTTGTTGAGCAGGAGGACGCCTTCGCGGTGATACAAACCATGCGTTCCAAAGCGGCGCACAATGTGCTCAGCTTCATCGGCACAACTAGCTTTCTTTCCGAGGATGCCCCAGCGGCGGGAATGGTTGAAGTTGTTCTTGGCACAGGGGATTCTCAATTCGATATTCTGCGTTTAATGGAAACGGATGCGGTCAATTACGATATGCTGACAGAAGAGGTCATCGAAAAGCTTATCGAATATGACCGGGCCTTTGGCATCGATATTTTCCAGGCCGAAACAGATACAGTCCAGTTTTTACTTGCAGGCGAGCCAGAAGATTGGGATGCATTTTGTGAGGATCTGTATGAATTCTGTCCAGATATCGTCGACCAGGGATGCGGCAGCGTGGAAGCCTTAAAGGAAGAACTGCAAATAACGGAGCGTGCTTTTCTCTGGTGGGACTAGCTTTTTCCAGCACAATCCCCGTCCAGATTAGCCTCTGGGGATTGTGCTTTTATATTGTAGTGAATTAAGCAAATACGATCGTTTTATTGCCATATACCATGAGCCGGTCGGCCACATGCCAAGCCACGGCCTGCGCAAGCACATTTCTTTCCACCTGGCGGCCCGCCACCTTTAATTCGTCCATCGTATAGCGGTGATTCACCCTCAGGATATTCTGCTCAATAATCGGTCCCTCATCCAGCTCATTCGTTACGTAATGAGCCGTGGCACCGATCAGCTTGACTCCGCGGTTAAAGGCGCGGGCATACGGGTTGGCGCCCACAAAGGCCGGCAGGAACGAATGATGAATATTAATGATGCGATTCGGATAACGGGCAATAAATGCCGGCGAAAGAATCTGCATGTACCGGGCCAATACGATAAAATCAACCTTCCCCTCTAAAAGCTCCAGCGCCTGCTGTTCCGCTCTCTCCTTCGTCTCTTTAGATAAAGGAATATGATAGAACGGCAGCCCATAACTTTCTACAATGTCCTGCAACTCGTTATGGTTGCTGATTACGAGCGGAATATCGACAGCGATTTCCTTGGCCTTCCACCGCCAGAGAAGCTCGAGAAGGCAGTGGTCCGCCTTAGAAACGAAAATCGCCATCCGTTTTCTTTTCTGCTCAATTCCTAGATGCCAGTCCATATGATATTCCCTTGCAATGGCTGCCACATCCTGCTCAAGCTGCGTAAAAGAAAATGAGGGATCGTCTACCGTAAATTCAATCCGCATAAAGAAAATGCCGCTTGTCGGATCGGTCGTATGCTGATCGAATTGAATGATATTGGCCTTATGTTCAAACAAAAAATGAGAGATGGTTGAAATGATGCCGGGCCTCTCCGGGCATGAAATCAATAAGGTAGCTCGTTTTTCGTACATGCTTGTCCTCCTCTCTGTTCCATGCTGTGCTGTACCCCTCCAAAGCTGGCCTGACATACAAAAGCTTCCTCTTTATTCGTAAGGGTGTAGCCGCTCCCTGAATCGTAATCCAGCACAAGCGCATCCCCCACATACTTTCTCGTAAATTGATCAATAAAAAAGCGGAGCGGTGCTTGATAGATGACAATATCATCACGGCGCAGTTCATCCACTATCAGCTTCAGTGTATATGTAAAGCCGCAGCATCCGGATAGCTCCGCATCAATACGTATCGCCCTGTCCTCGGGTACATCAACCGTCTGCAGCTCCTTTCGGGCGGATGACGTAAGCGAAAATTCGATCCGCCGCTTTCCCTGCATGCGTATCCTGCTGTCTATTTCCATCTCAGTGTTCCCTTCCTTTCACACGGTGTTTTCCATACGCACAGCAAAAAGACAGAGAAAAGATGGATGGACCCTTTCTCTTTCCTCTGTCCGCGTGATGTGCTCGATTCAATCGTTATACGGATGCGGCCTGCTCAGCCTGTTCATGCGCATGGTACGAGCTGCGAACCAGCGGACCGGACTCTACGTGAGAGAATCCCATCTGCTGCCCCCTTTGCTTGAAGTCTGCAAACTCAGCCGGCGTATAATATTTCCTGACAGGCAAATGCCTTCTCGTCGGCTGCAAATACTGCCCCAGCGTCACAATGTCACAGCGGACAGCCTGCAGATCCTCCATTGTCTGAAAGATTTCGGAATCCGTCTCACCAAGCCCGACCATAATGCTTGATTTGGTAATCTGCTCAGGGCGGATCCGCTTGGCCTCATAAAGCAGCGCAAGCGACCGGTCGTACTTGGCACGGGCACGGACCTGATCCGATGACCGTTCTACGGTTTCGATATTGTGATTGAGTATATCCGGCGCAGCGGCAAGTACAACGGCAAGCGCCTCCCAGCTACCGCCAAAGTCGGGGACGAGCACCTCTACATTAGTACGCGGATTTTTTCTGCGAATTGCCTGAATGGTGGCCGCAAAAATCGATGCTCCGCCATCCCGCAGGTCGTCCCGGGCTACCGATGTGACAACAACGTGGCGCAGTCCCATCTGCTGTACGGCAAGCGCGACCTTCTCCGGCTCCTCCAGGTCCAATTCGGTGGGCAAACCGGTTGTGACCGCACAGAAGCGGCAGGCTCTTGTGCAGATCTTCCCCAGAATCATAAACGTGGCCGTACGGTTGCTCCAGCACTCATAAATATTGGGACACTTCGCCTCTTCGCATACGGTATGCAGCTCTTTGCCCCGCATGATCGCTTTTAGTTCTTTGAATTGTTCCGTAGTATGAAGCGTAATCTTCAACCAGTCCGGCTTGCGCTTAGTTTCGTACGAGCGCATGCATACCGCCCCTTTCCTCCTGGGCCTGTGCGTCCTCTTTCTTATAGCGCAGTACTGGCTTTCTTGCCGCTTTTACTTCATCTAGGCGGGAGAGCAGCGTCGTATGCGGCGCTTCCTGTACAATCTCAGGATTTTCCTCCGCTTCTTTGGCAATACGGATCATCGCTTCAATAAACTCATCAAGCGTTTCTTTTGACTCGGTTTCCGTCGGTTCGATCATCATGCATTCCTCAACAATCAACGGGAAGTAAATCGTTGGTGGATGATAGCCGAAATCCAGCAGACGTTTGGCGATATCCAGCGTGCGCACACCCAGCTTTTTCTGACGGCGGCCGGACAGAACAAATTCATGCTTGCATACGCGGTCATACGGTACATCATAGTAAGGCGCCAGTTTGCGCATCATATAGTTCGCATTCAGTACCGCTTCCTGCGAGACGCGAAGCAATCCTTCCGGTCCGTTGGAACGAATGTATACAAATGCGCGCAGCAAAATGCCATAGTTGCCATAAAAGGCCTTGATGCGGCCAATCGATTGCGGAATGTCATAATTCAGACGATACTTTCCTTCTTCCTTCACTACCTGCGGACGGGGCAAAAATGGGACCAGCTGCTTTTTCACTCCTACAGGACCTGCTCCCGGGCCGCCGCCGCCATGCGGGCCGGTGAATGTTTTATGAAGGTTAAGATGCACCACATCAAAACCCATGTCTCCCGGTTTCACAATGCCTAAAATGGCGTTGGCGTTCGCTCCATCATAATAAAGCAGGCCGCCCGCTTCATGTACGATGGAAGCAATTTCTACAATATGCTCTTCGAACAGGCCCAGCGTGTTCGGATTGGTCAGCATGAGGGCCGCTGTATCCGGACCAACTGCCTGCCGCAGCTCTTCCACATTTACCAGACCGTGTTCATCCGAGCCGATCGTAACTGTCTCCAAACCCGCCACGGAAGCGCTGGCCGGGTTTGTGCCGTGCGCTGTATCCGGAATGATCACCTTGGTTCGCTTCTCGCCCCGGCTTTCATGGTATGCACGAATCATCATCAGCGCCGACCATTCGCCCTGCGCCCCGGCTGCTGGCTGCAGCGTCACCTCATCCATGCCAGTGATTTCCGCCAGTTCATTCTGCAAATCATACAGGACCTGCAATCCCCCCTGCACGGTTTCTTCCGCCTGGTACGGATGAATTTTTGCAAAGCCGGGGTACCTTGCCACATCCTCGTTAATTTTTGGATTGTATTTCATCGTGCAGGAACCGAGTGGATAAAAGCCAGAATCGATGCCATGGTTGCGGTTGGACAGCTCGGTATAATGACGCATGAGCTGCAGCTCGGAGACCTCGGGCAGCTCGGGCGGCGTCTGGCGCAGGTAGGCTTTTGGTACGATGCTCTCCGCTGCAACCTGCGGCACATCACATGCTCCGATGCTGTACGCTATCCGTCCTGGGCGACTCATTTCAAAAATCAGCGCTTTGTCTTTGTTCTTATCCACGTCCTGCCTCCTCCAATCCTTCCACCAGGGAATCAATCTCTTCTTTTGTGCGGGCTTCTGTTACCGCAAGTAGCATATGGCCGCTCCATTCCGGATAGTCCCGCCCTAAATCATAGCCGCCGACAATCCTTCTCTGCAGAAGACTACGGTTGATCTCGGCGACAGGCTGCGGTACTTTCACTACAAATTCATTGAATACCGGGGCAGAAAACGCACTACTATATCCGCCCAATTTTTCTACTTGGCTTTTGCAATATTGCGTCTTCTGCATATTCAGCAGGGCGATGTCCTGCACTCCACGCTTTCCTAAAGCTGACATGGCAACCGATGCCGCCAGCGCATTCAGCGCCTGATTGGAGCAAATGTTAGATGTCGCCTTCTCGCGGCGAATGTGCTGTTCGCGCGCCTGAAGCGTGAGCACAAATCCCCGGCGTCCTTCATGATCTGTCGTCTGTCCAACAACGCGCCCCGGAATTTTGCGCATGAGGCTTTCCCGAACCGCAAAGTAGCCGCAGCTCGGACCACCGAACTGCATCGGAATCCCGAACGGCTGCGCATCACCGACCACGATGTCGGCGTGAAAGCTCCCCGGAGGTTCTAAAATACCGAGGGCCAATGGATTGGAACTGACCACAAACAGACCTTTGTGCCGATGGGCGATGCCTTCAATTGCTGCGAGATCCTCCACCGATCCGAAAAAATTCGGGTACTGAACAAGAACCGCCGCAACGCTCTCATCCATCGCCGCTTCCAGCGCGTCGATGTCAGTCACTCCGTCCTTTGTTCCGATTTCTACAACCTCATACTCTTGTCCTCTCGCATTTACCTGCAGAATGGCCCGCGCTTCTGGGTGTACCGCTTTTGAGACGAGCACTTTTCTCCCCTTCTTGCCACCAACGGCGAGATTGGCCGCTTCGGCAAGTGCTGTCGGACCGTCGTACATAGAGGAGTTCGCCACCTCCATACCGGTTAATTCACAAATCATTGTTTGAAATTCAAAAATGGCCTGCAGTTCTCCCTGACTGATCTCCGGCTGGTATGGCGTATATGCCGTGTAAAATTCGGAACGGGAAATCACATGATTGACGGTGCTGGGAATGTAGTGATCGTATATGCCTGCGCCTAAAAAGTAGGCATACTCACCCGCGTGCACATTGCTTCCGGCCAGCTGTCCGAAGTGCCGCACAATCTCCAGCTCCGACTGCGCCTTAGGGATAGCAAGCTCTCCCTTTACTCGAATGCTCTCTGGAATGTCCGCAAATAAATCTTCGATGCTCGTAACACCAAGAAAGGAAAGCATCTCCTGCCTGTCATCCTTCGTCATGGGAAGGTATCGATAATTCACGATTTACGCCTCCTCCGCAATAAACGCTTCGTATTGTTCCGTGTTCAGCAGGGCTGCCAGCTCGTCTGCTTGGTGCAGCTCAACGACGATCATCCAGCCGCTTTGATACGGATCGGTGTTGATGATTTCCGGGCCGTCTTCAAGCTCCGCATTCACTTCTACTACGCTCCCGCTGACCGGTGCGTATAGATCAGAGACCGCTTTAACCGACTCAATCGTTCCCATGCTTTCATGCGCCTGGATCTCGTCACCCACAGCCGGAAGCTCGACAAACACGATATCCCCCAGTTGATGCTGTGCAAAATCCGTGATGCCAATTCGTACCCGCATCCCGCTTACCTTCTCCACCCATTCGTGTTCCTTGCTGTATAAAAGATTTGCCGCTACTTTCGTGCTCATCCGCTTCTCCTCCTACTTATCGTTTATAAAATGGTGTTTTTACAATTTTGGCTTTGATTCGTTTTCCGCGTATTTCTACGTCCACCTCTTGATCAATAACCGCCTCATCGCTTTGAAGCAGAGCCAACCCCAGGTTCTTCTTTAGCGTCGGGGATTGTGTCCCTGATGTAACATGGCCGATCGGCTCGCTCGCCTGGTCTGAATCGGCCGGATACACCAGGTAGCCGCTGCGCGGAATGCCGCGACCCACCATTTCAAGGCCAACCAGCTTGCGCGGCACCCCATTCTCCTTTTGCTTGCGGAGCGCTTCCTTTCCGATAAAGTCATCGTCCTGATCCAGCTTGACGGCAAATCCAATCGATGCTTCGAGCGGGCTGATATCTTCGCCCAATTCCTGACCGTAGAGCGGCAGACGCGCTTCGAAGCGCAGCGTATCCCTTGCACCAAGCCCGCATGGAACGACACCTTCCGCCTCGCCTACAGTCAGAATCTCCTCCCATAATGCCGGAGCCTCCGCCGCTGGCAGGTACAGCTCGAATCCGTCCTCGCCTGTATAGCCGGTGCGCGATACCAGCACCTTCCCGCCGCCAAGCTCGACATCTTTATAAAAGCGGAAGGGCTTAATCTCGGATAAATCAAACGCCGTCAGCATTTGCAGCACCTTTTCCGCCTTCGGACCCTGCAGGGCAAGTAGCGCTACCTGATCCGAAATGTTTTTGATGATGAGGTCCGGGTCCTTCCGTTGATCCAGCATCCACACAAAATCTTTGGAGATATTGGACGCGTTAACGACGAGCATGTATTCATTTTCTTCCATCTTATATACAAGCAGGTCATCCACCGTTCCTCCGTGCGGATAGCACATGGCCGCGTACAGGGCCTGATTCTTTTCGATGAGGTGAATGTTATTTGTAATGAGCGATTGAATGAACGATGCAGCATTCTTCCCTTTAATGATGATTTCGCCCATATGCGACACGTCAAACAATCCGGCTCGTGTCCGAACCGCCTGGTGTTCTTCTATGATGCTCGTAAATTGAACCGGCAGCTCCCAGCCGCCGAAATCGATCGTCTTTCCACCATATTTGGCATACAGCGGAAACAAAGACGTTTGTTTAACCGTATGAGTTTGCATATGATCGCCTCCTTACACTTTTGCACCTGACATGATGCGGTCTTTAATCTTCTGTCCGGTCGGCGTGATCGCAAGGCCGCCCCGCGCCGTCTCCCGCAGCGATACCGGCATCGTTCTGCCGATGTCGTACATCGCAGCAATCACTTCATCCAGCGGAATGCGGCTGGTAATACCAGCTAGGCCAATATCGGCCGCAGAGAAGGCGATCGAGGTGCCTATCACATTGCGCTTGATGCACGGCACTTCCACCAGCCCGGCAACCGGATCGCATACGAGGCCCAGCATGGATTTGAGAGCGACCGCTGCCGCATGAACCGCCTGATGCGGGGTACCGCCGCGAAGCTCAACGATGGCCGCAGCAGCCATCGCTGTAGCCGATCCTACTTCCGCCTGGCAGCCGCCCGCAGCCCCCGATATAAAGGAGCGGTTGGCGATGATATAGCCGATGGCGCTCGCCGTAAACAGTCCCATGACTAGCTTTTCAAATGAAAGATTGGCATTTTCATATAAGGAGAACAAGCAGCCAGGAAGAATGCCTGCCGAACCAGCTGTCGGCGTGGCGACAATGACACCCATGCGCGCATTGGTTTCCGATGTGGCAAACGCGAACCGCATCGCATCTGTAATCAGACTGCCTGATACATACTGTCCCTGTTCCTTGTATACACCCAGCCGGTATGCATCGCCACCGGAAATCCCGCTGGGCGCAGAAGAAGCATCGGACACGCCAGCGTCAACCGCCTCTTTCATTTTGATTAGACGCTCTTTCATTTTGTGGATGATCGCCTCTTTTGGCTGACCGGATGTTTCCGCCTCTAATGCAAGCATCCAATCAGCAAGACCCTCATTCATACGCTCACAGTGCTCTACCAGCTCTTCAATCGTTTGAACCGCCATCCTGCTCCCTCCCTTCCGTTATATCTTCATGCATCCGTATCCTGCTACGTATAGGAAGAATCCAGCAGCACATCAAGCGCTTCCCCATCAATGGAAAAAATCTTCGATGTGCCGCCGCCAATGGATACACCGCCCACTTGAAAGGCTCTGTCATCCTTTTGTGCCGTAACGATGACCGTGTTCGGATGGTCATAGTAGGGGCAGTCCTCTTCCATTTGAAAGCGAATGTCTATGTTCTTCTCCTTCGCTAGATCAAGCGCAGAGCGGATTTGTGTATCATGTGTGTCCAGTCCAAGCAGGCCGCCTACAATCGCTTTGTCTGTTCCATGCCCGCGATACGTCTCAGCGAAAGAGCCGTAGAAGGTGACCTCCGCCCGGGTCGGTGGGCCGTGCAGCAGGTCGTGCACGAATTTGCCGATCAGCACAACCCCTGCCGTATGTGAGCTAGACGGACCCACCATAATGGGACCGATAATATCGAAACAGCTGCTGTATGCCATATGTTCTTCCTCCTGCTGCCTTTATTTAACGGATACTTGTTCGTACAGCGGATTCGCTTCACAGAGGTCGGCGACGATTTGGCGCGCCTGCGCAATGGCTTCCTCGCTGCCTTTACTTTTCAGGACGAGCGCAATCGCCCGGCCAACGGCGGCCATATCGTGCTCATCCATGCCGCGTGTAGTAACGGCTGGCGTACCGATGCGAATGCCGCTGGTAACAAACGGACTTGCCGTATCGAATGGAATGGTGTTCTTATTCACCGTAATATGGGCTTCTTCAAGAAGGGCTTCCGCTTCTTTTCCGGTTAACCCCCACGGCCGCACATCCAGCAGGACAAGGTGATTGTCTGTTCCGCCGGACACGAGTGCCGCCCCTTCTGCAAGCAGCGTGTCTGCTAATGCTCCCGCATTTTTTACTACCTGCTGCGCATACTGCGTAAAGCGCGGATCAAGCGCCTCTTTAAATGCGACCGCCTTGGCCGCAATTACATGCATAAGTGGGCCTCCCTGAATACCAGGAAAAATAGCTTTGTTTATGCCCTTGGCAATCTCTTCATCGTTTGTGAGAATGATGCCGCCGCGCGGTCCACGCAGTGTTTTATGGGTCGTGCTCGTTACAACATGCGCATGCGGCACCGGGGACGGATGCAGCCCTGCCGCCACGAGACCGGCGATATGAGCCATATCCACCATAAAGTAGGCGCCCACTTTGTCGGCAATGGCGCGGAAGCGCGCAAAATCAATGATGCGTGCATAGGCGCTCGCCCCAGCGATCATGAGCTTCGGCTTTTCACGCAGCGCAATCGTCTCCAATTCATCGTAATCAATCAGGTGGGAGTCCTCTCGTACACCGTACGCTACCACATTGAACCATTTCCCTGAGATGCTTACAGGGCTTCCATGCGTTAAATGACCGCCATGTGAGAGATTCATGCCCATGATCGTATCGCCCGGCTGCAGCAGTGAAAAGAAGACCGCCATGTTGGCCTGCGCTCCTGAATGCGGCTGCACATTCGCATACTCGGCTCCAAATAGCTGCTTGAGCCTCTCGATCGCCAGCCTCTCTGCTGCATCGACGAATTCACAACCCCCGTAGTAGCGCTTTCCGGGATAGCCTTCCGCGTATTTGTTGGTCATCACCGAACCCATCGCCGCCATAACCTCTTCACTTACAAAGTTCTCTGAAGCAATCAGCTCCAGTGTGCTGTGCTGCCGCTTTCGCTCCTTCTCAATGGCCTCGTAAATTTCCGTATCGTGCTCATGTAATGCCATTTCTACCCCGTCTCCTTTCATCATGTGTGTTCTATCTTTCTTTTTTGCATAACAAAAAAGGACAAAAGAAAGATAGAGATGATTCTACCTTTCCTCTGTCCTTTTACCTGAGAGATTATTTCCGCGTAGGCGGAACATTCCCCTTGGGTGGCTGATCGCTCTCTCCAGAGGTGCGTCCTATTGTGGTTCGCTTTACCTGAGAGTTTATCTTCTACGGATTTTTTAGAAGTTGCTCCTTCGGTGCCGAATGGTTTATTCGGTCTCTCCCACAACAGTCATTCGCCGTTATATAGTTGATGTGCTGTCACTATCCACATGGTACTATATAGGAAAGGTAAATACAATAATATTTAAAATATTTTTTATATTTGTATCATTCGATTGCAAGTGTTCAATCGCCTTAGCCTTTACGAGACGGATTCAATGGAATGCTCGGACTTCAATGCTTCAATCGTCTCCTCCATGCTTTCCTTGCCGACACCATTCAGTATGAGGTTAAGCAGAATGGCCGCAAAACTGCCCGTAACGATACCGCTTTCTACAATCAAGCGGATGCTTTCCGGAAGGTTCGAGAACACGACCGGCGCAATCGATACGCCCAAGCCGAGGCCCACCGATGTTGCTACAACAAGCATATTTTCTACCTTGTGAAAGTTTACGGTCATAAGCTGGCGAACCCCCGATGCCATCACCATGCCGAACATCGGGATCATTGCTCCTCCTAATACCGCATTCGGAATGATCGTGGTCAGCGCAGCGACTTTGGGCAGCAGGCCGAGAAACATAATGATAAAGCAGGCAGCTACCACCACCCGTTTCTTTTTCACACCGGTGAGCGCAATGAGACCGACATTTTGTGAATAGGTTGTGTAGGGGAATGCCTGAAAAATACCGCCTACAACCTGTGCCAATCCTTCTGCCCGAAGGCCGCGTTTTAAATCTTTTCCGTCAATCTTTTTGTCGCATACTTCAGCCAGGGCAAAAAAGACACCGGTGGATTCAATCATGCTTACGATCCCGACCAAGACCATGCTTACAATCGCAGCAAAATGAAAGGTCGGCATACCAAAGCGGAACGGCTCAACCATATGGAACCACGAGGCTTCCTTTACAGCAGAGAAGCTTACCAAGCCCATAAAATACGCGATGACCGTACCGATAATAAGAGACAGCAGCACCGAAATCGTTTTCATATATCCGGTAAAGAAACGGTTCATCAGCACAATAGAGAACAGCGTAATGCCGGCCAGTATAAGGTTGGTAAGGCTGGCATAGCCCGGCGTATCCGGCTGCCCTGTAATGTTGCCCATGGCTGCGCCAATCAATGAAGTACCGATAATAATCACGACCGAGCCGGTGACGACGGGAGGGAAAAAACGGATGATTTTGTCCATAAACTGTGCCAGAATGGCAATGATAACACCGGCCGCAATAATCGCTCCGTAGATGGCGGTGATGCCCTGCATCTGTCCGATGGCGATCATCGGTCCGACTGCCTGGAAGGCACATCCCATGAGGATGGGCAGCCGGATGCCAAAGTATTTTCCACCGATCACCTGCAGCAAAGAAGCGACACCGCATGTAAACAAATCAATCGAAATCAAATAAGCAATTTGCTCTGGGGTCATGCCGATCGCCGGTCCGACAATAAGCGGTACAACCACTGCACCCGCATACATGGCCAGTACATGCTGAAAACCGAGCGTTCCTACTTTCCAGATATTCAATCCTTCTCCCATAGAGAATTCCTCCCCAAATTTGAAAGGTATGGATCTGACGTGCGCGCTGTGCTCACGGTTTTCAGATCCTGAGGGCATATCGGCAGGACTATTTTGTTTGTGCTTGCTTTATCGGTGCGGCAGTTTCATTCTTTCCATTAAGAAAGCGGATGGCAAGTTCTTTATAAAATGCAATAGAACGCAGATAAGCAGGTACAGCCACCCATTCATCCGGCTGATGCGCGAGCTTCTCATCACCCGGTCCATAAATTAGCGTTGGAATTTTGCTGTGCGGGTTCAGCACAGAAGCATCCGTATAATACGAGACCCCGGCACATTCGCTCTCCGCAAGCCCTTTTAGCGAGAGAGCGGTCTGAATGAGCGAAGCATGAGGACTTGTTAGAACAGGTGTACGATTCAACACAACACTGCACTCAGCTCGAAACGACGGAAGGCTGGCAGCAAGCTCGTCAAGCTTGGCATTCAGCTCGCGAATGAGAGCGTCATGGGATTGGGGAGGAATGCTGCGAATATCTACGTGAATGAAGCACTGATCCGGAATGACATTCGTTTGGATACCGCCGCCGATTTGGGTAACCGCCATACTGCTCGATCCAAGCGGTGCCTGTTCGATGCGCCACTCCAACTTGAATGATTTAATGAGTCGGATCACATGAGTCATGTAATCGATGGCATTGATTCCCTGATCCGGCATCGATCCGTGTGCAGTTTTGCCGTACGTTTTGATTTCCAGCCAGAGCGCGCCTTTATGACCGATGACAACCTTCTCGTTCGTCGGCTCACCAATGACGATCGCATCGATGTCCTGCATGCCCATCACATCCTGATAATGACGCGCCCCGCAGCTGTCCACCTCTTCTCCGGCGGTAGCCAAAAAAACCAGATCTCCATTAAGCTTTACCCCTTCCGTATGCAGCTCCTCGATAGCAAGCAGCATGGCAGCCAGCCCGCTCTTCATATCAGAGGCTCCGCGGCCGTATAGACGATCCCCTACCAGCTCGCCGCTATACGGCTCGTACGTCCACGGCTGTTTTCCCGGTGATACCGTGTCGATATGGCCGCAGAACATAAGTGTTTTTCCCTTCGCACCTGTCCCCTGTAGGCGAAGCTCAAAATTGCTCCGGTTTCCATCCACCATCGTCACGCTTCCGCGCAATCCTCTGCTTTCGCAGCGCGCGGCCAGCATTCTGCTGATCTCATGTTCATTTCCGGGCGGATTGGATGTATTGACCCGGAGCAATTCTTGTAAAAACGAAACAGGCATATCCTATCTCCTTCCCAGTACCTGAAGCTTTAGCGAGGTAACTTTAAAGCCGTTCACAGGCGCCATATCCTGCGAGCACGTGGAGACAGCAACGATGACATCCTCCATCGCCTTCAGCTGCACATAATCACCCGGCTTTGAGCGCGGCTCTTCAATTATATAGTCCCAATTTTCATCCAGCTGATTGTTCATAAACCAGTTAATCGGATCGGGGACAGGACGGTCCACGCCGAATGCTGCCATCGCTTTTTTTAAATTGTCATGGCAGTTCGGATGGTTCTCATCATCGAAGTCGATTTTATAGCGCCAGTAATCACAGGCCGGAAAAAAGAAATCATGCCTGCCTACCGTATCTTTGACCATCTGCATTAACGGTCTGCGCTTATTGCTGTATAAGTAGTCTCCTTCTTTTAAACGGATGCTGCTCAGCGAGGCGCGCATATGCACAGGCGAAACGTGTTCATCATGATCGGATGTGTGAAAGCAGACGAAGTCGCCAACCTGCTTGCCCTCCATATCAATAATGACCAGCTCTTCTCCCTGACGGACGAGCACGCTGCGCCCATCATACGGCGGAATGATTACTTCTTCTTTCACATACAGATCGCCTGATGTTTGTGTTTGCATACGATTCATTGTCGTTCCCTCCTAGTCCATGAATAGAGCCACAGCGCGGATTGGAGATCCTGTTCCTTTGCGAATTTTCAGCGGCAGACCAAAGTACAAAAAGCGCTTGCCCGCGACTTTATCAAGGTTGCATAAATTCTCTGTATTCGTCATTTGATATTCGCGGCAGATCAAATGACCCGAGTATTTCGTATCCTTCGGATGATCGATGGCAGGCGCATCAATCCCGATATTTACCACCCCCCGTTTTGCCAGCCATTCTGCAGCCCTGTAGCTCAGACCCGCATGGCGCGTCAGCCACTCGTCCGTGCCGTATGACCGGTTAAAATGGCCCGTATACAGCAATACGATATCGCCTTGATCGATCTGAAGCGAATGCTTCGATACCGCTTTCTCCAGATCCTGCGGCTCAATATAGTCATCTTTGGAGACATGGGAAACATCGAGGCATACGGCAGGCCCATAAAAATATTCCATCGGCATTTCATCAATGGTCGGACCGCTCGGATCATATTCATAAATCGCATCGCTGTGCGTTGGGCCGTGTTCGTTAATAATCAGCGTATTGGTCGCAAATTCAAAACCGATCTGCTTTTTCGATTCTTCATGGGTGATATGCCGGTAGACCATCGTTTTTGGATGCAGAGGAAATACCGGCATTCCATGATAAATTTCCTGTGTTAAGTCAACAAGTCGAAATCCCATCTTCATCCCCCCTATGCGATCACAGTCGGAATGACCGTGTATGTATCCACCTCAACCAATCCCATGTCGGTGATCTTCCATTCCGGACTTGTTACGAGGGATACGAAGGATAGATGCATGAACGGAACATGAATGCCGCATCCCAGCTCTTCTTTCGCCAGGCGGTGCAGCTCGGCGATCTTCTCGCTCATCTCTTCACCGCTCAGCTCATCGGTCATCAATCCTCCCACACGCAGCGGAAGGTCACCGACCACTTTGCCGTCCTTAATCATGGCGATCCCGCCATCCATTGCAATAACCCGATTGATCGCGGTCAGAATGTCCTCATAATTCGTACCGCATGCGATAATGTTGTGCGTATCATGTGCGACGCTCTCAGCGATCGCTCCCTCCTTGATCTTAAAGCCGTGCGCAAACGTTTTGCCGATATTCAGGGTACGGCCATGGCGCTCGACAACAAAGATTGGCAGAACATCCTGCTGCAGGCACGGCTGCACTACGCCTTCCTGCACCTGAAGCGAAAATTCCTTTTTCCCGGTCAAATTTTGATCGGCGATAACTTCAAGCGCTCGCACACGCGCCTGTCTGCCGGACGCCTGGATATACAGGTCCCCAATTTTCAGCGGCTTGCGTTTGATTGAGTTTTTTACGGTATCCGGATACGTATATCTCGGCATATCGATAGTGAGGCTGCCCTTCTCGGCCACCTTTTTTCCGCTGATGTACACCTGGTCAATCGTCATCTGCGTTAGGTCACTGATCACAGCAATATCTGCTATTTTCCCCGGAGCAAGAACCCCAATATGCTGGAAGCCAAAGTGTGTCGCCGGATTGATGGTCGCCATCTGAATCGCCTCTACCGGATCGACTCCCTGGGCAATCGTCCGCCGCACAATATCGTTCATATGACCATATTTGAGCAGATCCTCCGGCACCATATCATCCGATACGAGCACGGCACGACGTGAATCCATTCCTTCTTCCGTAATAGCCCGAATGCATTCCGCCATATTGCGCTGCGAAGAGCCTTCGCGCATAAATACGGTGATGCCGTAACGCAGCTTTTCGATCATCTCTTCCTTGCCGGTCGTTTCATGACAGGACACGTGAGCGCCGCCGCTAATAATGTGTGCGGCTAAATCCTCTCCATAAAGGCCCGGACAATTTCCTTCGACCGTCTTTCCGATGCTTTTGGCAAAGGCAACCGATGCAAGCTGATCGGTAATGATCTCCGGGGCATGCTTGAATACCGGCCGCACGTTTGCGAAGCCCTGAATCTCGCCGATTCCCTGCACATACGGATCGCTCAGCAATTCTTCCATGTCCTTTGAATTCACATCATAGCCCGCCGTTTCAAGCCCCGGCACATCCGGCGTTAAGCAGGGGACCGTATACAGCACGCGATTAGGCAGTGTTTTTGCTTCATCAATCATCGCCTTCATACCGACAACACCCAGCACGTTGCCAATCTCATGCGGGTCGGCAATCAGCGTGGTCGTGCCGGTCGGGATGGAGAGACGAGAGAATTCGGTAACGGTAAGCATCGCACTCTCAAAGTGCATATGCGAGTCGATAAATCCGGGGGCAATAAACTTGCCTGTCATCTCTTCAATTACGGTCGCAGGCCCAATCAACCTGGACGCATCACCGACCATCAGAATGTGCTCCCCTTTGATTGCTACGTCCGCATTATAAATCTCACGGGTAATTACATTGACGAAATAACCGTTTCGCAGAACAATGTCCGCATATTGATTTTCATCAAGTAACGTATCAATCAGCTGCCGCCACTGCATGACCTGTTTCAATGTCTTTGTACGTATGCTCATATTCAACCTCCGCGATCAATCTCCATATTATCAATAATTCCAACGATGGCTGCATCGATTGGAGCCTGATTGTTGCGGACTGCTCTTGACGCCATGCTCCCTGTCACATAAATGACTCTCTCGCCAATGCCCGCTCCCACCGTATCCACGGTAACGATCGGCTGTCCCGCCAGCTCCCCGTCCAAATCCATCGGATGCGTAATCAGCAGCTTTGTGCCGGTTAACTGTTCATCTTTTTTGGTGGACGTAATGCGGCCGATCACCAGACCAATGTTCATGCGCTTTCCCTCTCATCATGTAAGGATTTCGATGCCATACTCCCGGGCAAGATCCCTTGCCAGCGGTGTGACAATCGCATGGGAAGATGTACGGATAACATCCTGACGCGCACGGTGCGCTTCTTCTACTTCCTGACGCGCAATGACGGGCGCCTGCCGCTGCTTTTGCTCCGTCCGCTTCAGCCATCCGGCCACCTCGCCGGCCTGCAGCAATTCAATCCCATATCCACGCAGCTTCTGCAGCCGGGACTTCATTTCTGATTTAAGGAGCGGCGACATGCGGTCATATCCGCGCTGCGCCCAGGCCGGCTGATATGGATCAGCACCTGCCGCCACCGCGCCGACCTTCTTTCCCTGATACAACGCTTCCAGAATTAAACGGGAAAACAGGTGCTCCTCATCAAAATCCAGAATTTTCTTAACAAGGGAGGCAGGAAGTACCGGAATCAAGAGATAGGAATAGGCTGCGTGCTTCTGTCTCCACTCACTGACCCTCGTGATGTCGTCTATCGCTGTTTCTCTCGCCAGTGCTGGAATCGAACGCTGCTCCAGCACCTGATCATCCACAATCATGCGTACCCGGACTCGCGCCTCTCTAACCTCCTGCAGACACCGGATTCCTTCCTTTGTGCCCACCATGCTGTACGAAAGAAGAGTCAGAACACCGGGATGGAGACGCTCTAACTCTTCGGTTTTGTTACGGTAAAGCAGTGAGAGCAAAACGTTCTCCAAGAGAACGCTTTGCATACGTTCCTGCTTCATTCATTTTTACTCTCCTTTTCTATCAAGCAGAGCGCGCTCCACTTCGCTGTGCGGTCTTGGGATCACATGAACGGATACCAGCTCTCCGACACGGCTGGCTGCGCTCGCGCCTGCATCTGTGGCTGCTTTGACCGCGCCTACATCCCCGCGCACCATCACCGTGACAAGACCGAAGCCGATTTTTTCATACCCGCAGATCTCCACGTTTGCCGCCTTTACCATCGCATCCGCTGCTTCCACCGCACCAACCAATCCTTTTGTTTCCACCAATCCTAATGCTTCGCCCATGATCATGTCTCCCATCATAAATTTTTCACTCAATTATTCCATCTTGGTGCTGTCATTGATCGTATCTGTTTTGCTTTCAATCCTGCCCGGTGGCTCCACCGCATCCTCTTTTTTTGAGGACGCTTTGCCGGTACGTTTTTTTTCAAAAGCAGCATCCTTTGGCGCCGCTTTTTCTGCTTCCGGGATGGAGGCCAGCTCGTTTTTCTGCTCTTCTTTTTTCGGTGCTGCCAGAGAGAACAGGGGCAGAATCTTATCATTTACTTCTTGATGTGTGCGCGCAATTACATGTGTCGCAATAACATTGCCCACTTTTTCCGCCTCCATTTTTCCAGCTTCCACAGCGGAACGAACCGCTCCCACATCACCGCCTAACTGAATGGTCACACCGAGCGTCCCTTTGACCCCGATCACCCGTTCTACGCCTAAAAGCTCCACACTTGCTGCCTTTAACGCAGCATCAGCGGCGGAAACTGCGGTGGCATAGCCCTCCGTTTCAATCAGACCCAGTGCGTATAGCGCCATATTTCTCCCCCTCTTACACTAGCAATTGTTCCATGTCCTGCTTGATCTGCTGCATGGCGCTATCAATGAACGCGGGTTCCCCCGAGAGCAAAAGCTCATCCTCTCTTATCTCATACGAGAGTGCGAGAGCAGGGTTGTTTGCAAAGCAGCGTTCAATAAGAGCCACACTATTAAAATAGGAAACGCCTTCCCATAGAACCACACTCGGGCCATGGGATAGATTCAGCTGTTGTTTGAGCCAGGAAGACGGCTGCGCTGCCTGATACATTTTGCTTCCCTGAATCCTTCGCCTGTTCAAGTCGCGGTAGGCCGTCTCCAGCATGTGCCGAAGTCCGGCTTTGTTCTCTGCGAATAGCAGCACAGCTTCCGGAAGCACTTCACACGTTACATCCGGCAGGGACGCTCGCCAGTCGTCCAACAAAAACAGCAGACCGCTTCCTCCCTGTCCTCTTGTAATCACTCCGGCCGACATCCCACCTTGATCCTGCATGCTCAGCCGTTCATCTGTACGGGAAGCACCCGCAGGATAAAACCAAATGTATTCTCCTTCTTTTGTTTTTCCGATAAGCTGAGGGGCTTCAGCGGCAGAAGCTCCGTCCAACCGTCCTGAATGGCGCTGGGCAACTTGCGAAATGGCAAGCCGCTGCAGCGCAGACATTTGATCTTCTTTGAAATCGCCTGCTTCCCTGATGGCAGCGGTCGGTGCCGCGCTGCGAACCCCGTTGTTCGCAGAACGCACAGAAGAATCAGGGGCAAAACTGCCAAGGCGGCTTTGCTGCTTTTGCTTTTGATAGTTGGGACGATACAGATTCAGAAGAGAAACCGACTGTCCCGTGCTTCCTGCTGCCGAAGCAGGCTGCTCATTTCCCTGCACCCGTTCGCGCTTTCTGCCTTTGTGAAGCACTTCCTCAATAATGCTCTTCATCATGTCAGCCAACTCATCTCACCTCCTCTGACTTATAGCATCCTGCTCAGGTCTCCATGCGGGCGTGGAATTACATTGTATGAAATAAGCTTATCGCTTCCGTCATACATGGCTTTGCCTGCCTCAATGGCTGACTTTACCGCACTGACGTTCCCTTCAATAATGACGCAAACCAATCCGGAGCCCACCACTTTCATATCAACCAGGCGAGTATGGGCTGCTTTAGCCATCGTGTCTAGCGAAGCGACGGCCGGCACCAGACCTCTTGTTTCAAGTAAGCCGATTGCTTCCATTGCTTATTCACTCCCAGGGTTAGAGGTAATCTTGTATATTGAAAGAGGAGGGAACCGGAATGGAAGTACGTATGAAGCGTTCTTTCTCTGACAACGGATACGTGGCATCCATCCCCATTTTCGCTGTAACTCCTCGTAAATTATGCGATGGCTCTAGGGGAGATCCCTTCGCGCCAGGAACGATAAATACATCAAGATCAGCCTGCATGCGCGTGCCGATGGCCCATTCTACATCCGCCGGGTCAAATATATCGATGTCCTCGTTGACAACGATGGCAAGCTTCAAATCTTTATCACTTGAAAAGGCGGCCAGCAGCGCCTGCTTGGCGTCGCCTTCTGTTTTCTTTTCAATCTGAATGATGGCATGAAGCCGCGCGACCGCTGTAGCGGTAACATGTACGGCAAGCACGTTAGGTACCGTCTGGCGCACCGCATTAAGAAGATTAGCTTCACGCACGATGGACATCGGAATCCGTTCTTCAAAGCTTGAAGGGAAAATCGTCTGTGCAATCGGATGATTCTGGTATGTAATGGCCGTAAATTCCATCACCGGATTTTCTTCCACTACACCGTAGTATCCGCCCACTTCGCCAAACGGACCTTCAGGATAGCGCTCATGCGGTAAAATTCTGCCTTCTAGTACGATTTCCGCGTCGGCAAGCACGTCTATGTCTACGGTTTTACACTGCACTACCGGAAGCGATGTGCCAAGCAGCGCACCTGCAACATCAAGCTTATCCGCATGATACAGATGGGTACTGATTTGCGAGCTTAAGACAACCGCTGGTACGACACCGAACATGACCGCTACTTCAAGCGGCTGGTTTCGATCCTCAAGCGCTTGGTACTGCTGGTTTAGCTCCGGGGACGTGATACAGATCGCGCAGCGATTGCCGCCAAGATACTGCATGCGCCGGATGGAGGTATACCGTTTGATACCGGATGGATCCTTGACGACCATGACACCGGAAACGAAATACGGACCTGCATCTTTGGCATGGTAGGTCGGAACCGGAAAAAATTCATCAATAGAAAATTCACCGAGCGCCACATTGTCATGGACCGGACCTACCGACATCTTTGTCGTAGGAATCGGATTGACAATCGCATCAATTAGCTTCGGCACCAGCTGATCCGGCGTAATCCCCATCGAGTCCGCCATCGTGGTACGATCTCCACCCAGGCCGGCTACCATCGGGGTGCTGTACCCCTTTACCTTCTCAAAATAAACGGGCTGCTTTCCTTCCCAGGCATTAATAACAGCCCCCAGCTCATAAAGCGGATCTACCTCTTTTTGAATGTGAATGAGCTGCTTTGTACGATCCCAATGATCGATAAGTTTTCGGATGGAGGTGTTCATACTTGGCATCTACTCCGTCATTTATTGTGTGAGAGGCGTCTCTCTCCACCTTGCCATCAGGTCATGCTCAATATCGAACGCATCAAGAATGCGTGCGACAATGAAATTGACAAGCTCCCAGACCTCTTTTGGACGATGGTAAAATCCTGGAGCGGCGGGCATAATCATAGCACCGGCCTTGCTGAGCTTTACCATGTTCTCGAGATGGATAAGGTGAAGAGGCGCTTCCCGCGGAACTACAATTAATTTCCGCTGCTCTTTCATAACAACACTGGCTGCCCGGCTCATTAACGTATCTCCTACGCCGTTTGCAATCGCGCCTAGCGAATTCATCGAGCATGGAACAATCACCATGCCGTCCGTCTTTACAGAACCGCTGGCAATGGCGGAGAAAAGGTCGCTATTATCGAGTACGGTCGCATACTCTTTCAGCACATCTGTGTCGATGCCGCACTCGAACTTCATGACTTTTCTCCCCATTTCCGTAGCGATAACATACGTTTCTACCTGTAAATGATGCAGCGCGCGAACCAAGCTATAGGCGTAGAGAGAACCGCTCGCACCGGTAATTCCCACGATCAGTCTCATGTGAACGCGTCCTCTCTATGCAGCTGTATGACAATCTGCTTTTTATACCGAAACGTTTGTTTCTTGATCAGCAAGCTTTTGCTGCATTTGTTCGATGTATTCATCGGTGGAGCATACCTGACCGAAAATACCGATGTCACGTAATCCCGACTCGTGCATGCTGTTGTCCTGGGAGGCTGTGCCGTCGCTGATGCATACGACATTATAGCCGTGATAGAGAGCATCCGATCCGGTGCTGCGCACGCATACATTTGTCCAGACGCCGGTCAGCACGACAGTGTCAATCTTTTCTTCGCGGAGGAACAGGTCCATATCCGTATAAGAGAATGCGCTGTGGCGGCGCTTTTGCACCACATAATCGCCTTTATCCTCTTCCGGACGCAGCTCCGGTATGAAGTCCGCTCCCCATGTTCCGCGAACCGCATGAACCGGGCGAACGCGGAAGTCCGCGTCATTTTTGCGGTGCCACTCCTGTACGTGGATGACCTGGATATTGTTTTCATGGGCAAACTCGATCAGGCGCTGGATGTTCGGAACGATCTCTTCTCCCGCTTCGCAGCGCAGCGGCGCTTTTGGCCCGATAAAGTCATTTAGCATATCAATAATAACAATCGCGTGTTTATCTCCTCGCAGCATTGAACTCATTCCCCCTGGTTAAAAAATTTAGATACGGCTTATAGCTGAACGCTTTCTTTCTTTTGTGTATTTTGCTGCACTGCCCGACTCTCGTTGGACTTGGTCAGGTTAATGACAGCATCAAGGTGCTGTGTGCTCTGACGTTTTACGAATTGACCGTATCCTTCCTGGCCTACGATGCCTTTTCCGTCTTCATAAACAACATTTCCGCGCACGATCGTCATCACCGGCATACCTTTGAGCTTAATATCGTGAAGTGGATTGTATTTAGCCATCGAGAATGTTTCTTCCTGGTTAATGACATGCTCCTTCTCCAGATCGATGATGGTGAAGTCGGCGTCGCTGCCGATCTCTATCGCACCTTTCTTCGGATAAATGCCGTAATGGATGGCGGCGTTGCGGCTGGTCACTTCCACGAAGCGGGACAGCGACAATCTTCCCTTGTTCAAGCCCTCACTTACCAGAATCGGCACCATCGTTTCCACGCCCGGAATGCCCGGGAAGCTGTTCCAGATGTCCGAATCGGCTGCTGCTTTTTCCGTCGCAATCTCATATGGAGCATGATCGGTTCCGACAAAGTCAATCGTGCCATCTGCAAGCGCCTGCCAATGGACCTCATTGTCCTCGACACCGCGCAGCGGCGGAGCGATTTTAGCGTACGTGCCGTGTTTTGTCATGGAATCCTGCGCATTCAGCATCAGGTAGTGCGGGCATGTTTCGGAGGTAACTTTTACCCCACGCTCCTTCGCCTTGCGAATCAGCTCCGCCCCTTCTTTCGTGCTCATATGCACGATATGAGCGCGAGCGCCGGTTTCTTCCGCGTAGCTGATGATCAATTCAATGGCTACCTTTTCCGCCAGCGACTTACGCGCTTCCGCCCATGCCGGACCATCCATTCGTCCTTCTTTTTTAAGCTTCTCTGTGTAGAAGCTGCAAATATCATAGTTTTCCGCATGTACACCGACCGGAAGCCCCGTCTCTGCCACCTTGTAGAAGATCTCCAAAAGTTCCGCATCCGATACTTTCGGGAAGGTCGGAACCGATGGGGTCATGTAGGACTTGAATGCGACAACCCCCGCTTCCACCTGGCCCCATACATTATCCAGCAGGCCTTCACGTACGTCTTCGCCTGTCATGCCCCCCCAGAAGCAGTAATCAATGTATGCCTTATCCTTGATCGGATCGATTTTGGCATAGAAGCTTTCTTCACTGCGTACAGAAGGCTTGCTGCAGCACGGCATATCAATAATCAATGTTAATCCGCCTGCCGCCGCCGACATCGTACCCGTAGCGAACGTTTCACGGTGGGTAAAACCCGGATCCATGAAGTGGGTGTGCGGATCGATACACCCTGGCACAACCAGTTTCCCTTCCAAATCGATCACGTTTTTGGCCTGTAGACCGTTGATGGAAGGGACAAAGCCCATGATCGTTCCGTTTTCGACTAGAATGTTCGTCAGGACCTGTCTGTCCCCCTGGGGAATATTCGCGTTTTTTAAAATCAAATCCATTTTGTTTGCTCCCTTCGTTTTTGTATCTTTATCAAACAGGGAGAAAAGAGGAGAATGCCGCGCCATCTCTGCTGCGTACAGCCTCTTTACTCTACTGTTGATGAAAACAGGTTGTCGTACTACGGAATTCCTACGTGGGCCTCACCTCCTTTAAGAGAATAAAAAAAGCCGTAGGAATAGAAAGAGTTCTTCTATTCCTACGGCTTCTATGTTTCCGTAAACGAAAACGCTAGCGGCCGTCTTCAATTGTCACGCTGCAGGAGGTAGCATGCCACCCTGGCACCCCAGCCCCGGCTATTGAAAACGTTCTGTTTATTTATTGTCGGTCCAGATAAATGACCGTCACGGCTAACTCAGTTTCAGGATCATAGTCTTTTAAAACAGTACGGATTTTCAAACCGAAATCTTTCTCGATTTGCTCCTTGAGTCGGGTCTTAAACTCCCGGATCAAGGCGGCGTCCACATGAATTGTCAGATCGTCAAACCTTCCTTTAAGGATGGTTAACCCCTGTACTCTTTTATGTTCGCCATAAATTACAATTTTATCTTCCAGCACGTCGATTTGCTGCTTCCGCACCCCTACTCCATACATCTCTTGATTGATGCTGTTGTAGAGCTGCGTAACCCTTCGTTTAAAGAGATTATCGTGCTGAAGCAGTGCGGAATTCATTCGCCTGTCACCTCATCGACTGGTAGACGCTACGCCTGTAACCGCATAGCGATTTAGTATATTTTTAATTTATCAGAAAAGTTAGTTTGTGTCAATTTAATTGTCGAAATTTTTTTATTATTTTTGTAGGTTCTTTTCCTGCGCCTGTTGAAGCCGCGAATGTTCTCGCTTACAATGATGGAATATAAAGAAAAGAGAGGGCTGCTATGAATATACGAACATCCGCAAAAGCGCTCATCATCGAAGACGGACACATTCTGCTCGTTAAGATGAAAGACGAGCGGGGCATCTTCTATATCATGCCCGGAGGTGGCCAAAACCACGGAGAAACGATCCCGGAAGCGTTACAAAGAGAATGCCAGGAAGAGCTGGGAACAGCTGTCGAAATCGGACCCCTTTTTTTCGTGCGTGAATACATCGGCAAAAATCATGAAAACGCTCAGCTGCATACAGAAATTCATCAGGTGGAATTCATTTTCTCCTGTCGTGCCATCTCCGATCCCGGAAGTCCGATCCATCCGGATCAAGGTCAAATCGGTGCCGAATGGCTCCCGCTCCATGAGCTTGCATCATACCGGCTGTACCCAAAACAGATTGTCCCGATCTTGTCTGCGGTTCTCACCAGCAGACAGGAAGACGATGAAGCTATTCCCGCCTACATTGGGGATATGAATTAAACGATAGTCATACAGGCGAGCCATGCTGCGAGAGGCAAGGCTCCCTGATCCGCTTCCCTATCCGCCAATATACGACATTTCCACCTTTTTTCTGCCCTGCTGCTCTTCCCCCTGCTCCCGACGATCTTCAGAATAACGGTCATGACGCCCCATCCAAATTCTACAAAGCACCGCCTTGATCTCTTCATCTGTCGCAGGGGAACGAAGCAGCGCGCGTATATCATGTCCCCATGCAGCAAACAGACACGTATACAGCTTGCCTTCAGAAGAAAGACGCAGCCGGGTACAGGTAGAACAGAAAGCATCTGTAACTGAAGAAACGATGCCGATTTCTTTCTCCGTTCCCCTATAGCGGTATCGTGTCGCCACTTCCCCCATATAATTCTCTTCGATCGGATCAATGGGCAGCACCCCGTGAATCCGATTCTGAATCTCCTGTTTAGAAACGACATGCTCCATGCTCCAACCGTTTGTATTCCCCACATCCATATACTCGATAAAGCGGAGAATATAGTCTGTCTCTTTGAAATGCGCGGCCATAGCAAGAATATCGCTGTCATTGCTTCCTTTTTGAACAACCATATTTACTTTTACCTTCATGCCCGCCCGTGCTGCCGCTTCCATTCCTGCCAGCACGGAAGCGACCGGGATGCCCCGCCCGTTCATGATGCCAAACCGCTGATCATCAAGAGAGTCAAGGCTCACAGTAACCCGGGACAGGCCTGCCTCCTTCAATTCTCCGGCATACTTTGGAAGCAGCACCCCGTTTGTCGTCAGAGCGATGTCTTGAATTCCCTCGATCGCGGCCAATTTTTGAATCAAACGAGGCAAATCCTTGCGAAGCAGAGGCTCTCCCCCCGTCAAACGGACCTTGCGTACACCCTGGCAGGCTAGCAGCCGTGTAATTCGTTCAATCTCTTCAAAGGTTAGCAAATCTTTTTTCGGCAGGAATTCGTAATCCGGTCCAAAAATTTCTGGCGGCATGCAATATCGGCAGCGAAAATTGCAGCGGTCGGTTACAGAGATACGGAGATCCCGTAAAGGTCGTTGCAAAGAATCGGTCAGCATAGCGGCCTCCTTCTCATCCATAGATCACCTTATACAATCCCCTGCTCCTTCATAGCCCGATAAACGCGTTCCGGCGTTGCAGGCAGATGATTGATTCTGGCCCCCGTCGCATCGTAAATCGCCTGGACGATGGCGGGAATGATCGGGATCATGACGACCTCGCCAATCCCCTTTGCTCCGTATGGACCCGTCGCCTCCTCTTCCTCTACCGGAATGGTTTCAATCACAGGGGTTTCCTTAAAGGTAGGGAGAATGTAGTTGGTAAAATTCGTTGTCTTATTCACTCCCTGCTCCATGATCACGTCCTCATATAACGTATATCCGATGCCCATCACGGCACCGCCCTCAGTCTGTCCTTCCAGGCCCTGCTGATTGAGCACCCTGCCGCAATCCGGAATGGACACGACACGGAGCACTTCGGTTTCGCCTGTAAGCGTATCCACTTCCACCAGCGCCACATGCGTCAAGTATCCGTACAAATAATGCGGCATACCCACATTTTTCCCGATCTGTTTTTTTGCTTTGGGAACCATAAAATGGCCTTCCACCCGCGTAGTTTTTCGCTGTTCATGCAAATGCTCATATACTTCTGCATAGGTCACGCTTCTGCTTGTATCAGAAACAACATACACCCGGCCATCTAGCAGGGCCAATTCCTGCGTCTCAGCCCCCAATATCTCAGCCGCCGTCTTTTTTAACAGGTTAATCATGTACGGTGCGGTCGCAAGGATAGAATTGCCCCCTACATACGTAGAACGGGAGGCCGATACTGTACCGCTGTCAATCGTTTTGCGCGTATCGCCCTGTATTACTTGAATGTCTGGCACATCGCACTCGAGCTCCTCTGCCGCAACAATCGCAAATGCGGTTCCGTTGCCCTGCCCGATATCCTCGGAGCAAACCCCGACAAGAAAACCTCCGCCCGGCAGCAGCTCGATCGTCGCCGCTCCGTAATCCGGCAGGCCGATTCCCATGCCGATACCATGAAACGAGGTCGCCACTCCAATGCCCCGCTTTTTCCAAGGCTCGGAAGGGGCTGCTTTATACGCTGCACGATTTTGCCATAGCTCGCACTTTTCCGCCTCATCCAGTGTCTTCCACGTGCCGACGCTGGACATCACCCGATGTCCCATACTAGATAAGCCGCCTTGATGATAGACATTCTTTTTTCGAATTTCAATGGGGTCCATGCCCAGCTTTTCTGCGATTTTCTCAAGGTTTGCCTCGATAGCCAGTGCAACTTGATTGACCCCGAATCCGCGAAATGCGCCCGCGACTCCATTGTTCGTGTACACACAATACCCGTCCAGATCAACATTCGGAATGTAATACGGACCGCAGGAATGCTCAATGGCTAGACTTACAACTGCTCCCCCCAGCGAAGCATACGCCCCGGTATCCCCATAGGCGACAACCTTGTTGGCAAGCAGGGTGCCGTCTTTTTTTGCCGCTGTTTTCATCGTCACTTTGAAGGGGTGTCTTTTGATGCCGGCTATGACGGACTCTTCTCTCTTGTAGTGAATTTTGACGGGTCTGCCTCCGGTATGCAGCGCAAGCAGCGCCAAATAGATTTGTACGGTAATCTCGTCCTTGCCTCCGAATCCGCCGCCGATGGGATGGGACACCACATGAATGCGCTCCGGATTCCAGGCCAGCACCCGCGCGATCTGCATCCGGTCCCGGTATGCGTATTGACCGGGACAGCGGATCGTTAGCGATCCATCCGCCTCTAGCATCCCCCACCCGCCTTCCGTCTCGATAAACGCATGCATCTGGCGGGGAGAATAGTACGTGTGCTCCACCACGACATCGGCTTCTGCAAACGCCTTCTCCACATCCCCATTCTTTACCTGAATTCGACTATGAATGTTTCCTGATGGATGAAGGCTTGGAGCGCTGTCCTTTATCGCCTCTTCCGGATCAATCAACGGTTCAAGCACCTCGTACTCCACTTCAATCAAAGCAAGCGCTTCTTCAGCAATTTCTTCTGTTTCCGCCGCTACCAGAGCCACCGCATCTCCCATGCAGCGCACCACATCCTTGCAGAGCACCGGCTGATCAGGCACAACAATACCGAACCCGTTAAAACCGGGAATGTCTTCATGTGTGAGCACGCAGATCACCCCGGCATGCTCCCTGGCCTTTGAGACATCCATCCGCTTGATTTTCGCATATGGATGCTGGGAGCGAAGAACCCGTCCCCATGCCATATTCGTATAATGGTAATCGGTCATATATTTTAATTCCCCGGTTACTTTTTCCGGACCGTCCAGCCGCTTGACACGCTTCCCTACCCACCGAAGCTCCTTGCTTTGCACTTCCTCTTCGATCTTCATTTTGCTTCCCACCTTTTTATCAACCGGTATAATCCCCGTTCAACCAACGCGCTGGTCATGTCTCGTCGATATTCAGCCGAAGCCCGGATATCCGAAATCGGCGCCACTTCCTTCCACGCCATCTTGCCGATATCGTGTATACATTCATCTGTGAGCGGCGCACACGCCAGCATCCCCTCACATTTTCTTGCCCGCACAATGGTCGGTCCCACAGAGCCAAGCGCAATTCTTCCGCCCAAACACTCTCGTGAGCCTGGACCCATCGTCAGCATAATGGCTACATTGACGATGGAAATGGCTTGGGCCTTGCGCGGACCCAGCTTCTGAAAAATGGAGCATTCATTCGGCTTCTGCGGCTGGATCACAATCGATGTGATCATCTCGTGCTCCCTCAGTTCTGTACGACGCGGACCGTGAAAGAAATCCTCGATTCGTACTCTTCGCCGACCGGATAGAGACTGCAGTTCAAGCTCGGTATTATATAAATACAGGGCAGGAATCGTATCACCGGCCGGAGAAGCGGTAGCGAGATTGCCGCCAATCGTCCCCATGTTCCGAATTTGTGCAGCACCGACCTCACGACAGGCTTCAACCAGCGCATCCGCCTTTCCCTGCAGCAGAGAGGAACGAAACACATCGGTGTGGGTCGTAAGCGGACCGATATGAATGCCATCCTCCTCTTCCCGGATAAAACGCAGTTCTTTCAAGCCTTTTATATTAATCCAAATATCAGGACGCCGTATTCCCTCCTTCATCTGAACCACCGCATCGGTTCCGCCTGCAAGCAGTCGGGCGGTGCGGCCGGAATTCGCCAAATATGTAAGGCATTCCAATACAGACGTTGGTGAAATCAGCTCAATCTCCGAAACTCTCATATCCCTCTCCCCTTTTCATAGTCTGCGGGTGTATTAAAGTTATACAGCACAGATGCATCCGACATATGCACAGACACGATTTTATTTTGTTCGTCCCTGATAACCCCCTTTAACCCGAGTCCTTCTTCCGTAATGGCGGAAAGAGCAGGCAGCAGACGCGATGAAAACAGAACGGGATGTCCTCTTGTGCCGCCTGCAACAGGAATGTAAATATCCCCCTCTTCCTCCTCGTACGCAGCAAGGAGCCGGTCAATGCTCCCGGCGGATACCGGCTGATCAATATTTACAAATAAAACCGCCTCACAATCTGGGGAGAGAGCCGTAAGTCCTTTGATGATTGAACGGGTCTTTCCCTGCTTCCATTCCTCATTCCAGACCACATGCGTCCGCTCGGAAACAAGCGCTTGATATCGTTCCGGCTGATGCCCGAGTACAAGAATAATATGATCAATGCGAGATTTCTCGAGCTGCGCAATCTGATAGACCAGCAGCGGAACTCCCTCCCATGGCAGCAGCCCCTTTGGCTGGCCCATTCTTGAGGATTGACCTGCAGCGAGTAAAATGGCAGCGTACATCCCTTTACACTTCCTGGACCTGCGATGCAGAGACAGGAATATACGGCTGAACAAAAAACGTATATCTTCCTCCGCAAACCGGCTGAAATGAGTTGTAGCTGCCGCTAAAATCCACCTCTTGCCGCACAGGTGTTCCAGTATAGAGAGCGTGACGGGCCGCTTCAATGATCTCGCTCTCCCTTCTGCCCCCACCGATCGTTCCGTAGGTTTTCCCGCTTTCCCATACAAGCATGCGGCTGCCCACCCCACGCGGTACATGGCCGCTGCTTCCGATAATGGTTACGAGAGCACAGGACTCCTGCTGTTCTCGGGCATAAGCGAGCCGCTCCCAGACAGACACATCCACTTCTCCCCGCTGCTTGCCGTGCGGATGAATATTCTCCTGCTTATGCAGGACGGACAGCGGCCTGCCGGAGCCACCTGCACGAACGAGCTGAATCTCCGCTAAAATCGACAGCGCGATTTCCTGCGGGGTTTCGGAATGGATGTCGAGCCCGACCGGTGCATGAATATTCGGATGGGCTTCAGGCTCTATCCCCCGGTCTCTAAGCAGCGAAAATATGCTTCGAATTTTACGCCTACTTCCTACCATACCAATGTATGGTATATTGCAAGTAAGCAAATGTTCTAAACAAACCGCATCTGTTTGATGTCCCCGGGTGACCAGAATCGCAAAGCTTCTGGAGTGAAGCGCCACCTGAGGCAAAATATCTGCAAAGCTTCCGCAGTGAATGCGTTTAGCGTACGGAAATGTACGCGAATTGGCATATTCGCTTCGATCATCAACAATGACAATCTCATAAGAGAGCAAACTGCCCAGCGCAGCGATATACTCTGCAATATGCCCGCTGCCCATAATAACCAGTGTCGGCTTGGCTTCAAACGGTTCGATCAGAACCTCCATCTTCCTGCCCCCCATCACGATCGACTGAACAGAGACTTGCGTTACGGGAATGTGGGGCAGACGTATTTCTGCTTTTCCTGCTGCACAAATAACGTGGCCGTCGGCATCAAACAGTACGTGGTGTCCGATCTCTGCCGGATTCTCGCTGTTGAGCACTGTAGCAAACGTGGTTTTTTGCTCTGTACGTACTCTGCTCACCAATGTACGAAAAATATTCAGCGCGCTCACCTCCACTCATGCGAACTGCCGCTGGGCTGCCCTGCCTACAGCGTGTATGATTTTCGTATAGCCTGTACAGCGGCATAGATTGCCTGCCAGCGCGTCTTTAATTTCATCGCTGCTCGGGATATGGTCAATGCTGTTTAAGTAGGCGCGCGCTGCCACAATAATTCCGGGCGTACAGTAGCCGCATTGTGTGGCTCCCTCCTCGACAAAGGCTTCCTGCAACCTATCCATTTCCCCCATTGTGCCAATCCCTTCCACCGTCGTGATGTCCTCCCCTTCCACCTGGCCCGCAAGAATGAGACACGAACAAACGGCTTCGTTTTGGATCAATACCGAACAGCTTCCACATTCCCCTTTGCCGCAGCATTCCTTTCCCCCCGTGAGCTGTAAATCTTCACGCAGTACGTCAAGCAGCGTTTTGGCAGGATGAACAGAGACAATAACCGGCTTTTGATTGATGGTGAATGCTATCTCTTTTTTTATCATCGTCTTCCTCCTTTACCTCTTCATAAAAAAACTAGCTACGAGAAAAAACAACCGGTGTGTTTTTTCTCGTAGCTAGGAAATTAACGGTATTCCTGTAGAGACCCTCGAACCGTATTTTCGAGGCTATACGAGGCCTAAGAAAGTATGAATTTTTCATTTTTGCTGTCGTTAGCTGTAATTGAGTACCACTATATTTTTTTGTTTTTCAAACTTCAAACCTATAATTTTCCCATTTTTCTTATTATTTAAAATTTATCTGCTTACTGCGACAGAATTCACCTTTTTTCTCATTCTCACACTATTTTTCTCGCTTGACATGCAAATTAAATATTCTTAAAATTCAAAACATGAGTTTGCAACTTGCGATTCCTTCACAATTTCATATCTCTCGTATAACCCCAGCAATATGGGTTGGGGGTTTCTATTGGAAACCATAAATTTCCTAGCTACGAGAGAGAAGTGGATTCTCATCGCTTCTTTCTCCGGCTAGGTTTTTTTATGTGTATAAGGGAGGTGAACAACTTCAACCATGTTGTATTTGTATAGCAGAAGCTAAAGCCGGCCTCGGGTAAAAGAAAAAGCGAAGGGAGAATCTAGATGAGCATACATCCTCCATTACAGGAAGCGGATCAGGCGCTTGAAACAGAAGAAGACGTACTTGCACCTCCGAATGCAGCGGTTAAACGCGGGTGGCTCGAAAATTTCTTTCGGCTGAGCGAGCGCAACACTACTCCTAAAACAGAGTTTATTGCAGGCATGACTACGTTTATGACAATGAGCTATATCATTTTCGTGAATCCTCTTATTCTTTCAGATGCAGGCATTCCGAAAGAAGCAGCTGTGGCAGCCACCATTTTCTCCTGCATTTTCGGCACGCTAATGTATGCCCTGATGGCAAACATGCCGGTTGCCGTCGGTCCGGGCATGGGACTCAACGCTTTCTTTACGTATACAGTCGTGCTGGGAATGGGACTAACATGGCAGACAGGCCTGGGAGCGGTGTTTATATCGGGGGTTGTCTTTCTCATCCTTACCATCACCGGGGTGCGAAAAAAAATCATTGCTGCCGTCCCCCAATCACTGCGCTCCGCTATCGGAGTGGGAGTTGGCTTATTTATCGCTTTAATCGGATTGAAAAATGCCGGTTTGGTAATCAGCAGCAAAGATACGATCGTCTCTTTAGGCAATCTCCATTCTCCCGGGGTGCTCATTGCACTTACCGGACTCATGTTAACTGCCCTTCTCATCGCCCGGGGCGTCAAAGGCGCACTCGTCATCAGCATTATTGCCACAACCGTACTGTCCATGATTGTAGGCGCTTCGCAGGCACCGGCAAGCATCAGCAATATCATCTCTTTTTCGATGCCGAGCGTTGCGGATACCTTCCTGCACATGGACATTAAAGCCGCACTTGCCTATGGCATCGTTTCTGTCATCTTCTCCTTTACGATTGTGGAGCTGTTCGATAATTCCGCAACGCTGCTGGGATTGGCAAACAAGGCGGGGCTGGTAGATAAGAATGGGGAGATCCCCAACTTAAACCGAGCTTTTGTGGCGGACGCATTTGCTACAATGGGCAGCGCCACATTGGGTACCACAGCGATGAATGTATATGTAGAAAATGCCACAGGTATTTCAGAAGGAGGAAAAACCGGCTTAACAGCGCTAGTAGTGGCAGGATTTTTTATGCTGGCCCTCCTTTTCACACCGCTGGTTACGCTCATCCCCGGATTTGCGACCGCACCGGTGCTCATTCTTGTAGGCGTTTTCATGTTCAACGAGATTCGACACATTCCGTTCGATGATTTTACGGAGCTGGTGCCAGCCTTCCTCACCATCATCATGATGCCTTTAACCTTCAGCATTACCCAGGGGCTTGCCTTTGGCTTCATTTCGTACAGCCTACTGAAGGTCCTGACAGGACGCCACCACGAAGTAACTTGGACCGTTCACTTTATCAGTCTGGCTTTTATTATTAACATGATATACCGCGTCTAAAGACGTTTATACCAAACGTGCTTATCATACAGAACATAAAGAAGGCGGGATGTATATGGAAACCACCCTGATTAAAAATGCACAGATCATCACAATGGATGCAAACGACCTTATTTTAACAGGCGACATTTACATCGAAGGGGATCGAATCAAAGACATCGGTCCGAACCTGCGCTATGAACAGGCAGACAAAGTCATCAATGCGGCGAATCGAGTTGTCATTCCAGGCTTCGTGCAGACGCATATCCATCTCTGTCAAACCCTGTTTAGAGGACAGGCCGATGATTTGGAACTGCTCGATTGGCTAAAAAAACGGATTTGGCCGCTAGAAGCCGCCCATGATGAAGAATCCATTTATTACTCTGCTATGCTTGGAATCGGTGAATTGATCCAAAGCGGTACAACCTGCATCGTAGATATGGAGACCGTGCATCATACCGATTCGGCTCTTCAGGCGATCGCCCAAAGCGGCATACGTGCTCTATCCGGCAAAGTTATGATGGATCGCGGTGGAGATGTGCCGAAGCTTCTGCATGAACAAACCGATGCATCCATCCAGGAAAGCGTCGATCTGCTGGAGAAATGGCACAACTATGATAACGGACGCATTCAGTATGCCTTCTGTCCGCGCTTTGTCGTCTCATGTACGGAAGACTTGCTTACAGCCGTGCGCGATCTCTCCGCTACGTATAATACGATGATTCATACGCATGCATCCGAAAACCGGTCCGAAATCGCTCTCGTCGAATCGGAGCGTGGGATGCGCAACGTCGTCTACCTCGACTCCATTGGCGTAGCCAACGAACGGCTCATCCTGGCCCACTGCGTCTGGCTTGATGAGGAAGAAAAACAAATCATCAAGGACAGAAAAGTGAAAGTCGCCCATTGTCCAGGCTCAAATCTGAAATTGGCCTCCGGAATCGCAGAAGTTCCTGATTTACTCGATAAAGGGATCTTCATGAGCCTGGGTGCAGACGGCGCTCCCTGCAACAACAGCCTTGACATGTTTAATGAAATGCGCTTGGCCGCTCTCATTCAGAAGCCTGTGCACGGCCCCACGTCCATGAATGCAAAAATGGTCTTCGAAATGGCGACCATCGGTGGAGCAAGGGCTGCCGGATTGGATGCGGACATTGGGAGTCTTGAAGTCGGTAAAAAAGCGGATTTGGCTATTCTAAATTTAAATAAATTCCATGCCTATCCGGCTGATAATGTTGACCTGATCTCCAGAATTGTTTATTCCGCTTCCAAGGCCGACGTAGAAACAACGATGGTCAACGGACGAATTCTGATGGAGAATCGCATCATGAAAACGGTGGATGAACACATCGTTCTGCAGGAGGCCAATCAGTCCATTCATCGCTTGCTAAAGCGTTTGCCGTCTATTGTATCCGTATAACTAACGTGTGTTGATCAAGCAAAACTGTAGGGGTTTCCATTCAGGGAGTGCACGCGCTTAGCCACGAGTGTGTACTTCTCCCTGCCAATCATGCTGCACACGCTTATCTTTCCACTGCATATCGCTCTATTCTTTTTCCCATGCATATATATAATTTATAATGTTTTTCATCTATTTTAAATTATTAATTTATTTATTACAAGGAAAACTTGTATATTCGCTTATTGTTGGTACCATACAGGGAACAAAAGGAGGACATACGATGCCCTTATACTATATCGCGTTCATGGAAACGATCGAGGCAAACAAAGATAAAGAGGTCCGCACCGAACACATTGAATACTTGAATGATCTCATACAGAAGGGGAAAATAATAGCCAAAGGCCCTTTTACGGATGAAAGCGGCGGACTCATTATTTTCACAGCGAACTCATTGGAAGAAGCACAGCAATTAGCCCAAAATGACCCGGCAGCACTAGCAAGCAGCCGCCTGTTTACTGTCCGCGAATGGAAAAGCAGCCGGGAGCTGAGCGGAGCCTGCGAGCAAAACGTATAAGGGAGATACAGCTCACAAGGAGGAACACATGAAGCCAGTTATTCTAGATGTAGACACCGGCATTGACGACGCAATGGCTATCGGCTATGCCCTGAACGCTCCAGAGCTCGATGTCATCGGTATTACAACCTGCTTTGGCAACGGCACAGTAGAACATACAACCCGGAATACGCTTCAGGTACTTGATCTATTTGAACGCGCACACATCCCCGTTTATCCTGGAGCGAGCGCTCCTCTCGTACGCGAAGCGCGAGAGGCTCCCATATGGATACACGGAAGCAATGGTCTCGCCGACATAACGCTTGCCGCACCAACCCAATCCCCCAAAAATATACCGGCACACGAATTTCTTATCGCTTCGATCAAAGAGAGGCCCGGAGATGTGACAGTCATTGCCACAGGCAGTCTGACCAATATAGCCATAGCCATAAAAAAAGCACCAGAGATTGTACCGCTGATGAAAGAATTAATCATTATGGGAGGAGCGGTGCATGTGCCGGGTAACGTCACACCGTATGCGGAAGCAAATATATACGCTGATCCAGAGGCAGCCGAGATCGTGCTTCAATCCGGCGCCCGAATTACCCTTATCGGCCTGGACGTTACCATGCAAGCCGTATTAAAGGAAAGTCAGCTCGCCATATGGCAGCAGCAGAATACTCCTGCCTCAGCTTTTTTAGCCGAAGCCTGCGCTTTTTATATGAATGCGTATCGTATATCCTCACCTGAGCTTGGCGGATGTGCGCTTCACGACCCGCTCGCCGTGGGAGTGGCCATCGATCCGACTTTCGTTACGACCTCCTCCATGCCCATTTACGTGGACACAACTGGCGATACACTGGGGCAAACAAAACCTTTGGACAGTGCGGACCCTACACGGGAGCGGATAACGGTTTGTACAGACGTGGCAGCGGATCGCTTTGTAGAACACTTTCTGCAGCGAACGGCAAAATGAAAAACGGGCCTGCTCGCCAGTCGATGAACTGTGCGGCAGGCCCAACTGCTTTTCTTACACCTATTCACTTCTGCGCAGCTTCGATAAGAAATACGGCTGTTACCGTCATCTCTGTCTCCAAATCATAATCAAGCAAAATCGTTCGTACAGAAACAGAAAACGTCTCCTCGATTCTTTCCCTGAGCCGCCGTTTAAACTCATCACGCAGTGCGGAATCGAGATGCAGGCTCAAGTTCTTATTCCCCTTTTCCAGCGCGCTCAGCTCGGGAAGCCGCGAGCGCTCGGCGAAGATCAATATTTTGTTTTCTGTCACGGTAATGCTCTGTCTTCGCACCCCGGTTCCATACACCTCTATAGTCAGTTCATTGTACAATTGTGAAATGCTTCGCTTATAGGATTGTAAAGATGCTGACAATGTTGAGTGCATAAACGTTCCCCCTACTTCATTGATACAAACAGCGATCCTCCTTCTCAAACATGCAGAATCAGTTCATTCTTGCTAACGCAGACCTGGCAGCTGTTTTCCCATTATGTGAACCGGATTCAGCGATTTCTTCCAACCTGCTTTTTGCAGGTTCATATTTATGGAAGCCCAAAATTTCACAGGCTCTTTCCTGTACATACATATTTTCATCGTCCATATAGCTCATTAGTGTATCAAGCTTATGGTACGGGGTTAGTGCCATAATAGAAAAGAGAAGTTGACATCGTATTTCTTCATCTAATTCCTCTGCTTGAAGCGCTGTATTTAATTCTGCAATCGCCACCATATCGTTCGCTATCAAAGCGGCGTTTGTTTCACTCCCCGGATAATCCTTCGGCAAATCATACCAATCACTTTCAGGATGCTGCTCAAGCAATGTACTAAATGATTGTACACTGCGAAATGCAGGAGACAGATCGGTCTCCTCATGATTGATATAACAAACCCTATATTGCATCGGCCCCCAAAAATAAACACCCACATAGTTTGAATGATCGTCTGTCCACAAAGGAATGATCTCTCTATACATTTCAAACGCTGACAAGCACTCGACCGCTTCGACAATCTCCTGTATACTCATAAGCCGAATAAAAAACTCACATGTTTGCTGTTTATCGCTATGTGACTGTAACGTTTCGATCAAGTCATCACGTAACGTCATTTGAAATGTTTCCATCAATTGCTGTACCATTTCTTCCTCCTCTCCTTTACAATTCCTACCTTTACTTTACTTGATGTCTCGATAAATGCCCAGCGCGTATTTTCGACTTTTCCCTTCCATGGTTGTTCTTTTTCATATAGGTTGGTAAAATCTGTTTCATAAAAGAAACGGAGGTCTGAGCGGTTATGAAGCAAACCCGGTTTGGACGTTATGGTACAGAATGGGCAGGGCTATCCAATGGGCGATAAAATTCTGGTCATTGAGGATGAGCGAAAAATTGCGGATGCGATTGCTTATGCTTTAACCAAGGAAGGCTATGCCGTCGAAGTGGTTGATCGCGGCGATACGGCTATAGATAGAGTGTATGAATTCAAGCCGGCCGCGATTATTCTAGATGTCATGCTTCCCGGAATGGATGGCTACGATATTCTGAAAAAGCTTCAGGACAAAGGGCGAATAGGTGTCATTATGCTCACAGCCAAAGAAGATCTTATCGACAAAATTCTTGGACTTGAGCTCGGTGCGGATGATTATATGTCCAAACCTTTTGATATACGAGAACTGCTTGCGCGTTTAAAATCACTGCTCCGAAGAATGAAAGCCGCAAGGGATGATGACGAGCTGACCGAGGTTGCACTCAGCGGAGTGGTACTGAATGTAAGCAAGCGAACGGCTTTTGCCGGCGATCGGAAGATGGATCTGACACCCAAAGAATACGATTTGCTGGCATTGCTCCTATCCAGCCCTCATCGGGTGTATACAAGGGAGGATCTTCTGAACCTGGTCTGGGGCCTGGATTATATTGGCGGAACGCGCACCGTGGATATCCATGTACAGCGGCTGCGGAAGAAGCTCGGCGCAGACTACAGTGATTTGATACAAACCGTTCATGGCGTCGGTTACAAAGCCTTGGGTGAGTAACGTGAGAGTCAGTATAAAAATCAAATTCAGTATTTTTCTGGCTGTCCTTCTCCTCTTCACGGTCTTTATTTTAAGCCTGCTCGTTCTAGAAGGCATTCAAAAGAATCAGCAATCACAGGTGGAACACCAATTTGCCCAACAGGCAGCAACTGCAAATATTTATTTTATCCAGACGATGATGGCGGAGCAAAGTAAGGTTCCTCATACCTTCCTTGCATCGAAAGGCCGGGAATTTGCTGCGCAATTAGAAATGATAAGCGGCCAACCGGTTGTGTTATATGACCAGCAAGGAAAAATCGTCAGCGAAAAAAAAGCCGCCGGTGCATCCGACAGCCTTGCCAAAACATTGACCTATGCACTCAAAGATAAAACAGCCTATCTGGTGGAAAATGAATCGTTATATTACTTGGCTCCCTTACGAACAGGCAAAGAGCAAGTGGGTGTCGTACAGTTCCATCACTCACTCTCGGAAAACCTGGCGTTTTACAATCAGATTAAGCAGCTCTTTATCCAAATTGGAGCGGGTGTATTTTTCCTAAGCTTTATTCTGGCTTATTTTTATTTTACTTTCTTCGCCGGCGAGATTATCAAGCTTAATCAAACGGTAGACAGAATTCGATCCGGAAATTATGAAGTCCCCTCCCTATCGCGCAAAGATGAGATTGGAGAACTGAGTGAAGGCATCCGGGTGATGAGCCAGCAAATTAAGAAAACCATACAGGACAAGGACAAAGAGCAGGAAAAGCTGTCCCTGGCTGTCCATAAATTGTCCCAACTCGACCAGCAGCAAAAACAATTTATTGGCAGCGTAACACATGAGTTTAAGACGCCTCTCACATCGACCCGTGCGTATATCGATTTGCTTGAATTATATCCGGACGATGAAGAGCTTTTGAACACGGCGATAGTGAATATTAAAAGCGAAACACTGCGGCTTCATGAAATGGTTGAGAAAGTACTTCAATTATCTTCCATGGAGAAATACGAGTTTGAATTCAATAAAGAAAAAGTCGATGTGCAGCAGGCCATTCAAACGGTGCTGAACAGCCTGAAAGGGAAAATGGATAAGTTCGGCATCACACTAGAAACCGATTTAACAAAAGCGTATGTAGAGGCGGACAAAGACTGCATGACCATTGTGCTTGTCAATCTCCTGGATAACGCCATTAAATACAATAAAACCAAGGGTCATATTACTGTGAGGAATGAACGAAGGGACGGACAGGTGATCATTGATATTACGGATACCGGCATCGGAATCCCGGAAGAGTATGCGCGCAAAATCTTCGAGCCGTTCTACACCGTCGATAAAAACAGGTCGCGTGAAAGCGGCGGCACCGGCCTCGGACTTTCGCTTGCCAAAAAGTATACGGAAGCACAAGGAGGTTCGATTTCACTTGTGAGCACAAATGCGGATGGAAGTCATTTTCGCATTATGTTTCCGGCTTACGGCTCAACCGCTTCAAGAACATAACTAACATCCCCGACATGTTTGTTTACTTTTTTGAAATATCTGTTTATATTCCTGGAACATATTCCTGGTACTGTAGGTATCAAGGAGGCGAACGAAAATGAAAAAATTCAAAATCATCTTGGTCGTACCAGCTTTGCTTTTAACGATCACGGCCTGCGCATCAGAAGCTACCGGGAATAAGACCGTCATTAAAGAAGAGCCTGGCAAAACGATCACCGTCATTGACGATGACGGCAAGAAGGCTGGTAATCCCGATATATCCGTGGAAAAGATTGTTAGGTATGAGAACATGGAAGTATCGGATTGGTGGGATGAAAATACGGTCATCGTCTCGAAGGAAAATGAGGCACTGGACAAAATGAGCCAGGAAGAACTGTCAGACTCCCATCCCAGAAGCCTGTATCGGTACAATCTTGAGACCAAAAAATTCGAGCTGCTGAAAGAACAGAAGAACCTGCATCTGGGTGATGCCCGGTTATCCCCCGACAAAAAGCATTTGATCTATCAAGAATATTTATTGGGCGACCCTCTCTTTTTCGTGATGAATCTTACTTCGCAGCATGCATTTCCCCTTTCAGGTGAATCAATCGGAGGTGCCGTCAGCGCGGAATGGGTAGATTCGGACAAGATATTTGGTGCCGCATATAGTGGTACTGCTTATACAGCGACGACTGCAGGCAAAATTTCTGCTGAAAAATGGACGGATGATCCATTGTTCATTGCTGAACAAATAAACGATACGATCTATTACAACACTCATTCCAATGCGACATTAACGACAGTGGATTTGAAGACGAAGAAAAAGACTAGCCTGAAGCTTGACCATGTGGTGGGTGTATATCCTTCGCCGGACAAGAAACAAATGCTGGTATTGCAGTCCAATGGCTCCAAAGAAACGCTGATCCTGTGCGATCTAAACGGCGAAAACAAAAAAACGCTTGCCGAAGGTACGGAGCTTGGCGGCGTTTCATGGTCATCGGATCAGAGGATGATTGCATACAGTCTGAAACCCGAAGCTAACTCCGCATCCGGGAACAGTCTCTATGTTTACGATCTGTTAAGCCATGAGCCCACCAAGCTGGCCGTGGGGATCGAGAATGCAGCAACCTCATGGAGCCCTTCCGGCAAGGAGCTGGTGTATACCGAATGGAATGGAAAGCAGTTTAAAAGCAGCATCGTCTATTTAAATTTCTCATTACAAAAATAAACCTCGGTGGATTTTAACCAGGTTTTTCAGTCGCCACAAAGATGGCAGCTTCTTAGTTTAATTAGGCATAGAGCGTAACCAATCTTTATTAGGAAAAAAATGCTTGAGCAAGGTGTGGCTCTATCATCTTGAACGAAGCAACTTCATCTTGCTCTTTTTCTATACCCCAGCCATTTTTCTGTAATTGGAGCGTCTACACTTATCTAGACAGATAAGGAGCCCCAAATATGACGAAGCGAGAACGCCGCATATTCACGCCTCTGCCGCCTGCATAAGTTCGTATATTTTGCGCGCTGTATTTACATTCCTGATTGTCATTTGTCGATATGGCTTTGAACCGATGAGTTTAGACATACCGGATTTGGTACTATTCTTCTTTTCAATCGACCATAGAATGGCTCCAGGAGCGTATTTCACCGTATCAATTTCCGGTTTGATGACCAGATTAGTAAGCACTGACTCATCATCAATTTCGTCCCATAAAAACAGCACATCACTTCTCATCTGTTGGTCGTTCGTCCATGACTCTGGAAGGGAGTGTATAACTTTTTTAATATCGTCAAAACTACGAACTAAAACTTTAATTTGTAGTCCGAAGTCTGTATGTATAGCCTCTTCTAAAATATAGGATATTGTTGTTTTTGATTGACCATTTACCGTGAATATAATATTACCTGAATTGATATATGTAACTACAGAGCCCATGCCTACTCGTTCAAAAGTTTTTTTAAGCAGCTTCATGTCAATTTTATTTTTCCCACCAACATTGATTCCCCTAAGCAGTGCGACATAGACCATGATAATCCTCCAATTTTCATTTTATGCAAAACATTTGACGGATTCGAGCAAGAATTCTGTCGCTACCCCTTGGATAGTTCCCTTTTTACATAGTAAAGATCATCGGACATAGATAGTCAACAAAACAGAATCCCAAGCCAAAATACATTAGGAGCCCACCTTTTTAACCATCTTAAAATTATCTAATTTGACGCCCCTTTTTTCTACGGTCTGTGAATAAATTACTCGGTACCCGTGACGTTCAAAGAACGGTTTAGCTGTAATACTAGCTTCTGTATTAATTTCTACAAGTCTTAGTCTTCTGGCTTCAGATTCTAGAACATTCACCAAATCTGAAGCGATTCCTTGCCCCTGAAACTCTTTATGAATAAAAAGCCTGTCGAGGTATCCATCATGAGTCATATCACTAAAACCGACAATTTTACCTTTATCTTCAGCCACATATGTAATGTTGCGACCCATAGAATCTTTCCAACTTATCATCTTATTTCCTTTTTCATCTTTAGGTGCCCAGGCATCAAGTTGCTCTTGTGTATAATCCCTTGCGTTTACCGAATGGACTGTTTCATAAAACAGCGAAACGATCTGAGTAATATCCGAATCACAGAACTTTCTAATCTCCATAAACTTTTGTCCTCCCCACTATCTACTTGTAGAAATTAGGTTATTCTATCGCATTCCGTAACAACCCTGTTCGCTACTTCAATAAAACATCCTTTTTCACTCCTGTTACCCAGCGATACAGGGTGTTTTCATGCAGCCCAAGCTCACGTGCAGCCTGCGCCATCGCAGACTAATTCCTTAGGGTCATATAAGGAATTCTGTATTCCATAAGAGAATACTTATTTCACGAGTGTTGATTAGCCAAAAAAAGTAAATAAAAAACGAAAAAGAGGCGCCTTT